>JAFGSL010000525.1 GCA_016934645.1 Anaerolineae bacterium
CAGATGCCGGGCCGCGATCTTCACGGCGGCGTTCTGGAAATCGAACATCGTGTTGTAGAGCTGCGCCGGAATGTGGAACTCCGTCAGTCCGGCGCGGGCCTCTTGGGAGAGGTGATAGGCCATCTTGAGGTAGATGTAGTAGGGCGGGAGCAGCTTCTCTGCCGCCCAGCTTTCCTCGATGATGGTGATCAATTCCTGGGAGATATCCACGCACCAGCGGTCGTCCCAACGCTCCTCAAACCATTGCGTCAGTTTTTGGGCCGCGTCCTGTTCTACCACGTCGATATTCAGTTCGCCCTGCCCCGCCAGACCGGAGAAGGTGAGGTTGCTGCTGCCCATAAAGCCGATAATGGGCGTGGCGATGTCCTGGCGATACAGCATGTAGAGCTTGGCGTGTAGTGTGTGGCGCAAAAAGAGCTTGACGACGAGTTTTCCGGCCTTGAGTTGCTGCGCCAACCGGCGCAGCCCTGCTTCGTCGGCGTTGGTCGGCGCGCCGATGATCAACTGGTCGCGGAACTCTTGCGCTAGTTCCTTCTTGAGTTGCACCACGCGCCGGTTGTCCATCTGGTTGTCATCCTGGCGGAAACTGAGCGCGGCGCGCAATTCCTCTTCGGGACGGCGCTGCATCCCCACCAGCAGGCGGCAGCGATAGTTGGAGTCGCCGCCGGTCCAGGTCTCGATGTGGGCGTCAATCTCGCGCCAGCCGCGCAGGTTGAAGTAGCCCACGCAGAAATCGGCACGGTAAGCGACATCCAGAGTTTCCCGGAGGGCGGGAAGGAGCGGTGTAGCGATGTTATCGAAGATTCGTGGCATATGTGTTCCTGTTTTTCTTCTCTCGGAAGCGCAATATCCGGCTAATCAATGCCGGTTTCTTCTCTGAATTTCTTGGGATTACAGATCGCACAAGTCCGAGTTATCGGTACGCCGTGCGGACATTTCTCCAACTGATCCAGAGTAACGCGATGCGGCGGCACATAAGCGTTTCGTTTGTGCTGATAGGTTGGCGGGGTATCAATGACTAGTTCGTCTGATGGAGGGGTAAATGTATTAGACCTCGTATTCGTAGTGTTGAGTTTTATTAGGTGAGCGATCTCTACGGCACTTTCCAGTGGATGTTTTTCAAGAGTTGCAGCAATCAACCTAAAAGATGGAAGCCAACCGCGAAAGCATCCCTGTACTTCTAGGCAAAATTCCCTTAGTTGATTTTCTGGTATGCCAAGGGTTTCTGCTGTTTTTGTTAGCTGCGACATCCTTCATCACCTCAAGCAAATGAAGAAACCATGGTCAAGATAAAACGAACGCCCCCGGCGACGGCGGCTCGGAAGCCGATTGCGCGCGGGGGCGGGTGTGGTGTGCTATGGCCCACTACGGCGCGGCAATCGCCGGAAGTGCCTTTGGGCCATAGCCCAAAGGGAGCCCCGGGTGTTCACGCACTGCGGGGCGCTTTTTTGTGTCAGGGGTAAGTATAGGGGGAAAAGTGAAAAGTTACAAGTTGAAAGTTGCAGGGGGAGCACCACGGATGGGGAAAATGGACGATGGGGGAGGACCGGCTGAAGCCGGTGGGTACAGCCATGTCGGGGGCGAAGGGTGGCAGAAGGCGTTATGGAAGGCGCGGCTACGGCCGCGACAAGGTGCAGGGCCGGGCGAGGAACAGGACAAGTAGGGCGATCACAGGGAGAAGGGCACTGGGAAGGGCGGAGAAGACGCGGTAGAATTCCGCACCCCCGCCGCTCAAGCGCCGGGCAACCTTCAAATGTCCCTACGGGACAGGCGCTACCGTCCCGTAGGGACGCCTGATGGTCGGCAGGTGCTTCAGCGCCTGCCCGTGTGTCCAGATCATCATGCTTGGAGGGGATCGCCAGATCCCCGGCTGTGCGCAAGAGTCGGGGATCTGGCGATCCCCTTGAAGCTGTAGACCAAGAAAAGTTATGCCGTGCAGGAAGAATTGGGGGTGTTTCGTCCTAGCCAGACAAAACACCCCCATCGCGTTGTCACACGGTTCTCAGAAATTGCGCAAGACAACCGGCAGGAAAACATCACTGAGCACGCTGCCGACCATAAACTCACCGGTCAACGGGCCATACTGCGTTTCGTCCTCGCGCACGATGTGCTCCTGCACCTCGTTATCGCGCACGATGCGCGCCTGCGCCATATAGACACCACCCGCGCTCGCGACGACCTCCCAGGTGAACTCAAAGACGTGCATGTCGCTCGCCGCCGTTATGGCCGTCTGTTCCGGCAAGACTGCGACGATACCGCCCTCGTTGTCATAGAGCGCCAGGTGCGCCGTGACCGTGACAGGCTCGGCGAGGTAGTTGCTGAAGGTCACGCGGAACGTTGCCGTATCGCTCATCGCCAGCGTTGCCGTCGGGACCTCCAACGCGGTCAGCGCGCCGCCCGTAACGTTGACCTGGGTACTCCCCAAGCCCATCAGCACGTCGTCCTGCCAGAAGGTCAGCAGCAGACCGTAGAAGCCCTCCGGCAATGTCCCGTCCCAGCCAAGTTCGACACTCTGCTGGCCATCCACTGGAACCGAGAACGGACCGGCATCGTGCCAGCCGACTTCGTGGCCTTCGGCGTCCAGCAACGTCAGCGTGGAGGTGACGGTGAGCAATTCATCCGTCACGTTTTCCAGCAGCGCTGTAACGCTGACCGGCGCGCCAGGTACCAGCGTCTCGACCAATGGCGTCACGTCTGAAACTGCCAGCGCGACCGGTGCATCGTACACCACCTCGACCACCATCTGCGAACAGAAGCGCGTCTGGTTGCTTGTCGGATTATGTTGGATAGGGAAGAGAGTGAGAAGCATCCGGTTGCCCTGCGTCTGTGTCACCACGATAGCTTCGGCAGCCGGATAGTAGTCGTCGATACCGGTGGTGGTCGTGTAGACTGTGCCCCCTTCTGTCCACGGTTGCGCAACGATGATAGGCACTTCGTACAGCGTATCGTTGCCGCAGGTGGAGTCCACCAAGGCCACGCTCTGTACGGTGGCGCTGATGGGCAACGTCAATGTGTAACCCTTGACGTAGGGCAGCATCGGCACATCGGGCGCCAGCGCCAACTCCCCACCCGCGATGGACAGTATATCGTAGGTCACACCGCCGGTCATCACCTGTGTCACATCAGGAGTGCCGATATCCACGGTGATCGTGCGCGTGTAACGGTAGGTATCCGCCTGGACGATGTTCCCTGCATCCACCCGCACCGCTGTTGGCTGAAGGCTGACGGCTGAAAGCTGATGGCTGACCGCTGCCTGCATCCCTCCCGGATAGTCGAGTCGCTGCCAAGGTACACCGTAGAGGTTGAACTCGGTCACGGTCTTGCGATCCAGGCCGTTATCGGAACCAAAACCAAAGACGTAGGTATCCTTGGCGCGGCTAAGCGCATGCCCAATCGTGCGGCTCTCTGAGCCTGCCGGGAGGAACTCGTCGAAGAAGTGTTGTAGCAAACGCTCGCCCCAGGTCGCATAACACAGGCTGCCCGGCGAACCGTAGCTGAAGCCGGTGGCACCGACGTAGGCGCGCGCGCCCTCGTGAACAAGGTCGTAGACCATATCATCATCGACGCCGCCAGGGACATCGATGTCGGGCACGGGCAGACCACCATGGCAGCCCACAATGAACGCCAATGGATGGTCGTTGTCGAAGCGATTGTAGTCGCACGTCGCGGCGGAGCAGGTATCATCGGGGGAGAAGTCGTCGCCGGGGATACCAGCGTAGCTGTAGTGATTATGCCCGCCGATAAAGAAGATATCCATTCCGACATTGGCCGCCGCGCGGAAACTGGAGTTCCAGTTAGAGGGATACCCGGAGACCACATCCACGGTGCGCGGCGTCTCGATGTCATTGAGGACGTTGAAACCGCGCGCCGACAGGCGGGCCGGCACGTTGAGCACGTCAGCGATGGCATCACTCGGACAACTGGGGTTGCTGTATCCCAACTCCCAACCATCCACACTCGCCATCACCGCGCGCCAGGTGCCACCGTCGGTTGCCAGACTGCTCTCGAGCAGCGTCAGCATATCATCTGCGCTATCACCGACCAAGCGCCCCACCCCTAGTTCCAGATCGCCGGTACGCCAGTCTGTACCACCCCACAGATCGCCGTAGGGATTGTCGGTGAAGAAGTAGTCTTCATCGGTCGCATGGATTGCCGGATTGGTATCACTGTCGGTACACCACCCATGATCACACCAACTACTGATTTTATCGATGCCCTCATCATTGGAGGGATCGTTATAGCGGTAGAACGGCAGCACATCGTCATCACCAACGAGAAGCAGATAGTAGGGATAGAAATCAGCACTGACGGTAGTGGAGAAGAAGAAATGGTACGACCAGGTCCACGTGCCATCCTCGACCCAATCCTCAATGAGATCATCCAACTCGTTGGCGACTGTGTTAGCAGCAGTTTCACTACTGTAACCGACCCCGGTGTTATCCCAGTCGCGTATATCGGTATCGTAGAGATCGGCGTTGTAGATCACACCGAGGGGTTGATCGTTGTGCGGCGCGCCCTGGGCCACGTTGTAGAGCTGCGCCAGCAAGCTCGTGACTTCCCAACTGGTATAGTTGTCGTACAGTTGCGTGCGGTTGGTCACGATGAGCGCCCCGGCAGTGTCCACCAGGCGCAGATCAGCGTCGGAGAAACTGCCGAAAACCCAGTACCCCGTCTTTTGGACGCGACTCTGCAGGTTAAGTGTTTGTGGCGCAATGCCGTCAGGGATGTCGAAGCGCCACACCACCTGTTTGCGATAGGGACAGAACCACCAGTAACAGCCTTTGGTCAGGTTGGTTGTGACTTTGTACTGCCCGCTGGCCGGAGACGTTGGCGTCGCCACCGTCAGCGCCCCGCCGTAGGTGTTGCGCACCCACACGTTGGTCGGCGTACCGAGGACGTCGCCGGGTACCGTGAGGATAACATCGACGTTCGAAGCCCCCCCGGAAGCGTAAGTGGAGACATAGGCTACCACATCGACGTAGTTGCGAGTGGTCTTCCCGCTATTGTCGCCGACGAGTTTGTTAACCACCACACCCTCTGATGCTTCCTCAAGGCGCAACGAAGAATTGATCGTCACAATGGGCGGGAGTTCGATGACAATCATTGGCGACGTGCTGAACGTGAAGTTGTCGCTCGTCGTGCCCACCCAGTGCGTGCCGGCATAAGCGTCGATCTGCCAGGTATAGCCGGTACTCCACTCCAACGGCGCGAGCACCTGGTGCGCCGTACCGATGATGTTGTTGGTGTGCTCGATCAAGGTCCAATCCGCCGTTTTGTTCAGTTGGAAGGTGTAGCGATCGGCATCGGGCAAGGCCTGCCACGTCATCGTCGGAATGGTGGTATAAATGATATCACCGTCATCCGGGTCGTCCAGCGTCATCTCCTTGGGCAGATCGAGGTTCTTGATCACATTGCTGCTGCCCATCGTGAGGCTATCTGCCACCCAGTCAACGTAATCTGTGGTGAGGCCATAGCGTTTGAGCATGTACGCGCCGGGCGCGACGTTACAGAAGCGATAGTGACCGCTGGCGTCGGTCGTCGTGCTATCCTCCACCGGCCCGCTGGCACTCGATCCCAAGATCAGCTCCACATTCACGCCGGGAAGCGCAGTCGTCGCATAGTAGACATAGCCTTCCACACACGGCAGGAGTGGCGCGGGCGTATAGACAGCGACACGATGTGTTGCAGTGACAGTGCTGCCACAATTACTCACCACCACCTGCACATCGTAGGTCGCCGGTTCCTGCCAGTAGTAGGTCGCTTTAGCCGTCCCCTGCCCAGCAGCAGGTGCTGGCGTCCACACGAAGGTCAAGGGAGGAGTCGCGTCGGGCGGAGTGATGACGGCTTCCAAATCCACCGGCACGCCGGTCTGCGTTGTGGACGGTCCACTGATGGAGACGTTTTGCAGCGGTATAGCACACACTCCCTGCAAAGCCGCGGATTCAATGTCCCAGTTGGCGCGGCGGAAATCGCCCCACACGGCGTAGGCGCTATCCCCCGCGACGACGGCCGGATGGCGCTGCGGGAAAGCCGTGGCGTCGTCATTGACACGTCCGGGCATACTCCAGGTCACGCCATGGTTTACGGAAAGGCTGTAAAGAATATCATCTACATCATACAGCGCATCTTGCCAGACGACGTAGATCACGCTGTCGCCATCCACAGCGACCGCCGGCTCAACGGCCTCCGCGTCGCCGCTGGACAAACGCACCGGTGTACCCCACGAGAGGCCGTTATCGTCAGAAGCCGCGTGATAAATTTGTGGGATGCCGGAAACCCGATCATCCCAAACAAGGTGGACATAGCTGCCATTCGGATCCACAGCAATGTCTGGATTGCCACGCGCAGCGGTTACAGTGCCCGAATCGACAAATTGCCGGTCAATCCATGTCTGCCCACCATCCAGGGAACGCGCGTAGCCAATGTGGTACTCGCTTGCCGTTACGTACAGGTGTTCCGCCCACGCCAGGTGCAGCGTCCCAGTAACGTCTCTGGCGATAGTAGGGCTTGCCATGCTTTCGGTGCTGGTGAGAATAAGCGTAGGCGATACCCAGGTCGTCCCACCGTCAGCCGAGGAGGTAAGATACAGGCCATCATACTGTCGCCAGACAACATACACCCATTGCCCGTCAGCGACGAGGTCAGGAGAGCTTGCGTTGTTGGTGTCAGGGCCAGTGAGTTCGCGATCAACACCCCATGTCAGCCCGCCATCGCCTGAGCGGTCGTAGTAAATGGCGCCGTCACCTTGCTCAGGTCGCGTAGAGTTGCTGGCGTCGAGATTCAGCATTGGCGCGCCCCAGGCAACGTGAACCGTATAGA
>JAFGSL010000526.1 GCA_016934645.1 Anaerolineae bacterium
GAGGGGATCGCCAGATCCCCGATTCTGGCCAAGCCGGGGATCTGACGATCCCCTTCGAGCTGGAAAGCGATGACGTTGTTCTTCTAATGCGGTCTTAACGCCGTGCCTACCCAAAGGAAACAGGCTGGCACACAGAGAAGGCCCATCAGCACCAGCCAGGGCGCGAGGTCGCGGACGATGGTTGCCACGTAGGTCCACGTTGCGGAGACAGCGCTGTCTTGATTTTGTTGTTCCATCCAGACGCGCCAGTCACGTTCCAGTGTCGTCAGATCCCCCCCAAGTGTCTGTTTTGCGCCCGTGGAGCACGCCTTCCCGTCTGCATAAGCATCAATGAGCTTGCGCACCTGCGTCCACCCATACGTCTGCTGGAGGTAGCGGACGAAGCTCTGGCTTTGCGCGTAGGCCAAAAGGGCGCGATCGGTTTCTGCAGGGAACGGATGGCACAGCGTTTCCATAGGGATCAACTTGCCGTCCTGCGCGGCCCGTTGCAGCGCCAGCGCGTAGGCGGGATCGGGACTGCGTTCGAAGATGGAGGCCAATCCTTCGTTGAGCCAGATGGGCAGCGCCGCGTAACCTTGCGGGCCGGTGAGATCGTAAAGCACCTTGTGGGTGAGTTCGTGTGGGATATCGCGCTTCATCTTGAGGATGGCCTCGCTGGACGGCGATATGGCGAGTAGTACCACACCGATCTCGGGATAAGCCTGCCCGCCAACCCACTCGTATCCCGTCAATTGCAGTGCGGATTGCAGGTCGGGCAGCGACGGGTAGATGTAGAGTGTGGCCGAGTCGATGACCGGCGCATTCAGGGTTTCCTGAATCTCGGTGATGGCGGATTGCGCGATGTTCAGCGCGTTGTTCATCAGGACTTTGTCCCCGGCTACCCAGTGCAGCGTGATAGGACCGTCGCGCAGCGTTTCCCAGGCAAAGCGATTGTCTTCGTATAAAAAGTGTTGTTTCTCGGTGGTGAGCGTCTGTCCTTGCGCATCCTCGGAGTCCCACCAATAGCTGATCATCGTAAACGGCGGGAACGGCTCCTCGCTCAGGTTGCGCTCATGCTGCGCGACGCTCTCGACGACCGGCGTTGGGTAAGCCTGTGTGTACGTCCCGACCTTGATGTACAGTGTAGCCGTGTCAGGAGCGGTTTCCGGTGCAAAGGTCAGCGTAAACGTCGCTGTCTGGCTGTACGTGTACGTATGCTCGGCGACGACGCCGGCCTGAGCATATGCGGGTGATAGCGTTACTGCCAGCAACAATAACAGCCCTAGCAGCGCGAGGGTTCTACCGCCGGTATGATTGCGCCGTGCATTGGTTGCTAGGCCCACGGGTCCTCCACATCATCGTCTTCGTCTTCGAGATACAATGTGAGTAGATCGTCTTCATCATCGAAGTCCTCGTCCTCGAGGCCCTCGTCCCCGAGGTCCTCGTCCCCGAGGTCTTCATCTTCGTCGTCGAAATCGTCTTCGTTCTCGCCGAACCCGAGCGCGAGCTTTTTACCGAAGCTGATGCCTTCGTGGGCGTCCTCCTCGGCCCAGCTAACCTCGCCTGCACCGTCGAATTCGGTGGGTGGGCCGAAGAAGGTTGTGAGATCGCCGTGGAAGAACTCCAGTTCTTCGAGCGCATTGTGGGCTGCCTGACGCAGGGCCAGGTTATCGGAAGTGACGTATTTTTCCAGCGCGCGTTGCGCTAGTTTTCCCCCAATCTGACCGAGTGCCCACAACGCTGTTTGTTGGATGTCGATATTGACGTCCTCGATCAATTCGATCAGCGCGGGGATGGCTTCTGGCAGGGCCAGTTCGCCGCAGGCGCACGTTGCCTCGTAGCGCATCTCCGGCAAGGGGCTGAACAATTCCCGGTAGACGATTTTGGCCCAGCGTTTGTCGGCGCTGCGGCCCATCGCGAGGACGGCGCTGATGCGCATTTTTTCTTCCGGATGGGCGTAGGCGGCTTCGATCATCCGCGGTGTGCCGTGCAGGCTGGTATACGCCAGCGACTCAAGTGCGTGACGGCGTACATCCAGGTCTTCGCTGAGGTCATTATGCGCCTTCAGCAGCGCCATGCAGGCGATCTCAAAGGAGCGCGGGAGAATCTTGTCCAACTCGCCCATCAGCACGAAGTGTGCCAGCGTGCGCGCTGCGGCGGCGCGCACCACCGCCGCCGTATCGTTTTCGAGAATCTCGCTCAGTTGCGGGATCAGCCGAATGTCTTCGTCCTCATCCAGCCCGGTGATCGCTGCCGCGCGCACATCCGCATCTTCATCGCGCATAGCCATGCGGAGCACGGCAGAGAAATCCATCTCGAAGTCTTCAACGGCGAGGGCGTTCCAGGCCCGGACCGTCCCGCGCCGCACGTCAACGGGCAGGTTCTCCCAGGCTGCTGTGAGTCGCTGAAGGTCCTCTGCGAGCAATCCCGAGAATTGCTTCAAGTCGGCGGCTTGTGGTACGTGCTGCAATTCCTCTATACTTTGCCACAAGCTATCGGTGATCTTTTTGTCGGCCATACGTTGTTCGCTTTTTCTTACCCTTGTACGAATTAAGGCAATTGGACCGGTGCGACGACGTCCAGGACCGTAATAATGATGAAAATCGCGCCGAGCACCATCAAGGTCACCATATGGATGCGTTCCTCTAAAGCGGGCGTGAGCGGCTTGTGGCGTATCTTTTCCACGATGGCAAAGAGAATCCGCCCACCATCCAGCGCCGGGATAGGTAGCAGATTGAACATCCCCAAACTCACGCTGACGAGAATCAGAATATTTAGGAGCGGGTAGGCCGCGCCAGTGGAAATGCTGGTCTCCACCGAATGTTGCGCGATCTGGCTGATCCCGATGGGGCCTACCGGTCGCGCCTGTTCGATGGGGATCAATCCGCGAATTACGTAAACCGGGAACAACACTGTCGCGCCGATGATTCTCCCCAGATACCGGCTGCCGTAGATAAAAGCTTGCCCCAGGGGATAGTGCTTGAGTTTCCCACTGGCTACCTCGCTGATGAGGACACCCATCGCGCCCTGGCCCTCCGGTGGATCGGCACGCGGGATGAGCGACACGGTAAGCTCTTGTCCCTCGCGCTCCATCAGAATTTCGGTTGGTTCGCCGAGGGTCTGTTGAACAGAAGCGGCAACTTCATCGATAGACTCGACCACCTCACCGTTGACGGCGACGATGACATCACCAACTTGCATGTCAGCTTCGGCGGCAGGCGACTCCGCCGCGACCTCGCTGATGACGACATTCGCTATGGGAAGTCCTGTGGTGAAGAGCAGCGTTGCCAGCACCCACGCTGTCAGTAGGTTCATCACCGGGCCGCCCAGGTACAGCAAGATGCGCTTTCCGGGCGGTTGTGCGTACAGACTGTGGCGGTAGGCCTCCTCTCTTTCGGCCTGAACTTCCGGCGATACCTCTCCGTCCTCTTCTTCGTCTTCCGCAAACGTCTGTTCGCCTTCCAACCGTGTGAATCCACCAAGTGGCAACCAGTTGAGGGTGAAGTCGGTCTCACGCCATGTGAAAAGTTTGACGATGCGTGGGGGATAGCCGATCCCGAACTCTCGCGCCCACACGCCAATCAATCTCGCCATAAAGAAATGGCCTAGCTCATGTACCAAAATCAGCGGGATCAGGCACACTATAAAGCCCACGATCATCCCTAGTCCGTCACTTATCCAACTCAATATTGGCATACTTATCTCCTTCATTAAACTCATTCACTGTGATTATACTCGAAGCTTGGTCTACTGTCCAGATTTGTTTTATTTTCTTGCCGCATTATACTTGTCGTTAACGTTCAGCTTTAGACTATTCTGGGGAGGTATTTGATTGAGTCGGCGTCGATGTTGTCTGGCATGCCTGATGATGTGCCTGGCGCTCGTGGTGCGCTCTGCACCTGTCCATGCACAGTCTGACGGGCGGCTGGTATTGGCTTTCTATTACGCCTGGTTCGACATGCTGACCTGGGAGAAACCGCTGCCTGATAAGCCGTTGCAGCTCTACCATTCCAGCGATGTCTACGCCATCCAACGGCATGTGCGCGAGGCGCGCGAGGCCGGCATCGATGCTTTGGTCCAGGCCTGGTATGGCCCAGATATGACCAATAACCAGACCGAATCGAATTTCCGTATCCTGCTGGATCAGGCGCAAAGCCAGGGGATTCGGGCGGCGGTCTCGGTCGATATGGGTGGCCCCTTCTTGCAGAGCGAGGACACAGTGCTTGCGGCTCTACAGGCATTGCGGGATGGTCGCGCGCAACATGCCGCTTATCTGCGGGTGGATGGCCGTCCTGTCATCTTTTTCTGGCGGCAGGAGCAGTTCTCCGTCGCGACGTGGCAGGCGATTCGCGCACAGGTGGACCCTGAGCGGCAAATGCTATGGATTGCCGAAGGCGTGCAACTCGACTATCTTGAGGTTTTCGACGGCCTTTATCTCTACAGCGTTGCGTGGTCGGCAACCCCGGCGGCGGTTCTGGTACGTTGGGGATCGGTCGTGGATCAGTGGAATGCGGAGCACAACGCTGCCCGCTACTGGGTAGCAACGGTGATGCCCGGCTATGATGATTTTGCGACCGGCCGCGCCGATGCTTTTGCGCGCCCACGCGAGGGGGGGGCGTATTATCGTGAATGCTGGCAGGGAGCAGCGCAGAGCAACGCCGGTTGGGTCGTCATCACCAGCTTTAACGAGTGGCTGGAAGGCACGCACATCGAACCTTCAGCGCTTTATGGTGATTCCTACATTGGTTTGACCGCCGAACTTGCCACCGCGTATCGCTCCTTGAGCTTTGCCGCTGAACCTACATCGACGCCCGAACCCCCCACCGCTACCCCGGAGATTGTGCCAACAGCGACTATCACGCCGACCGTAACGCCTGTTCCAGCAACTCCTACGCTCACGGCGACGCTTGAATTGACCTTCACCGCAACACCTACGCCCACAGCGACACCATTTCGCCTCTCGACGCCGACGCCGCGCATTGTCGTCATACCACCGGCTGCGTCGCCTACGCCGTATTCTGCAGCGCCCGTTGCCGCCAGCTCTGCCACACCTACGTCGTTGCCGCCGCGTACATTGATGCCTGTAGAGGGTGTTCCTTCAAAAACGTGTGGTTCTGCTCCGGCGCTGCTGTTGGCGCTTGGCCTTGTGGTTGTCCTTCTGCGGAGGCGCTGAATGACTGATTCGGAATGTAATCAACTGAAGATAAGTTCCTCCAACCGGCGGATGTCATCTGGCTTGACGTCGGGAAAGCGCAGGCCACCCTTGACCTGTGCGCCCGTCTCCAGAAATTCGTAGCCGCTCATACTCAACATCACATCGCGCGTCCCCTGGATCATTTGGAATAACCCCCAGAGAGGACTCTTGGAGAAGTTAGTATCCAAGACCTGGATTTTTCCACCCTTCAGGTAGATCGCGTCGGCGAATCCACGTCGCTGTGGATGAGGGGTGATGAGAATAATACGTTTGTTGGTCACAATGAAATGCCATTGATTGTAATTCAGCCATTCTTGCGCTGCTATGAAGAGAAAGAACAACGCGACAATAACCATGATGGCTGAGACGAGTTGAATGGCATCTGCCTGGGCGAGACTTGCTGCTCCCAAGAGAATCAAACCTGGGACGAGGATGATTATGCCAGCAATGCCTAGCAGCCTGGGCACTTCCGCGCGATAATTCGCCATCCTGATGACCTGCTGCACAACCTCATCTTCCAGATAATGTGGCTTGGGGAAAAAGCTCTCCAGGAAAGGCTTTATAATTCGCCGGAAGAACTGCCGGACCTTTTCCAGAGCGGCAGGCACAGCAGCACGCTTCTTGGCTGCGGGCGGCGTGGTGACAGTTTCCTGAGTCACGAGATGGTTGATTTATGGGATGATTAACTGCTGGCCCACACGGATCATATCACTCGTGAGGTTGTTACGCTGTTTCAGTTGGTCTACAGTGACGCCATATCGGCGGCTGATGCTGTACAGGGTGTCTCCTGATTGCACCGTATGTGTCTGTTCACCCGCCACCAGCGGACTCTCGAGGGAACTGGCTCCAGGCGTAGTGAGCGGGCTGATGGTTGGCGTTGGCGTGACGATGATCGGTGAGGGCGAAACGACGGTCGCTGTCGTCACCACGACGCCTGGCCCGGCGATAATTTGATTGATCAGATCGGCGCTGACATCCTGAAGCTCCTGAGCGTTGGGGGATTGTTGTGTATCTCTCACCAGGCGGACTGCCCACCAGGGAAGAAACCGTGACGTAATCCACAGCACGATCAGCAAGGTTAAGATAACCCCGGCGAAGTACGAGAGCAATTTCCCCAAGTTGATCCCAATGAGGTCGCGTTTGAAAATCAACCAGAAAGCCCACGCGATGGCGATTAGGATGAGAAAAAGTACAACCAAGGCTCCTGCATTCATGATTCTCTCCTTTTCGAAATGTTCACATTACCTGTTGATAGGCGGGCAATCGGCCGCCGGCACAAAACTCAATGCATCCACAAATCCTGCTGCTATTCTATCATAAACGGCATAATGTACACCTGGCGTCTGGCTCCCCACACCACCGACAGCACCGATTGGATCACCAGCAGCGATGGTCCCGTCGCTGACTGTGTAGGAACGCAATCCGATCAGCCATAACGTCCATTCGTCATTCTCGATCTGAATCGTCAGGTTGCCTTGACCATCGGTATAACGGGTGAGAGTACCCGGCATCGGGGCAAGGACCAGGGAGGCTTTGGTGGACACCAGATCAATTCCGGGAAACAAACCGCACATCAACTCGCTGTGCGCGAACGGCGTGATCAGCAGTGGACTGAGGTTGGGGCGCAGACTTGCATCACCGTTACTGTGGGGCTCAATGAAGCATTCCTGGATGGTCGGCTCGCGACACGCCGCCGGAGCCGTATCGCTGGCGATGGTATTGTCAGTGTCAAGCACCCCATCGCCGGGACGACTCTCTGCGACGTTTTCTGTCGCAGTCCAAAGTTTGTCTATCATCTCCTGGACCAACAGCGCCGGTGCCAAAACCGCGGGGGGCATTCCCGCTGTGCGCCACTGTGCCAACTGCATCTGCATCGCGATGTGCGTGGGCCAGGCACCCAACGCCGTCAAACGGTATTGTCGTCCCTTGATGTCGGTCAGTATCATATTTTGGTGGTTGACGTCGTAGCCATTCATCACGTAGGCTGAATCGTCAGGATCCGTACGGGCGCGGGGACCGGCGTTGTAGTAGAGATAGCATTTTTGAATAAGTTTAGGATCGGTGGTGGTGTAGGAGACATCTGGACAGTAACTTTTGAAGACCTGGGTACCGATGTGCAATTGACGCGTTACATCGCTGGCGCTGATTGGGCCGGGTGGAAAGCAAGGGAGCGTGCCCGACGTCACCGCCGAATAGAGTCCCATAATGCCTTCGCAGTTACTGGGATTTTCTTCGCGCATACCGTTTTCCTTGTACCATAAGACCAGCGGCACCACTGGCGGGACGTCCTCCATATAAGCGACTAGCTGGGCCACGCTGCCCCAACGCTCGAGTTGTGTCTGTTGCGTCATTGTGAGCTGATAGCGACTGCTCCAGATCACCTGACTGCCAAAGCTGATGACGAGTGGCAAGCTGATGAACAACAGCGTATCCGTTATGCCCGAAAGCATAGCCCGCGCCATAACTCGTAGCTGAACCTTGAGGAACGGCACGATGTAGATACGAACCCATTCGACCAACCAACCGGGCAGTAAGCCTGTAATCCATTCCATTCTAACTGTGATTATATCATATGATTACTATAATATTAATCGCATTTATGTTTTTTGGCAATTGTGGGTATTTTTGTTTGCTCCATAGCGTCCTATGTGGTATAGTAGTGCTCGTAGTGAGTTAGAACCTATCCGAAAGTTCGCCTTTGATATACTAGAAACGCTCGCCAGCATAATTTTCGGATAGAGTCTTATTCTGAAGAAGGAGGATGGCATGTTCAAGAGCCATACGTGTGGCGAATTGCGTGCGGCGCATGTGGGTCAGGAGGTAACGCTAGCCGGATGGGTGAATCTCCGCCGTGACTTCGGCGGAGTGGTTTTTATTGTGCTGCGCGACCGCGCGGGATTGGTCCAGGTCGTTGCCAGTACGGAAACGTCACCCGATGCGCGCGCCGTCGCTGCCGAAGTGCGAAGCGAATACGTGATCCAGGTGCGCGGGGTGGTGCACCAGCGACCTGATGACCAGGTCAATGCTGAATGGGCAACCGGCGAGGTCGAAGTCGAGGCCCACGAAGTACAGATCCTCAACATGGCACAGACTCCGCCGTTCTACATCTACGACGATGCACCGGTCGACGAAGCCCTGCGGCTGCGCTATCGCTATCTCGATCTACGCCGCAAACGCATGCAGCGCAACATTATCCTGCGCCACCGGACGGCGCAGTTTATCCGCAGTTATCTCGACCAACATGGCTTTTTGGATATCGAAACTCCGCAGTTGTTCAAGTCGACGCCGGAAGGCGCTCGGGACTACCTGGTGCCGAGTCGCGTCCATCCCGGCAAATTCTACGCGCTCCCGCAATCCCCGCAACAGCTCAAGCAACTGCTGATGGTTGCGGGCTTTGAGCGCTACTACCAGATCGCACGTTGCTTCCGCGATGAAGATTTGCGCGGCGACCGCCAACCGGAATTCACCCAACTCGACCTGGAAATGTCGTTCGTCCACCGCGATGATGTGCTGGACCTGGTCGAGGGGCTGTTCACGGCACTGATCCCCGCTGTCACGCCGGAGAAGCGCATTCTCTCGCCCTTCCCACGTCTCTCGCACGCGGAGGTACTGGCTCGCTATGGCACCGACAAGCCGGATTTGCGCTTTGGGATGGAGTTGCTGGACTTGACTGGCGATCTGGCGCAGAGTGGCTTTGGCGTTTTCAGCGGGACAGCAAAGGCCGGTGGACAGATTGGGGTCATCGTCGCGCCAGGATGCGCGGATTACACCCGCAGGGAGATTGATGCCCTGACTGAGATCGCCAAAGGGCAGGGCGCGAAGGGCCTGGTGACGCTGGCTTTCCGCGCCGACGGCGTGAAGGGGCCGGCGGTCAAGTTCCTCTCCGAGGATGAATTGGCCACGATCGCCGCACGGACCGGCGCGCAGACCGGCGACCTGGTCTGCATCGTCGCTGCCGAACCCGCGATTGTTGGAGCGGCGCTCTCGGCGCTGCGGATCACTTTCCGCGACCGGCTGGCGCTGGCCGATCCGCAACTTTTGGCTTTTGGTTTTGTCCTCGATTTCCCCATGTTCGAGTGGAACGCCGAGGAAGAGCGGTGGGATGCCGCGCATCACCCGTTCACGATGCCGCGCCCGAACACCTACGAAGCGATGATGGCCGATCCACTCGCCGTGCTCTCCGACGCTTACGACCTGGTCTGCAATGGCTACGAACTGGCGTCGGGCAGCATCCGTGTGCACGATCCGAAGATCCAAATGGATATTTTCCGCGTGTTGGGCTATCCGGAGGATGAGGCGCGCGCTAAATTCGGGCACATGATGGATGCGTTCTCTTATGGTGCGCCTCCGCACGGCGGGATGGCACCTGGCATTGACCGCCTGGTGATGCTGCTGGCTGGCGAAAACAATATCCGTGAGGTTATTGCGTTCCCCAAGACAGCACAGGCCACCGACTTGATGGCTGACACGCCTGCCGAAGCTACTGCGCGGCAGCTCAAGGAATTGCACATCCGGCTCGATTTCTAACAGAGGTTGTATGCAACTGCTGATTGCAATCCTGCTGGCGCTGGTTCTCTCCGTCCCGGTAGGTACGGCAATGGTGACCCTGGGCGCGCTGGCTCTTGAGTTCGTTCTGGGACTTTTGGTGGAAGCTGGTGAGAAGATTGAGGCAGACCCTCGCAAGCAGAGGATTGCTGTTATTGTGCTAGCCATAGTGCTCGGGGGAATGGCCCTGGGACTTTGTGTGTTGTGTGTCGGGGTGGTCGTGTGGTGGGCCGCCGCGCGTTAACCGGCACTGCGCCTAAGAGGTGTGGTTTCGACGATGCCATTGCTATTTCAAAGTCCATGTTTTGAAGTGCGCTGGGAACCCGACATTGGTACACTGCGCTTGCAGAGTCCAGGACGTGCCTTGCGGTGTTTTGCCGGTGTGGAAGTCGTCCAGCGTGGGCATGCCCGCGCGCTGACGACGGACAAGCTCCCTTCTGGGCGCGTGACAACGGAACACCTCCAGGATGCCCATGGGCAGG
This sequence comes from Anaerolineae bacterium, assembly GCA_016934645.1. The sequence continues at coordinate 10,201 of JAFGSL010000526.1, forward strand.
GGGAAGGCGCGACGATCTGTCACCAGGAACTTCAAGGGTTGACGTTGAGCGTGAGCGTGCGGGCTTATCCTTCGCGCCCGTTCATCTTGCTCAAAGTATCGGTGACTAACGTTAGTCCGGCCTCCCTACAGGTTCGCCGCTTTTTTATCAGTACGACGCCGGATGGATTCGAGTCAATTGAGCCGCCGTCCGGCTTCTATAGTACTGGCTGGCAATCCTGGTCCCCTGCCGGATTTTTGCCAGCGCAGCGCCATGACAACACACTCCCTCTTTCGGTGCATTGGCTCCAAGGCCCTATGATCCACAATCCCAAAACGCCCTATGCCAGGAAAACGGGATGTTTTTGGAGTGAGATGGCCGGCGCAGTGGTGACGCCGCGAGAGGCGCTGATTGTTGGGGGCGTATCGCTCGCAGATCAATTTGTGCAGGTCGGTGCGGATGTACGCCCCGGCCATCACGCGCTGACCGTACAATCCCAGGCCGATGATCTGTCGCTCGATGTCGGCGAAGGGCTGACCTCCGAGTGGTTCTACCTGGAATGGGTGCCTCTGCCCAGTACGGACCCGTTCGCCCAGTATGCCTATGCTGTCATCCGGCAGATGCAGCTCCCCACGCCGCGCCATGCGCCCACGGGGTGGTGCTCCTGGTATATGTACGGTAATCGAGTGACCGAGGCGGACATCATTGATAACCTGGCTACGGCGGCCTTGCTCGCGGATGAAATCCCCTTGGAGGTTATCCAACTTGATGAGGGTTACCAGACGCAGTGGGGCGATTGGACTGAACGCAACGCAGGCTTCCCGCACGATTTCCGCTGGCTGGCTGAACGCATCCGGGGTTCTGGGTTTACGCCGGGCTTGTGGCTTGGGCCGTTGACGGCACATCCCAAATCGATATTGGCCACCCAGCACCCGGATTGGTTGTTGCGCACGCCGCGTGGTCATCCAGTTTCGCCGGGTTTGATCTCGGGATTTTTAGGCCGGACACTTGATCCCACGCATCCCGGTGTGCAGGCGCACATCCGGGGTTTGGTACAAGATGCGGTGCATGAGTGGGGATACGCCTATCTCAAGCTGGATTTTATGTATGCAGGTGCGTTGGCCTGCAAGTACTACAATGCACGAGTGACACGGGCACAGGCACTGCGCAAGATTTTCCAGATCATCCGGGAAGCCGCTGGTAGCGATGCCTATATCGTTGGTTGTGGCGCGCCGTTGCAGTCAGCCATTGGCCTGGTCGATGCGATGCGTATCGGTCCAGACACCGCGTCGTCCTGGGAACCGAGTTATGGAAGGTGGCGCTTATTAAAGCGTTTGCTCAAAGGCAATCCCTCTCTGCCGAGTTTGCGCAACAGTCTGCGCAACGTGACGACGCGTACCTGGATGCACAATCGTTGGTGGACCAATGACCCGGACACCTTGCTGATGCGTGACACGCATACCAAACTGACCGAAGATGAAGTCCTGGCGCAGGCTACACTCATCGGTCTTTCGAGTGGATTGCTGTTGCTCTCCGATAAACTGGATGCGCTGTCGCCCGAACGTCGTGCGCTCGTCGCGGCATTGTTTCCGTCGTTGTTGGAAGGGATGGACGTGCTCGACCTCTTCCAGAAAGAGATGCCGGAGGAGGTCGTCGTTCCTATTGCGCGCCCGTGGGGACGGTGGCGACTGGTTGGCCTCTTCAACTGGAGCGATGCGCCAGTGGAGCGCACGTTGCCGGCCGATTTGCCGATGGATCAGCGCAAACCATATCACATCTTTGATTTTTGGGAGCGACGATACCTGCGCCTGGAACCAGGTGCGTTGCAACCGGTATTTCACTTGCCACCGCATGGTGTGGTGCTGTTGGGGATTCGCCCGGCGCAATCCATCCCTCATCTGGTCGCGACGACGTTCCACATCTCGCAGGGAGCCGAAATCACAGAATGGCAATTGGAGGATCGTGATCTCACCCTGACGATCGATTTGCAGCGTTTGGTGAAGGGTGAGGTGTGGCTGGCACTGCCTTCACGGCCGCCATCTGTTCTTTTGAACGAGAAGCCTCTGGCCGACGCCGCCGTGCACGCCGTTTCTCCTGGCGTGTGGGCCGTGAAATTTTACGTAAACCGACAGGCGTCGTTGCGCGTTACCTGGAAAATGGGGTAAGGCTCGCCGTCGCGTGGCCGTTTCCCCCAGATAACGCCTCACGCAGATGTTCCGCGATTCGCTGTAGTTCCGGCGCAGCAAGCAGCGTGGATGAGCGCGGACGCGGCAGCGTTACATCGACGATTTCCACAACGTGACCTGGTCGTTTGCTCAACACGACCACCCGGTCGGCCAGCAATGCTGCCTCCTCGACGCTATGCGTCACCATTAGTACCGTGCGTTTGTCCCGTTCCCAGATGCGCAGTAGTTCCGCCGCCATACGTTCGCGCGTTAACGCATCGAGTGCCCCGAAAGGTTCATCAAGCAGCAGTACCTCTGGGTTTTGCGCTAATGCACGGGCCAGGGCAGCGCGTTGCGCCATCCCGCCGGAAAGGTGAATGGGATACTCCTGCTCGAAACCGACCAGCCCTACCAGCGCCAGCAAGTCGGCAGTTTGTGCCTGGATATCGGCGGGTGACAGGTGCATCATCTCCAGAGGAAGCGCGATGTTGTCCTGCACGGTGCGCCAGGGCAGAAGTGCTGGCTGTTGGAAGACCAGTCCCACACGCTTCTGGGGGGTACGCAGCGCCTGGCCTTCGAGTAGAATTTCGCCGTACGAAGGGGCGAGTAGCCCGGCAGCGATGCGCAGCAGCGTCGATTTGCCGCAGCCAGAAGGCCCGATGAGGCAGACGAATTCGCCATGCGCCACCTCGAACGAGACATCGTCCAGTGCGCTCAAATCGCCCAGGTAGCCGCGAAAGCTCGCGGATAGGTTGCGGATGTGCAGGAACGGTTCGGTCGTCATAATGTGTTCGAGGTGAGACGCACTATAGGGTGTGCCCCACCGTGGTTATTTCACAAATTCGTTGGTGAACAGGCTCTCCACCGGCATTGTCTGCTCGATCAGGCCGATTTCCGCCATCACGGCCTGCGCCTGCTGCCAACTGTCAACATCGAAGCGCCCCAGATTTGGCGCGCGCCAGTATTCGATGCTGGTATCCAGCACCGCGCGCTGTGCGGGAGCGTTCTCTTCAAGTCCTTCGATGTATTTTTTGCTGATGTCGAAAGCGGCGTCTGGATCGTCAAGCACGTCCTGCAAACCCTTGAGAAAAGCATCCACGAAGGCTTGCACAGTCTCCGGCTGTTCCTTAACCATCGTGTCATTGCTCACGATGACGGCGGACACGATGTGCGCGTAGTCGGCGACGTAAAGGCTGTTGAAGGATACGCCCTGCTGTGCGAGGACTGACGGTTCGTTGTTAGCGTAGACGACGACAGCATCGACCGTCCCCGCAGTCAGCGCTGCCAGTTGTGTGTATCCGATGGCTTGCAGGTCGATGTCAGCTTCGGTGAGCCCGCCCGCTTTCAACAGCGCGCGCAGCCCGATGTACGATGCGCCGAACGTCTCCGGGATGCCGATGCTCAGCCCACGCAGGTCCTCAGGGGAGCGCAGAGGCGTGTTCTCCAGGGCGATGATGGCGACCGGGAAGCGCTGGTACCACGCCGCCACCGCGACAACAGGAAGCCCCTGGCTGCGGGCCTGGATCACTTGATCGCCGCTGGCGATGCTGAAGGGAATCTCTCCGGCGGCGACCAGTTGGATACCGTCAGTTTCCCATCGGTAGTCGAAACTCACGTCAAAACCGGCTTTCTGAAAGTATTCCCGTTCCTGGGCCATGTAGAAGGGCGTGAACTGGACGTTCGCCACGTACCCCATGGGCAGATTGATTTCGGTTAGCTCTGATTTAGGTGCACAGCCACTACATCCAATCAAGACCATAACGATGACAGCCAGATAAACCAAACGTGTACGCATCATAACCTCCATAATTCGCAATTCGTAATTCGTAATTCGTAATTCGTAATTCAAGCATCAAGCGTTTCTTCGCCATAGGTAGTCGTCGTATCCTGCACATTCCAGCGGAGCGCGCGGCGTTCCACGACGGTGAGCAGCCCGTAGACCGTCAAGGCGATCGCCATCAACGTGATGATGGCCACAAACATCATCGGCATATCGTAGAGATTCTGCCCCTGCTTGACCAGATAGCCCAGTCCTTGCGTCGAGGCCACGAATTCCCCGACGACTGCCCCCATCCCCGCAAGCGTCCCGCTGACCCGCAATCCTGCTAGGAATGCAGGCAGTGCGGCAGGGATTTCCAAATGTAGAAGCACCTTGTACCGAGGCGCTTCCAGCATCCGGAACAAATCGCGCAAACGTGGATCGATTCCTTTCAATCCCCCGACGATGTTGACGAGAATCGGGAAGAAAACGATGAGGGCGCAAACGACGACTTTCGAGGCCAACTTGGGACCAAACCACACGGTCAACAGCGGTGCGAGCGCTACAATCGGCACCGCCTGCGAGGTGACGATCACGGGTTCAAGGAGATAGGCCAGCAGTCTGCTGTGCGCCACACCGTAGCCCAACAGCACGGCGAGTGTCGTCCCTACGAGTAAGCCCAATCCCATCTCCAACAAGGTAACGCTGGCATGATGTACGAGCGTGCCGTCGGTGGCGAGTTTGACGAACCGCGCCAGAACCTCTCCAGCCGTTGGCAACAAGAAACGGCGCGGTGTGTCGCCGATCCACTGCGCGCCCATCTGCCAGACGAGTAGCACCAGTCCCAACGACAGCAAATAGAGGGGCAGATGCCGGAAAGGCGTCTGTCCATAGCTGTCATTCGATGTGCGCGTACCATGTGCCTTCAATTGTATTTACTCCTGCTGATAAGAGACACAAAAACGCCCCGAAGATCAAGCTTCGGGGCGTTATACGACACGCTTATTCTGCACGTGTACCTTCTCTCATCCGGACTTTGCTATTCGGAATTTGAACAGCTTTTACCGTCGGCCCCGGATTTACACCGGATCTGCACTTGGGCTTTTGCCAATTGCTCGCGGGCTTGAAAATCGCTACGGACTTTGTCTGTGACGATTCTCTTCACCGCCGGTCGGGAGTTGGGCCGCTCAATAAGGCCCGCACCCTGCCCCGAAGGAATCCATAAATTGTTAACTACTGTCAAGTATACCACGTTCGCGCCAGACTACAAAAGTCTTACGATTCACCGAGCTGACCAAGTACCTACGCTGAACAAAACCCGGCAAAATGCGGGTATGCGCTGAGACTTTTGTAGTCTTTGGATATTCACGCGATCAACCAGCGGGCGACGATGGCGATAGCCTGACCAGCCGGCCAGAGCAACAACTGCGCGACAAGCGTCCCGACCAGTTGTGCACCTACTTGCCAGATGGTGATATAGGTCACATCCTTAAGCGGGCGCTTGTCGCGTAGTGCCTCGTCGGCGACAAGGGCCGCGACAGGATTGACGACAAAAATGGAAAGCACCATCCCCAGTCCAGCCAACATCGGTGAGAGACTGGCTGCGGTGCGCGCGCCTTCAGGAACCAGTGCACTGGCATACATCGCGGCGGCGTTACTTACGGCAGTAATCGCCGTGACGAGGATACTGGCGATGAGAAAGCGTTTGGGGAAAGGGCTGCGGCGAGATTCGCGCACGGCGCCGAGACGGGGTGGCGTCAAGTCGGTGGTCATGCGCCAGAGCCCCTGTACCGACGTTCCGCGCACGATCACCTGTGGCAGCGAACGGCGGTTCTCATAGGCAGCGATCCCGCGCGCCAGGATACGGCTCAGGCTGGGGATGCCGAATGCAGCAATCAACGTTCCTACCGATGCCGCGAGTACCACGATGCGGTATGCGGTTAGCAGCGATCCGGTGTTTTGTTCAAGCACGGCCACATCCGTCAGACTGGCGAGTAGTGGACCAGCCAGGGCATTGGCCCCGCGCGATCCCAAGGTCAGCACATTGTAGAGCGAGCCGGCCAGCGCCGGGTGTCCTGTGCGCACTCCCGCCAATCGCGCCGCATAGGCGCTTGTGTCGATAGTGTTAATCAACACTGTCAGCAGAAAAATGATGAGCAACTGAGTCGTCATCTGAGAAGCCTCCGAAATAATCTGATAGTCGTTGGTTGGAGCCCTACGGTTATTGTATAGACCTTCAGCCTATCAAGTTATTCTTGACTATACCTGAAGCGCTGCGACTGGCAAATGACTCAATAGGCAATCTCCTGTTCATTTTATCCATTTTATGCTTTAATAGGGGTAAGGTTCATCATTCATAAGGAGGTAGCTATGACAGCACAACGGGTTCCACAGGCGGTTTACAACCCCACATCTCGTAACCTCAACAACGTGCAGCGTGTTCAGCGCGCGTTGATCTGGTTCGCCCTCTTCTTCTTGATCGGGGTCATCACGGTGATTCTCGCGGTCGGGGTAGGATTTCTGTTGCCCGACATTGGGGGAGCAGTGGGCGTGGCGGTTTTCGTTGTCGGTGGTTTACTCGCATTGATCGTTCCGGGGATGTTCAGCAGTAGCCTTTACATCGTCTCTGAATACGAGCGTGTGATTGTGTTAAAGTTGGGCAAGTTTGTGGGTGTCCGGGGGCCAGGGCGCTTCTGGGTCATCCCATACCCGCCGTTCAACGAGTCGGTGACGGCGCAGATCGACTTGCGTGTGCAAACTCGCGTTATCACGGCGGCGGAGACGCTCACGGATGACAACGTCCCTGTGGGTTGTGAAGCCGTGATCTTCTGGCGGGTGGAAGATCCGCAGAAGGCGGCGTTGAGCGTGGCGAATTATCAGGAGGCCGTTTTCCAGGCAGCTAACAGCGCGCTCAAAGACACCACCGGAATGCTGGAATTGTCGGAGTTGCTGGGATCGCGCGACAAGGTGTCGGGCCGGCTCAAGGAGATCATCGACACGGCGGCGGCTTCGTTCGGCGTGGACGTGACCTCGGTGGAGATTACCGATGTGCGCGTGCCCAATGATCTGATCCAGGAGTTGAGCGTGCTGGCGCAGTCCCGCCGGTCGGCGCAGGCCAAGGTCGCCGAGGCCGACGCCGAGAAAGCCATCGCGGAGAAATTCAACGAGGCGGCGGCGATGATGTCGGACCGGGCGATGGAAATCTACCGGCTCAACGTCCTGGAGCGCATTGGTCGTGAGGAAGGCAGCCAGATCGTCATCTACGGGTTGGGTGGCAATAGTTCGGCGATGGATAGTTCACTTGCAGCGACGGTGGCGGGGAGCATAAGCGCGAAGTAGTTCCTAGAACGTAAAGCGTGATGCGTGATCCGTGATACGTGAACATTTTCACGCGTCACGTTTCACGCATCACCTGTTATAGCTCGATTTGATTTGTCCTGGTGATGTCTATGTCCGAAAACACCCCCTTACAAGCTCTCGAAGGGACGCTGGAACGGCTAACCTTCCAAAACGAAGAGAACGGCTACACGGTCGCGAAGTTGATCCCCAAAGGGAAGAGCTACGAAGTCACCGTGATCGGCGTGCTGACGGGTGTCCAAGTCGGTGAGTCGGTGCGCTTGCGAGGGGTCTGGAGCACGCACCCCAAGTACGGCCGCCAGTTCGAGGTCCGCGAGTACACTGTGCGGCTTCCGGCGACGGCCGAGGGTATCCGCAAGTATCTAGGCAGCGGCCTGGTCAAGGGTGTGGGGCCGGTGAATGCCGGGCGCATCGTCGATTATTTCGGCCTAAAGACACTGGATGTGATCGAATCGGACGTGAACCGGCTGCGCGAGGTGCCCGGGATCGGCGATAAGCGTACGGCGCTGATCGCACGTGCCTGGGAAGAGCAGAAGCACATCAAGGAAATCATGATCTTTCTGCAGAGTCACGGCGTGAGTACCGGGCTGGCGGTGAAGATCTACAAGCAGTACACCGATGAGGCCATCGCCATCGTGCGCCACGACCCGTACCGGCTGGCGAAGGACATCTACGGCATCGGCTTTAAGACGGCGGATAAGATTGCGCAGCAGATGGGCTTCGCCGTGGATGCGCCGGAACGCATCCAGGCTGGGTTGCGCTATGTGCTCGGTACCTTCAGCGACGATGGGCACTGCTTCGCCACACGCGATCAGCTCCTCGCCACCGCCACCGAATTACTCACCGTTCCCCGCGAAGCGTGCGAAACCCAGTTGGATGCGCTCATCCGCCTGGAAGAAGTGATTGCGGAGAATGGTGAATGGCAAGTGGCAAATGGCGAATCACGTATCACACATCACGCATCATCCACAGAAGCCATCTATCTTCCACCTTTCCTCTATGCTGAGAAGGGCGTTGCTAACAAGCTGCGGCAGTTACAGGAGAGTGCGCGCGACCGGCTGGTCGTGTTCCGGGATGTGGAGTGGGATAAGGCCTTCGATTGGCTCGCCGAACAAAACCCTATCCAATTGGCGGAACAGCAGCAAGCCGCCGTCAAGATGGCACTCGCGGAAAAGGTGAGTATCCTCACGGGCGGCCCCGGCACCGGCAAGACGACGATTACGCACAGCATCATCCAGTTGTTGCAGGCCAAACGCTGCACTGTGTTCCTGTGCGCGCCGACAGGCCGCGCTGCAAAGCGCTTGAGCGAGGCGACGGGGCTAGAGGCCAAGACCATCCACCGGCTGTTGGAAGTGAAACCGGTGCAGGGGTTCCAATTCGCGCGCGACCAGGATAATCCGCTGGATGCGGATATGATTATCGTGGACGAAACGTCGATGGTGGACATCCTGCTGATGAACCACCTGCTCAAGGCCGTGGAGGTGGGCAGCCACCTGTTGCTGGTGGGGGACGTGGATCAACTGCCGGCTGTGGGCGCGGGGAATGTCCTCCGCGACCTGATCGCCAGTGGCGTGATCCCCGTCACGCGGCTGGATACGATCTTCCGGCAGGCGGAGGACAGTTTCATCATCGTCAACGCGCACCGCATCAACCGCGGCGAGATGCCGGTGTGCAACGGCCCGGCGCGGGACTTCTTCCTGTTCGGGGCGGACGATGCCGAGCGCGCCGCCGGCTTGATCCTAGACATCGTCGCGCGGCGCATCCCGGCGAAGTTCGGCTACGATGCCGAACATGACATCCAGGTGCTCAGCCCGATGCACCGGGGCGCGGCAGGCGTCAGCGCGCTGAACCAGCGTTTGCAGGAGCGGTTGAATCCGCCGGATGCACGCAAGGCCGAGTCGACGCACGGCTCACGGGTGTTCCGCGTGGGCGACCGGGTGATGCAAATTCGTAATGATTACGACCGGCAGGTCTTCAACGGCGATATGGGGCGCGTCGTGGCGCTGGACTTAGAGGAGCACACGCTGACCGTGAACTTCGACGGGGCGCTCGTCGGTTACGAGTTCACGCAGTTGGACGAGCTGGTCCACGCCTACGCGGTGAGCATCCACAAGTCGCAGGGATCGGAGTTCCCGGTGGTGGTGATTCCGATTCTGACACAGCACTATATGATGTTGCAGCGCAACCTGCTCTACACGGGCGTCACGCGGGCGCAGTCGCTTGTTGTTCTGGTGGGGAACCAGCGCGCTATCGCCATCGCTGTCCGCAATGACAAGATCGCGCAGCGCAACACGCGGCTGGCGGAGCGGGTGCTGGCGTGGACACCGTCCCCTGTACGGGGATATGAGGCGAGGTAGACAGTAGACGGTAGACGGGGGTGGGAGTTGGTTTCCAGCCGCGCCTGTTCTGTATGGGTGGATTTTTACCACGAATCCTCACGAATTTACACTAATACTCCGTAAAATAAGAAACGCAGAGATTTTGACAAACCGGTCAAATGTGTCAGAATGACCGGATGAAAAAACAACACGTACAAC
>JAFGSL010000527.1 GCA_016934645.1 Anaerolineae bacterium
CAATAGAAAGATGCAAACTGGAGACGCCGGAATTCCGCGAACTCAAACCGGATCACTTTGTGGCGTGTCATCGCGCCGAAGAGCTTACACTGAAGGGGGTGTGATATGGCCGTCGCTGATAGATTGATCATCTTGCAACGCACGCCGCTGTTCCGCGGGCTGAACCGGCGGCAGATCGAACAACTGGGAAAACGCTTCGTCGAGCGCTCGTATGATCCAGACGACAAAATCGTCACGCAGGGAAAGGGTGGCGAAGGATTTTTCATCATCATGGAAGGCCAGGTCGAGGTTATCCGCGAGCATATGGATGGAACGCAGGTTGTTCTGCATTCACTGGACATAGGGGATTTCTTCGGCGAGATGGCGCTACTGACCGAGCGGCTACGCACAGCCTCGGTCGTGGCGACTGAGCCAACGTGCTGCCTGGTGCTTACGCGATGGGATTTCCTTGGCCTGCTCCGTGAAGATGCGGATATGGCGGTTGCCGTGCTGCAAGAACTGGCGGAACGCTTTAGCCGCGCCCTGGATTTTCTGTAAATCGCCCCTCATCTTGTACAGGGCGCTTTTGCGGTTGCAGAAGCGCCCTGTTGCTATATCACAAGCTGGCCCCTGCTATGCTCTACTGACCCGAACGTATCTTGCTAAGCTTCTTACGCCTACAATGCACAAGAATCGCTTAAGCTTTTTTATATTCAGGTCAGTAGGTCATTCGCCCAACGCCGCAGCAGCGCGTCCACGTCATCCAGCGAGAGCACTTTTTCGTCGGCGAGTGCCTTGATGTGCTCGGTGATCGTTTTGATATGATCATCGTCCAGCGCCAGCCCAAGCTGCTCCGAACGGTTTTTGATCGCGTTCCATCCCGTGAGACGGTGTGCAATGCTGATGTAGCGGGTCAAGCCGAAAGCCTGGGGATTGAGGATCTCGTAAGTTTCCGGGTTGTTGAGAATCGCCTTGGCGTGAATGCCCGCCTTGTGCGTAAAGGCCGCAATCCCGGTGATGTAATTGTTGAACGGCACATCCACGCCAACGATCTGCGCGACCGTGTTGTCGATGGTGCGCAAGAGCGGTAAGTCGTATTTGGCGACCGACGCCGGATTGGTGGCATACAGCCGGGCGATCAATCCCCCCAGCGGCGTGATGCCATTGCGCTCGCCGATGCCAAGGACCGTCGTATCCACGTGCGTCGCGCCGGCGTCAAGCGCCTCGAAAGCGTTGGCGATCGCACAACCGGAGTCGTTGTGCCCGTGAAATTCGATATCACAACTGACGCGTTTGCGCAACTCCCGCACCAACTCGTATACCTGGCGCGGCGTCGCCACACCCACCGTATCCGCAATCCCTACACGATGCACGCCGATCTTGTCCACCGCCTCATAGATACGGAAAAGATCGCGCACGTCGCTGCGAAACGAGTCCTCGGTGCTGAAGCGCACACGAATCCCCTGCGAGCGCACAAACGTGACGACCTCCAGCGCCAGATCGATGATCTCATCGATCTCCTTACCGTGGCTGAATTTGCGCAGCATCGACGACGTGCCGATGACGACGTCCAAGCCATCCACGCCCGTCTCCATCGCCCGTTTGGCATCCTCCATCCGGCAGCGGACGTGCGTCAACACCTGACAGTTGAGTCCCAATCGTGTAATGGCCTTCGCGTCCTCGTAGCTCTGCGGTGACGCCAGTGGCGACGTCAGTTCCAGACATTCTACGCCGAACGCATCCAGTAACTGCGCGATTTCGACCTTCTGCGCGGTGGTAAAACTCGCCCCCACGAATTGTTCCCCTTCACGTAATGTCGATTCAATGATAGCAAACTGATCCAATGCCATGTCTCTCTCCTCTCTCGAATGATTGACTGATCCAGCCATAAAAAACTAAAATCATCCCGGCATCCAACAGACGTATAGGCGTTTAACAAATTGAGACTGGACCAGTAAAAACCTTCGCCGCAACAAAAAAGGCCAGCTTCTCCTTTGTCTGGAAGCTGGCCTTGTGACGCCCCCCTCAAGTGTCTTGGGCAAACGCAGCTATCCAGACATTGTCTGGCTTATCGCGCTTGACCTTGATCACTTCACCGGCGTACGGCAACTGCTGATGCACCATATGCTTACCTTGGAAACAAAAACCGGCCCTAGTCTTTTTCTTTGACTAGGGCCGGTTCGATCTCGTTCAGCACAAATTCCCGGACCTAGTGGTCCGGCTTCTTCGCACCCAGGATATCGGGAAATTGTACTATGTTTGGTCGCATAATCATCGATACTCGTAAATTCTCAGAACGGAACTCATTCTAGCGTGACCTGGTTATTTGTCAAACATCCTGGAGTTTCAAAATCAAGGCGACTTGCCAGGTAGGACGCACTTATGCTTGGCAAAAGGGCGGGGAAACGCCAAAACGCCCCGGTATAGGTCAACAAAGTGCGTCCCACCTCAAAATTGAAACGCGCCTGGCGTTTCATCAACATTGTGCTCAATGCCGATAAGGGCCAAGGGGTTCGTAGCGCCAACTTGATGCAGTTCAGCGGCAGAAAGCTCCCCAAGGCTAGCTAAGTGCGCTATACACTGGCGCATCGTCGCCGAGGAGCCCACAAGGCACTGCTTTTCCGGGTTATGAAAAAGGCCCGACGGCTCCAGAATCGCGTCGTTATCCAGAAAATGATAGCGTCCCGGCGGCAATCCCGCTATCGGCGAAGCATCGCTGACAACAATGAACTTGTCCGCCCCCTTCACCCGCACCACCGTCTTGATCACCGGTGGAGGCAGGTGATGCCCATCCGTGATACACATCGCCGTGTACGCTTCGTGTGCCAGCCCTGCCCACAAGGGATTGTCGTGGCGCGGCAGCATGTTCGGTATACCGTTGCCAAAGTGTGTGAGCGCCGTCGCCCCAGCATCTGCCAGACGGTCAAGATCGGCCATCGTGTAGAGCGAATGCCCAACCGAGACGGCAATCCCACGCTCTACGGCGCAGCGCGTCAGGTCATCCGCGCCGGGCAATTCCGCCGCCAGCGTGAACAAACGTACGTGCCCGTCCGCCCAGTCGAGTAGTTGCTCCAGAAGCGCAGTGTCAGGATCACGGACGTAGGCCGGATTGTGCGCGCCCACGGCGCCCGGCACCCGCGAGATAAACGGGCCTTCCAAGTGAAAGCCCAACAGTCGTCCCTGGAATTCCTGGCGCACCATCACCGAAGCTATCAACGGCAAGTTATGTGCATAGGTACCGAGCGCGCTGGTAATCACTGTGGGTAGGAACGCCGTCGTCCCCTGGGCTAACAACGCCCGGCACACGCGGACAAAATCCGCTTCAGTCAAATCCGGGCTGGAAAAATCCACGCCCAGGAAGCCGTTGACCTGCAAATCGACCCAACCGGTAGCCATCACAACTCTTGGTCTTCGAATTTTCGGATGGCGATAACGACGCAGGCTACCGTCGCCAAAAAGACGACGACGACCGGCGAGAACGGGTCTGGCGTCTGCCCCAACATGAGAGTGGGCGCAATCGCACCGGCAATGCTGTTGTTGACCGGCATCACCAGCGGCCACGGCAACACATAGGCCAGGAACGGCGCCATTCCAATCAAGTACTGCTGTCCGAAAAGCAGCCCTAAAGCAATGCCGATGACGGCCCCCCAACTGTTGAGGATCGCACCCAGCATTACCGTAAAAACAAGAAAAAAGGCCAGATGGAGAACGAGAATCAGCCAACCCAGGATAAAATTCCCCAACGCAACGTCGATGTGGGCGAGCTTGAACTGGATAAAGGCCCCGATGGCGGGGAAGAGCACCATCGTCACCCCCATACCGAGCGCGTTGGGCACGAGCTTGGATAGAATGTAGGCGACCCGCGAGACCGGCTTCGACAAAACCCACGCCGCCGTCCCGGATTGCTTCTCGCCTACAATCGCCCCCTGCATCATGATGACGATCGCGACTGCCGGAAACAGCCCGGCAAAGAGGCAGTAGATCGACACCGCATCCACCCCAGTGATCGCCTCCCCGCTCCAGAGAATGCCCGCCAATACAAAATTGATCACCGCCGTCCAAATCAAAGCGTGAACCCACCACGTCTTCGTCTTCCACCAACTGTTGTGCCCGGCGCGCATCAAATTGTGCAGGCCGCGCCGCCACCCGTGTTCGTCCACCAACTGGAATGCACTATTGCCCGCCATCGCGCCCTCCTTCGACGATGTCCACGAAAACGTCCTCAAGCTCATACTGCCGCCGTTGGAAGTGGGTCACGACCAGCGTTTCGTCCTCCAACAACAGGCGCAACAGATGGGCTTCCGCCGCAGCTTCGTCCGTCACGTTGACCGTCCACTGGATTTGGTCATTGTGGATGCGCGACTGGATGTCGGCAACCCAATCCTGGCTCAGGCGACTGCGCGCGCGTTCCTCGTTACCCCGGAACGTGACGGTGTACACCGGCCCCTCACTGCCCGCCAGCAACGCTTCGATGGGGCCAGATGAGACCAATCGACCTTTGTTCAAGATGGCGACGGTGTCGCTCACCTTCTGCACGTCGTCCAGGATGTGCGTGGAATAGAAGATCGTCGTGTGCTTGCGCAGGCGCTCCATCACGTCGAGCACATCGCGCCGGCCTAACGGGTCGAGCGAGGCGGCAGGCTCGTCGAGGATGAGCAGGTCGGGATAGTTGACCTGGGCCTGGGCAATGCCCAAGCGCTGGCGCTCGCCGCCGGAAAAGCCGGACAAGGGACGGTCGGCTTTGTCGGACAGGTCCACCAATTCCAGCATCTCATCGACCCGCTGGGCAATGGCGGCATCGGGTCCCCGGAAGAAAAAGCGTGCGGTGAAATCCAACGCCTCCCGCGCCGTCATGTGTTCGTAGAAACGCGGGTCTTGCGGCAGATACCGCACCCCGCGTCGGGTGGATCAAGCCAAGGAGTAACTTAATCGTTGTCGTTTTGCCGGCCCCGTTTGGCCCCAAGAAGCCGAAGATGGAGTTCTTGCGCACGGTCAAGTGCAAGCCTTCCAGTGCCGGGACATTTTTGTACGTTTTGGTAAGGTCCTGCGTTTGAATTACAACTGTTTCTGCCATACACGCTCCCTCAAAAATAGTCTAAGACTCTATCCGAAAATTGTGCTTGCGAGCGTTTCTGGTGCGTCAACGGCGAATTTTCGGATAGGTTCTAAAGTCAAAAGTCAAAAAACTCCGCGTCTCTGCGTCTCTGCGCGAGATTTTCGCCCCTTGTTGGTGTGTGTAATTTTCTACAAACTTATTCGCGCAGGAGCGAGGCTGCCGGCTCGTCGAGGAAGAGGTCGCAGAGCGGATGCCGCTGCAAGATGGAAGAGGGATGCAGGTTCGTCACCGGACCTTCGACCGCGCCTTTCACGGCCCGCGCCTTGCGCGCATCGGGCACGGTGCAGACGATGGCCGCACTCTTCATAATCTGCCGGATGCTCATCGAGATAGCCTGTGTGGGCACATCGTCGAACGTGGGAAACCAGCCTTCGCCTAACTGCTGGCGGCGACACGCCTCGTCCAGGTTCACGACGATGTAGGGTTCTTCGGTCTCAAAGTCGGCGGGCGGATCGTTGAACGCCAGGTGCCCGTTCTCGCCGATGCCGATACAGGCCACGTCGATGGGATGCGCTGTGATGATCGCGCCCAGACGGGCACATTCCGCGACAGGATCATCGGCCTCGCCATTGACGTAGTGGAACTTCCGCAAGGTCGGCAGCTTATCCACGAAACGCTCTTTGAGATACTTGCGGAAACTCGCCGGGTGCGTCTCGGACAGCCCGATGTATTCGTCCAGATGGAACACCGTCACCTTCGACCAGTCGACGTCGTGCAACCCGTAGTTGCCCTGCACCAGACTTTCCAACATCTCGAACTGGCTTGCGCCCGTCGCAAGGATCAGGTTCGCCGCGCCGCGCGCCGTCATTGCCGCGATGAGCCACTGCGCCGTCTGTCTTGCTGCTGCCGCGCCCATATCATCTTTTGTTTTGTAGATGTTCAAATTCATCCTATATCCCTCCGAACGAGTTGGCGACTCGCCTGCCGCAAACCTGACAGGTCTCAGAAGACCTGTCAGGTTTGCAATCCCAATCCCGAATCACCAACAAAAAGTCTGAATCGAGTGCGCCGGACTGTCGGTGACGGCAACTTGCCCAGCGAACTTGAGCGCGAAGGGCACATCCTTCTCCGTGCGGTTGAGAACGACGACAATGATCTGCCCATCGGGATTGAGGAACGCCGTCGTCTCCAGTTCGTCACACGTCACAGCGGCGATGATGCGCTGCGCGCCCGGCCGGATGTAGCGCGAGAAATGGCCGATGTAGTCATACGAGCTTTGATAAAGCACCTCACCGGTGCGTGTGTCGGCGATGATGGGCGCGCTGCAATAGTTGCCCACGTGGTTCGGCCCACCGGTCTCATCGAGCAGCAGGTTCCAATCCACCCACCCTACCGTCCAGCGGTTGAGGTCATTGACCATCGAGCGCGCATACCGCTCGCCCACGGCCCACTCGCCGAGATGCGGCCCGCCTTCCTGGCAGCCTTCGGTGAAGAGCAGGTGCTTGTCGGGATAGACGTCATGCACGCGCTGCACGTTGTCAAAGCAGTCGGCGACGTACCAGTGGAAACCAGTGCCCCACACGTAACGCGCGGCCTCCGGATCGTCCAGCACGACTTTGGCGCGCTCGTAGACCAGATCGCGGTTGTGGTCCCAGATGATGAGGTTGACGTCCGCCAACCCCGCGCGTTCCAGCGCCGGGCCGAGGTAATCGCGGACGAAATCGCGTTCTTCCTCGCCGGTGTAGATGCAGGAGTCCCAGGTCTGGACTGCCAACGGCTCGTTCTGCACGCTCAGGCCCCATATCGGGATGCCTTCTTTCTCATACTCGCGGATGTAGCGGCAGTAGTAGTGCGCCCAGGCGTCACGGTATTCCGGTTTGAGCTTGCCGCCGTGGTTCATCTCGCCGTTGGTCTTCATCCACGCGGGCGGACTCCACGGCGAGGCGAACAGCTTGAGCGCCCCACCCGCGACGTCCATCGCCGACTTGATCATCGGGATCAACGCCTGCCGGTCGCGGTCGATGGAGAAGTGCGCGAGTTCCACGTCGCCATCCACTTCATCGTAGGCGTAATTGCCCAGCGAGAAGTCGCAACTGTTGATGTGTGTCCGACAAAGCGTGTAGCCGTGTCCCGCCTGGGGATCGAAATACGCTTTGAGGATTTCGGTCTGCTTCTCCGGCGGCATTTTGGACAGCGTCACCGCCGACGCCTCGGTGAACGCGCCGCCGAACCCTTCGATGGTCTGAAAACGCGTACCGGCATCCACCGTGATGGAAGCCATATCGGGCGCGGGCCGGTCTGCAAACGCCAATGGAACCTGATCGCGCAAACGCTCCCCGGTACCCCGCGCAGTACGAACCCAATAAATCAAGTTGTTAACCATAGTCGCCTCCTCAAATAAACACAGAGCAGAACGCGGGCAAGACGCCCGCGCTACACCTATCGTTTATATAGCACGCTTATGGGAAAATAGCAATCCGATTTCGGTGATGATTTCCATCCGCCAGAATTTGTGTATAATTCTCGTATGTTTTCATTGTACTTGACACCGGCCGCCCTGGGCTATCTGACCCAGTTGATCCTTAGCACGCTGATCAGCGGCTATCTGGTCGTGCTGGTGTACCGTCAACCGTCTCCACGACCAGCACACTTACGGTGGCTCACCGCATTTTTCTTGGGCCTCACTGCCTTTATCGGCACGCTCTTTTTGGAAGTCGCGCTACTCCCCACGCCGCGCCTCTACGCCGTCTCCCTGCAAATCCCCTTATTGGCCGTCACCTGGATCTGTTTGATACAGTTCGCCTACCACTACCCCGATTTACCGGTGACGCTGCGCCGTGAAGCGCGTTCGAGTTTGTTCATTGCCGGTCTCTATGCGCTGTGGGAGAGCGGCTATGCCGTCTACCGCTTTATCCGACTGCGCGCCGGCGTCGTCGAATTCCGCATCGACTGGACCGACTTCGTTTTGCTGTTGTTTCTCG
>JAFGSL010000528.1 GCA_016934645.1 Anaerolineae bacterium
CTCACCGTAGCGAATATGGCGCAGGTCGCCCTGCTCGAAAAACAACGTCAGCTTTCCCGCGCGCAGCGGTGTTCGCGTGGCAGGAGGCGTAGCGGTTCCGGTGTAAAAAATGGAAGTGGATGTCATGGCTTTAGCATCACGAATCAAGAATTACGAATTACGGGTTACGAGTCGCCGGTCGTGATTTTCACCACCTGCCCGCTGCGGGCCGAGCGGTACGCGCCAAACACCAGTTGCATCGTCTTGAAATTGTCCGCCCCGGAAGTCTCCGCCGGAGTCCCGGTTTGCAGCGCGTGGAACAGATTCGCCTGGCAAGAGACAATGCTCGCGTGGACGACGTCATAGGCCGGGTCGGCCCAGGGATAGTGCGGGGGCTGGTGGCGCTGCGCCAACGTGCCCGCGCCGGTCGTCACCCGCACCCAGAAGTCCGGGCCGAGTTCCACCGCGCCGCGCTCGCACTCGACGTGGATGTACGTCTCGGGGAAGCGGTCGTGCTCCACCGGACTGGCGTAACTCATCGAAGCCACCACCGTCATCCCCGATTCCATCTGAAGCATCACTGTGGCCACGTCTTCGCCACGGATGCCGGGCGTGACGCGCTGCGTCTGGCAATAGAGCGTTTGCGCGTCGCCAAAAAGGTAGCGTGCCGTATCGAGAATGTGGCTGCCGATGTCGGCGAGGATGAATTCCTCAAGGTCTTTCAGAAACGGCTGGTTGTCGAACACGGGGAAGCTGTTGATGTAGCGGATGTGCGCGCGGAACGGCCGGCCCAGGTCGTTCTCGACGAGCGCGCGCTTGAATTGCCGGATCGGATACTGCCAGCGCCAGTTCTCGTTGATCAGCAAAGGAACACCGCCGTCGGCACATACCTGCACCATGTCTCGCGCCGTCCCCAGGTCCGGCGCCATCGGCTTCTGGCAGACGATGGGTAGCCCGTGCGCGGCCGCCAGGTGGACGAACTGGCTGTGCGTACCCACATCGGTGATGATGTCGACAAAATCGAGGCGCTCGTTGGCGAGCAGCGCTTCCGGGTCGCCATACACCGCGGGGATGCCGAACTCGCGCGCAAACGCCTCAGCTTTGGCGACGGTGCGATTGTACACCGCCACGCACTCCGTCTCGCCGACTTCTCGCCAACCCGCCAACTGAAATCGCGCCCAAAATCCCGTGCCGAAGATAGCGAATTTGAGAGGGTGCATCGTGTACCTCCTGAAACAAATTGACATCCAACTCGTATATCAGTATTATAAGAAGGTATCGAAAATGGCAAAACGAGACAGGATGGAGGGGTGACAAGATGACAGAAGAACGGAAATTCTACGAACAAGCCGAGGAGCAAGAGCAGACGCAGGCACAGGAGGATCCCTGGGCCGAAGTCGGCCAGCACTTCGCGCGCCTGGGGGAAAACATCGCGGCGGCTTTCTCGACGTCATGGAAGGATGAAGGGACACAAGGATTCATGCAGCAGATGCGCGAAGGGCTAGAGAAGATGGCTGGGGCCATCGCCGGAGCGGTAGATAACGCAGCCCACTCCCCGGAGGGCCAAAAGTTCCGCCAGGAGGCCGAAAAAGCCGTAGCCTCGGCAGCGACAGCCGGCAAGCAGACCGTGGAGACCGTGCGACCGCAACTGCTTTCCGCGCTGGAGCAACTCAACGTCAAAATACGCGAATTTCTCGACCGGACGAGCCAAACGCAGCCCAAGACGCCGTCGGCCCCAGCACCGGCACCGACGCCCGAACCGGAGCCAGAAGCCAAGGATACGCCATCGGACGAGTTGACCGACCCGATGCAGGTGTGGTAGTTCTGCTTACCCGCCCGGCGTGATCGAGCCAATCGCCATAAACGAGAAAATAAGCACGTCCTGCAAGAAGTGGATGAACCAGGCCCAGAAGAAACCGCGCGTTTCCAACATCGCCTTGCCCATCATCCAGCCGAGAAAAGTCGCCATCACCACGCCGATGACGCCGTAAGGCACGCCGAAGTAGTGGCCCAGGCCAAAGAAAACGGCCGTGTTCCACAATGCCTGCTGCGGCCCGATGACGTGCTCCAATCCGGCGAGCAGGGATGCACGATAGGTCATCTCTTCGTTGAAGGCATTCATTGCGGCGAACAGCAGCACGGCCGGTAGCATCGGAAGCGCGCCAAGTAGCGCCGCCGGAGAGGGTCGCCCGCCGAGGATGAGGAAGAGCAGCGTCCCCAGGCTGATGTAGAGTGCGAACTGCCCGCCAAAGCGCGTCCACGGATCCGGCTTGGAGAAACCAAGCCAGCGCACCGGTGTGATGGGTGCATCGAGTTGCCCGCGCGCGAGGAAGAAGTCGGTGCTGCGATAACCGAGGGCCAGCAGTACCGCAATCATCAGCAATGAAACGATGAACCGTCCCAACTGCGTGCCCAGCATACTCGACGTGAACGGCGCATCCGCCCCGCCAAACCATCCCTGCCAGAGCGCCGAACCGGTCAACTGTGCGACCAGCAGCTCGCTCACGAAAATCGCCAGCAGAAGCAAGAGGAAATTGCGCAGCGGACGCAGGGATTTCCACAAGAACGCCGCTGCCGACAACACGACCAGCAACCCGATCTTGGCCCAGCTCAGCCATGCGGGACTGCCGCTGGCCAACTCGTGGAAGAGCGCGTTGGGCAGCATACTGAGGACGAGCATGATGGCCCAGGCTGCGGGGAGCAGAAGACGATTGGATGAAGGTGATCTTTCTGTCACCATTAGGCATCAATTTCCCGCGCCCACGCGCGGATTGCATCCCAGTCGCGCAGGTCTTCATCCTGTGACTTCATGGCTTTGATGATCATGCGCGACAAAAAGTCCAGCCGCGTCATATCCATTTTGCCGGCGAAGAAGGCTTCGGCCTGGGGCGTGATGAGTTCGTGCACCGGCGCAGTGTAGGCAATCCGTGCCTCGAGACTGGCTTCGTCATCGCCCAGATTGGATAGATGAACACTGAAGATCATCGTGGGCAACTGTGCCAATCGCTCCTGCTGCGCCTTCACAAAGTTCGTCGCAGCGGGTAGCCATTTCCCCATACGGACGGCGCTGCCGATGATGACGCGGTTGTAGCTGTCCAGCGAGGTGATTTCTTCAGCCAACCTCACATCCACGTCCGCATCCAGATCGCACAGCACTTTGGCGATGGCCTCAGCCACTTCACCAGTGGAACCGCATTTGCTGGCATAGGCGATCAAAGTCTTTTCAGTCTCCGGTATATCTGCTTTACACTGCATTTGGACGAGTTCAACTTCCGGCTGCCGGGTCGCCAGAAAGCCCAACCCAGAGCACGCCAGGACTGTTCCACCGAGTGCAATGCCCGTCACTTTTAAGAAATTCCGTCGCGATATTGGCTGTTTATTCATCTACTTTCCCCCTTTCTTTGATGGTATCAAGGTTTTGTAGGACACGCAAGGTGTCCTACAAAACCTTTTGAAATCATAGGATTGAACTGGCTTTCACAGATGCCCGAAGCTCTCTTCTTCGAGCCACGCCAGGAATTGTTCCATGCGAGCCAGTCGCATGGCAGCGATGGCTTGCGCACGCGGCAAAGTGAAACGATTGCGCAGCGCATCGCGGCGAGCCAGGATGCGGCGGTAACACACGGCCAGATCGTTTGGTCCCCAGGCGAACACACGCGCCAGGCCGATGACACCAAGGAAATCCAGGAAATCCGCTTCACGCAACAGTAATGCTTCGGTAGACGTCACCGGGCGCAGATCGCGATAATCGTGCAGTTCAATGGTTTCTAAAATAAGGGCGACCTGAGCCGGCGTCAAATCCATCTGCGGCAGGATGTCCGCCTCTGCCACCTGGCGCGAGCGCAGCGCGTGATCCACACCGGCCTGTTGGTAACGCGGAAATGCACCCCAATCGTGCAAATAAGCGGCGACGGTGAAAGCAAATGCATCGTAGGTGAGGTCGACGCCAATCTCTTCGGCCAGACGCAGCACCCGGCGGACGTGAGGTAGCGCCCAGCTTTCGCTTGCGTCCAGGGTCATTGTCTCCAAATCGGCTACAGTTAGAAGGTTCATAGTAAACTCCTCGCTGTTCTCAACGATGGAAAAATCATCGCATAACCAATGTACGCTTGCCTTTCATGCTGTTGTCACAAACCGCCGTCCATCTTGTTTGCAGAGATCGGCGACCACTCGACGCCCCATCGCTGCCACGTTGGGCAAACCCAGACCGCTGGCCCACTGCCCGACCATATAGAAGTTGGACAATCCAGGTAGTGTCTTGCTCAAGCCTTTGCCCGTCAACGCGTCCAACATTTTCTGGTTGGGCACACCCCACGCCTGATAACCCATAAAGCTACCGGTGAACCGCTCGGTGGTCAGCGGTGTCGCTACATCGGTGACTTCCACTTGCGCGGCGAAACCAGGGAAACGCCGTTCCAGGCAGGCGACAAGCGTTTCCGCGACATGCGCCTTTTCGGCGCGATAATCCTCTGGCGACAGCGCCTTCCAGTAGTCGTAGGACGTGATCGCCACTACCTGTACCACCGTCTTGCCTGGCGGGGACATCTCCGGCGCAAAGTTGAAGAACTCGATATCCAGCCGGTCGCAGGTCCGCCCGGCAATCTCGACCGGTTCCGGCAGCCACAACACTAGCATGTGTGGTTCGGTGGTGAACTCGCGCGCAACGCCAAACGAGACGTGTAGTGCCATCTCTTGCTGCTGCGGCGGGCTTGCGTAATAGGTGCGAATCAACTCGGTAATGTAGCGGCTTTCCAGCATATCGAAGATCGTCGTCCGCCCATCGGCATTAGAAACAACTACATCGGCGCGGTGTTCCGTTCCATCGACCAGACGTACACCGACAGCGCGGTCATTCTCCACCAAAATCTTATCCACTTTGCTGCGGTAGTGGATTTCGCCCCCCAAAGCGGTGTAACGCTCCGCGATGGAACGCGCAAACTCCAGCGATCCACCCGCCGGCCATCCGAAATCGCGTGAGGCGCAGCCGGCCAGGAACGTTAATCCTATCACTGACGGGATGTTCTGGAAGTCGTATTGAATCATCCCTATCGCCCGGCGCAGAAACGGACCGCTAAACCGCTCGCCCAACTGTTCCAGCGTCAGCTTGCCCCACTTGTTCATCAAGCCCAGATAGGGCAACATACGAAGCATTTCCCACGGTGTCCCCAGCACCATGTCCAACATACCAAAGCGGGTAAATTTGCGCGCTGCAACGACAAAGTCGGTAATCACCGCGCCGTCGGCAGGGGCGAGATCCCGCATGTGCGCTTCCAGCCGGTCCAGATTGGTGTAGACGGTGAAGCGCGTTCCTTCGGTGTTCTCGATGCCGATGAGATCATCGGGATAGTAGATAGGACGTGGCATAACGCCCAATTCCTTCCACATGCGGTGGGCATGCGTTTCGGGAGAGCAACCGGTCAGGTGGTGCATACAGCCGTCGAAGGTATATCCCTTGCGTTTCCAGCCGGTACATACGCCGCCAGGGATAGTGTGCATCTCGAAAATCTGCGAGCGATAGCCATTCATCTGTGCATAACAGCCCGCGCTCAACCCGCCGATGCCAGCGCCGATTATGATCAAAGTTTTGTCCGCCATTTTCTGATTCCTCCTGTGAATTACCCCTCACGCCATAATCCACAACAGTATAGAGTACGTCAAATGGCCACAATAGTTTCGGGGTTGAAGTCATTATAGCACGAGTGATAGCGCTTGGTACTCTAGCTCTCTAGTTATATAATGATACTAATTGCTCGGGCAAAACAACTACGGAGGTATATCTGTGGAAAAGGTAAAGAAGGTTTTAATAAGCATCGGTCGTTTTCTCAGCATGGTCTTGCTCATCGATCTTGGTCTCTTCATCATCGTCAGCATCTCGTGCCTGTTCGGCACGCGCTGTACCGGATCCACGTGGAGCGAGCGGATGTTCTGGGCGGGGATATTGGCCATGGTTACGGCCATGCCCGCCGTTCTGGCGATGCTGAACACCAGCCGGGGTTACTTCGATAATCCACTGACTGCCGGGATGGACTTGCAGGTCGCAGGAACGATCGTCAAGGACGGGCGAAAGGGACTGGACAAACGCACGGCCTACGCTCTTAAAGCTGGCGTTGTTGGTGCTGGCGCTATTGCGATCAGTGCGTTGATCGATATTCTTACGAGATAGTCGAATAGGCATGCAGTTATGTAGTCGAATGCTCTCGGCCTACAATCATCCGACTAAAGATTACATGACTAACGACTATCCGACTAAAAACGATGATCACTGGAACTGACCGAACGACGTTACGTGAATTGGCCCGTTGGGTGGCCGAGATCGCCGCTCTACCCATCCAGGCGGAACGGCGCGCGCTGTGGAAGCAGCACAACAGCCTCAAGACCACGCGTCCGCTGATTCTGGTCTTCCCCGAGGGCGCGTGGGAAGAAATCCTCACCGACAAAGACCTGGTCTGCGAGGGTGACACCGCCCGGCGCATCGAGTGGCAGTTGCGCAGCCGCATCTACTATCACGAACATTTCCAGGATGACACCGTCATCGAGAAAACGTGGGTGGTCAACAAGGGCATTCACAACTCCGGCTGGGGGCTGGAAGCACAGCATATCCCCAGTCCCGAAGCGCGCGGGGCATGGCATTTCGATCCGGTGATCCACACGCCCGCCGATATGCAAAAGCTGCGCTTCCCCGATATCGCCTACGACGAAGCCACCACCCAGCGGGTATTCACCGAAGCACAGGACCTCTTTGGCGATATTCTCGATGTGCAACTCAAGGGCGTCGCGCACATCTCCTATCACCTGATGGCCGAATACACCGGCTGGCGCGGCCTGGAAGAAGTGATGACCGACATGGCGCTCGATCCCAGCTGGGTCCACGATGCGATGGCTTTCCTCACCGAGGGCCACCGGCGCGTCTTGCAACAGTACATCGATCAGAATTTGCTCTCGCTTAACAACGACGCCACCTACCAGAATTCCGGCGGCAACGGCTACACCGACGAATTGCCCGCCCCAGACTTTGATCCTGCGCGTGTACGTCCCTGCGATATGTGGGCCAGCGCCGAGGCGCAGGAAATGGCGGGTGTGTCACCCAAGATGCACGCCGAGTTCATCCTGCAATACGAGAAGCAACTGCTCGCCCCCTTCGGGCTGACGGGCTACGGCTGCTGCGAAGACCTCACCCGCAAACTAGATGATGTCTTCACTATCCCGCACATCCGGCGTATCTCCATCTCACCGTTTGCGGATGTGGACAAGTGCGCCCCACAGCTCAAGGGCAATTATATATTCTCGTGGAAGCCCAACCCCGCACATCTCGTCGGCCACTTCGACGAAGATCGCATCCGCGCGTATATCCGTCACGCCATTGCGGTCGCCCAGGCGCATGGCTGTGTGATGGAGATGATCCTGAAGGACACCCACACCTGCGAGCATCACCCAGAGCGGTTCGAACGCTGGCTTGCCATCGCCCGCGAAGTGCGCGCAGAGCTTGGATACGAATAAGACTCTATCCGAGAATCGAGCTTGCGAGCGCTTCTGGTGCGTCAACGGCGAATTTTCGGATAGGTTCTAAGATGAATTGAAGGAGAACACAATGCAGTACTACGAAGAACCCGCGCAGAGATTGCCCGCCAGGGAATGTGACGTTGTCATCGCTGGTGGAGGTACAGCAGGCGTTGTCGCTGCACTCGCAGCGGCCCGCCATAGCGCGAAGACGATGCTGATCGAAGCGAAAGGCTATCCCGGCGGTATGGTTGTCGAAGGCGGCACGGCGCTGCACAGCTTCTACAACCTGTGGAAGGCATTCCCCGGCGTGGAAAAACGCCAGGTGGTGAAGGGCATTCCCTTCGAGATCGTCGAACGCGTAGCCCAGGCCGGCGGCGCGACCGGACACGCCGAGATGCTCATCGGCTACGATTACGACTCGATTTGCACCGCTATCGACACGGAAATCTACAAACGCGTCGTCTTCGAAATGTTACGCGAGGCCGGCGTCCACGTCGCCGTCAACACGCTGCTCACCGGCGCGATTGTCGATGGCGCGTGGATCAAAGGCATTATCGCCGAGAGCCACGCCGGGCGTGAAGCCGTCTACGCGCAAGCTTTCGTCGATTGCACCGGCTACGGCGATCTCGCGGCGCGTGCCGGTGCGGACTACACCGAGCCGAATGATTATCCCGTCGCCAACAGCATCGGCGTCGGCGGTGTGGACGTAGACCGGTATCACGCCTTCTTCGCCGACCACAACGCCGTGAGCCAATACGCGCGCGGCTGGCGCAGCGGCAAACCCGACCAAATCGTGCGCACCGACGGCGCAGCGCGCAAGCTGCCTGCCGACTTCGTCACCGAAGCGCGCAAAATCGGCATGTCGTTCGTCACTACCACCGTCCACGATGATTACTTTATGTTCATCAAACTGAACGTCAAAATGCCAGTCAGCCCCACCGACCGGGATGCCGCCGCCGAAGCGGAGCTTGAATTGCGCCAAAGGCAGGCGCGCGCTATCGAACTGCTACGCCAGCACATCCCCGGCGGCGAAAATGCCTTCATCGCCCGCACCAGCCCCACCCTCTGTATCCGGCGCGGACGGTTGATCACATGCGATTACAACATCACGTTGAGCGACGTGCTCGAAGGTCGCCACTTTCCCGATGACGTGCTGGCCTACGGCTTCCACGACAGCGCGCCGCGCCTGCAAATCAAGAACGGTGGGACTTATGGGATCCCATACAGCGCGTTGCTCGTTGCCGGGCTGGAAAACCTCTGGGCCGCCGGGATGCTCATCACCTCGGATCACGAAGCGCACATGTCCACCCGCAACACCGTGTGCTGCATGGGACAGGGACAAGCGGCGGGGACGGCGGCGGCGCTCTGCGCGGCCAGAGGTATCAGTGCCCGTGTCCTCCCCTACCCTGATCTGCGTCAGGTGCTCGAAGCGGATGGCGTTTATTTCGAAGAGAGTGCGTAGGGATAAGTTGAATACGCCATATTCCTTGACAGGAGCATATATTGGATAAGAAAACACGCTTGATGCGGGCATTTGACCTGCAACCTACCGATCGCCCGCCGATCTTGGGCGGGTGGCTGGCCGCGCCAGAATACGTGCAGACGTTGACCGGTTGTTCAGAAGATGAATACTGGGCCGATCCATTTCACTGGGGAATCAAGGCCGAACACGTACTCGGTTCCGATGGCGTCATCGGCATCTTCATGCCCATCCATCGTGGCGAATATCGCTGCGTCGATGGGCAAGTGATCGAGCGGCGCGCTGCGTATACGGTAGACTCTGTTTTAGCGGAAATCGCGTCATATCCCGAACCGGAGGAAGAGGCAACCGCCTTCGATGAGGAAGCCGCCTACGCCGATTACTCAGCAGAACTGCGCCTGCGCCAGGCAGAATGTGGCGAGATGCTCTGGTGCCCGGCGGATTGGTCGATCATCCCCAAGGCACTATGGTATCACGAATTCGGCTACGAAGCCGCGCTTTCGACGTTGGCACTGCATCCCGATCGCTACCGCAAGCTTATCCGCCTGGCGGCAGTACGTGGGCGAAACAAAGCAACTTTGATCGCGCGTGCCATTCGCGAGGGGCTGCATCCCAGAGCGCTGCTCACCGGTGAAGACATCTGCTCGCAGCAGGGACCGATGGTGTCACCCCAATTCCTGCGCCGCGAGTACTTCCCGCTGCTGGAATACGTTTGGGAACCACTGCTCGATGTGGGCGCGAAACTCGTCTGGCACTGTGACGGAAACTATCGCGCGCTGCTGGATGACGTGCTTTCATGCGGTGTCGCGGGTTTGCAGGGGTTTCAGCGCGAGTGCGGGATGGAGCTAGAGTGGATCGTGGAGAAACGCACGCGAGGTGACGACCCGCTCATCATCTTCGGGCCGATGTCGGTGACGGAGACGCTGCCTTACGGTACCCCAGACGATGTATGTGCCGAAGTTCACCGGGCGATAGCGCTCTGCCGCGATCAAGCAGCGCTTGTCTTTTTTACCAGCAACACGATTACGCCCGATGTCCCACTGGCCAACATCCTGGCCTATTGGCGAGCAGTGGTGGAAGGCAGGAGGTAGACTTATGCGATCTCTGTTACGTCGTTATCTCGTCGCCCCGGTTTTTGAAGACGATGAAGAAAAAAGCCGGGCTGCCCGCGTGCTCAACGCGCTGCAACTGGCCCTTATCATCATTACAATACTGGCTGGCATCGCCTCGGTGTTTGTCTTCGTCGAAACGATGGGCAGTCTTATGGTGGTCGCAGGGATGGCGACTGTACTGACGATCTCGCGGGTACTGATGTACCGAGGGCATATGCGCAGCGCCAGCATCCTGGTTCTAGCGGGCATCTGGATCGTCGTCACCGGCTTGGTGCTATTCTCCGGTGGGATGAACAGCATCGACGCCGTGTACTACCTTGCATTGACAATCATCGGCGGGCTGCTCTTGGGCTCGCGTGCGATGATCATCGTTGCCGTGATCAGTAGCCTGGCAGGATTAGCGATGGTGCTCAGTGAGCCGTTAGGCTACCCCGTGCCACAACTGTTCCCCGTACCTCCTGTTTCTGGATGGATCAACTTCTGTTTCAGTTTATTCCTGCTCGTCATCACGTCCGACATTGCCTTACGCAATCTCTACAACGCGCTGGCACTGGCCCGGCAACGGCTCGAGGAAAGGCGCAAAGCCGAACAAGAACGTGAACGTCTGTTGGTTCGCGTCCAGGAACAGGCACGCCAAGTGCAACAGGTGATGGACACCGTACCAGAGGGTGTGTTGCTGCTCGACAAAGAGGGACGCGTGCTCTCGGCAAACCGCCTGGGGCGACAGGACTTGAACGCACTGGCTGGTGCCAACGTCGGCGATGTACTCACGCATTTGGCAGATCGCCCATTGGCGGAACTACTGGCATCGCCACCGCACGGGTTATGGCACGAACTGGAACTAGGCGCGCGCAGCTTTCAGGCCCTCGCGCGCCCGATCAAAAGCGGCGAGAAGGCTGAGGGCTGGGTCCTCGTCATCCGCGACGTAACACAGCAGAAATTGATCGAACAACGCAGCCAGCAGCAAGAACGCCTGGCGGCGGTGGGCCAACTCGCGGCCGGCATCGCCCACGACTTCAATAACATCATGGCGACGGTGGTACTCTACGCGCAGATGTCTATGCGCGAAGAGGGATTACCGACGAAGATACAGGAACGCCTCATCACCATCTACCAACAAGCACTTCACGCCACCCAGTTGATCCAACAAATCCTCGATTTCAGTCGCCGCGCGATCCTGGAACGGCGGCCGTTTGATCTACTACCCCTCTTGAAAGAAGAAGTCAAACTTCTAGAACGCACTTTGCCAGAAAACATCACCATCACGCTCGACTACGACTCCGATCCCCGCGCAAGCTATGTGCTCAATGGCTCACCCACAGCAATGCAGCAAATCCTGATGAACCTCGCCGTCAACGCGCGGGACGCTATGCCGAACGGGGGAATGTTATGCTTCGATCTGGCGCCTCTCCACGTCGAAGACACAGACGCAGATTCGGTCCAGGGGATCGGTGCCGGAGAATGGATCAAACTCACCGTGTCCGACACCGGCACAGGCATCCCTGCCGATGTACTGCCGCACATCTTCGATCCGTTCTACACGACCAAGGAGCCCGGCACGGGCACGGGTCTGGGTCTGGCCCAGGTTTATGGCATCGTGGGCATGCACGATGGACAAATCCGTGTTGAAGCCCATGAAGGTGCAGGTGCGACATTCACCATCTATCTACCGGCAGTGATAACGACGTCACCAGAAAAATTCGATACCGGGGTTGAGGAACTTCCCCCAGGACAGGGGCAAACCATCCTCGTCGTCGAAGATAGTCCCATAACTCGCCAGGCGGTGGCAGACAGCCTTGTTGCGCTCGACTACCACGTACAAGTCGCCGAAAATGGCCAGCAAGCGTTGACAATACTAGAAGAACGCCCAGAAGAGATCGCGTTGGTTCTCAGCGACGTGGTTATGCCAGGAATGGGCGGGATCGGTCTGATCGAAGCTATGCAGCAACGCAGCCTCAAGACGCCCGTCGTTTTGCTCACGGGCCATCCGCTCAAGAAAGACTGGGCAGATCTAAAAGTGGATTGGATCCTCAAACCACCAAGCCTGGAAACACTGGCCCGCGTGATCGCGCAGGCACTGGAGGAATCGTAATCGCGGACACTAACGCTCGACATCAACTACTCGCCATCTGCTTTGACTGTGGTGATACGCTGGTCGACGAAGGCAGCGAAGTCAAAGATGCCCGTGGCGTGACGCTGCGCGCTGAGCTGATCCCCGGCGCGGCGGAGGTCATCTGCGAGCTGAAGCGCCTGGGATATCCGCTTGCACTGGTCGCAGACGGACCAACAGCGACCTTCACCAATATCCTCACCCAGCACGACCTCTATGACTGCTTCGACGCCTTCGCTATTTCCGCAGAGGTGGGCGTCGAAAAACCGGATCCCCACATCTTCATTCACGCATTGGACCAACTCGGTATTCGCCGCGAAGATTACGGACGCGTGGTTATGGTCGGCAATAATCTCGCCCGCGATATCAAAGGCGCGAATGCCCTAGGATTGATCAGCGTATGGCTGGATTGGGCACCTCGTCGATCCAAGACACCCGTGGACGACTCCGAAGTACCACAACACACCATCAAAATCCCCATGGAGTTGCTGTCCTTGATCCAGAAATTGGACAAAGCGACCGAATCCAATACCACACCCTGACAGACATCCTTGACGGCTGGCGTGCGGCATATGATCGGCGCTAAGGAAGCGTGTTAAGATGTCCAATACCGACAAACGGCGTGAAGCCGTAACTCTGGGCGCGGCGTTCCGCATACAGCCGCATAGCCTCGTCGTCGGGCGCGGCGTAATCTATCGTCAAAATAGGACGCGTTCCCATAACCTCCTGCAAGCGGATGGCCATTTGCTCCGTCCACTGCAAATCGCGCCCTGTCCAGGCTACGTAATCCCCGTCATCGTAATAGGTGCTGAAGGACTCAAAGACCACACCATCCACCGTCTCGGCCACCGCCTCCAGCACCGAGAACCCACGATTTGCCAGAAGCGCCAGATCAGGATGTTCCCAGCGAATACGGCGCAGCAACTGCATCACGCCGGGCCAGGTCTCGGCAAATCGGGCATCGACGTCGAGTGTGTCGAGAAACAACCCTCGAATGCCACGCTCAACAAGCCGCGGAATTTGCTCCTCGATGATAAAGCGCTGCCAGGCTGCGGTGCGACAGTCCACGAGCACGGTCTGCCAGCGCAGGTTACGCGCAACCGCTCCCGTGGTCGCCTCGCGCAAGGCCCAGGGCGCCGTCGTCTCGGTGTCGGCGACCTCGCTCAGCGACAGGTAGCCAAACGGTACTGTACCGCGCTGTTGCAGGGACAGCAGATCGGCAGCAGTATAGTTCTCGGTCTGCAGGATCACGAGATCATATTCCGCCAACTGCTCCAGGCGATTGAGACCGTAATAACATGCGAAGCGTGAGGGATGCTGGATATGCATAACCGTTCTCCTTCGGTAATGAGCTGCTTGAACGTTGGATGGATCATCCTTGGATTTGCCGGATTGTTGGTCACCGACTGCCAACCGGGACCAGTGCCATCGCACCCAACATCGACGATAGAATCAGAAATGTCACCTACAGCGATCGTCACCGTTTCAGCCACAGCGCATACGCCCGTTACACCGGCTTGGAACGCCGTGAAGAGCTGGGCATACCAGCTCACCGGCTATCAGAAGGGCAACCTCGACGAGATTGCCACATCTGACTACGACCTCATCGTCATCGATTTAACGCGCGATGGTTCAGAGAATTATTTCACATTTGCGGAAATTCGCAACATCCCGCTTTCTACCACGCAAAATGTTACCGAAGGTGGTATGGTTCTACCAAATGATAATGCTACCAAAGGAGAACCATGGCCACAGACGAAAAAATGAAAATCGCTGAACGCTATCAGTATCTACAACGGATGCTACGCCGCTACCGGGAAGCCGACCGCGGTACGAAGAGGGCGCTACTTGACGAAATGGAAGCGCATACCGGGATGCATCGCAAAGCGCTGCTGCGGCGCTTGCACAGTGACCTGGAACGCAAAGCA
>JAFGSL010000529.1 GCA_016934645.1 Anaerolineae bacterium
AGATCGAAAATCTGTTCGTAGTAACCGCTTTAGCGGTCTTTGGACGACTAAAGTCGTTACTACGAACGTAAAAATCACATCTACTGAATCTCTATTCTCGACCGGAACTCCGGTACACCCTTAATCCCCAGGTTGAGGCGGAAGAGCGCACCCGCGCCAGAGCCTTCGATCTCTTTACCGTGGGAATTCGCCGTGGTGACGTAGATGTCGGTGTAGTCCGGCCCGCCGAAGGTAGGACAGGAGACCTTCTTCGCGGGGAAAGTGATGCGCTGCACTTCCGTCCCATCGGGCGCGTAGCGGACGAGGCAACTGCCATCCCAGCGCGCGACCCAGACGTAGCCTTCGGCGTCCACCGTCATGCCGTCGGGGTGGCCTTCCCCAGGGACTTGCGGCACGCGGATGAAATCGCGGCGGTTGGTGATCGCGCCGGTGGCTTCGTCATAGTCGAACAAATAGATGACGTGCTTGGTTGTGTCGGTGTAGTACATCCCCTTGCGGTCGGGAGTGAAGCCCAGGCCGTTGGAGACGCCGACGCCGTCCACGACCTCGGTCAGCGTCCCATCAGGATCGAGGCGGTAGAGCCGCCCAGACCGCTCCGGTGTCGGCATCGTCCCGCAGAAGACGCGCCCAGCGGGATCGGCGATCACGTCGTTGAAGCGCGTGTTCACCTCGACGGGGATTTGCTCAATGACGGTCTCCGTCACGCCATCGCGCCAGAGCGTGACCGTCCCTTTGTCCTGGAAAAGCAGCAGCGCGCCATCGGCCTGGATGGTGAACCCACCGATGGGACGGCCTTCATAGCACATCTCGTGATGGCCTGTCGCTGGGTCGTAGCGGAAAAGCCGCCCGTTGGGGATGTCCTCCCAGTACAGGCGCTGCTCGTCGGGATGCCACAGCGGATTTTCTCCCGTGCGGCAGTTGTAGTCGGCAATCAATTCTGGTTTCATCGTAGCCTCCAACAGAAGAGAGATAGGGGAGAGGTTTGGGGGCGGGCTGCGCCCGCCCCCAAGCCTCCACCCGGTCATTATGACAGCACAACACACCCCGCGCCGAGTTTCTGCACCGGGGGGCCGTCGCACTCCAGCTTGATGACGGTGACGCCCACGATGGGGTCAGGATCGTGGTACGGTAGGTTCTTCAGCACCAGACGATTCTCGCTCTGTTCGAAGGTGATGGGCTGCCCGCTCGCCAGGAACGACGCCTGGTTCACTTTGGTCTGCAGTCCCCCGATCACAAGTTCCCGCCCAGGCCAACGCGTGCACCAGAAGTAAGCCGTGTTGCCCTTGAGCGTCCACGTGCCGGTCGGCATCCAATCGACGCGATCGCGGTCGGCGCGATTCACCTGCCCATAAAGCGCCTCGCCATTCTGCGCGACCCACGCGCCTACGTCAGTAAGTCGCTCGGTGGCCTCCGGCGGGACCGAACCATCGGGCGCGGGGCCGATGTTGAGCAACAGGTTGCCCTGCCCGCCAGCCGCGGTGCGCAGCATGGTGAGTACCTCGCGTGTGGAACGCCAGTCGGGTGAGATCGGCATGTAGCCCCACGAACCGTTGAACGTCATACACGCTTCCCACGCGCGACCGGACTCCGCAGCGGTGACGTGTTCCTCCGGCGTACCGAAGTCTTCGTCCAGCTTGGCGCGGTTGTTGATGAGGATGTGAGGTTGCAGTTTGCGCGCCATTGTGCTCATTTCGACGCTTTCCCACAATTCCGGCGTCGCCAGCGGCCAAGAAACATCGTACCAGAGGATATCGATTTTGCCGTAGTTGCTCATCAGCTCGCGCACACACCCCTGCGTGAAGTCGAGGAAGCGGCGACGGGCGGCTTCGTCCGTGGCGCACAGCGCGCCGTCGGGATGGTGCCAGTCCATCAGCGAGTAGTAGAAGCCGATCTTGAGATCGAACTCACGGCACGCCTCGACGTACTCGCGCACCAGGTCGCGCCCCGGCCCGTGCTTGACGGCGTTGTAGTCCGTCTGCTGTGTGTCCCACAGGCAGAAGCCCTCGTGATGTTTGGTCGTCATCACCATGTACTTCATCCCGGCTTGTTTCGCCAGGGCTGCCCACTCGCGGGCAGGGCGATCCTTCGGTTGCCACGTGTCGGCGAGTTTTTCGTATTCCGCTACCGGGATGCGCTCGCGGTTCATCACCCACTCGTGACGGCCCAACTGGGCGTACAATCCCCAGTGGACGAACATGCCGAAGCGCGCTTCCTGCCACCAACGGATGCGCTCCGGTCGCGTCGCGGCGGTTGTGGTAAGATAGGTCTCTTTGTTCATTGTTCCTCCTATAAAAAGTCGTGTAGTCGTTAGTCCGGTAGTCCGGCAATTGGACCTTCATTCATTGTCAGTGAGTTACGACGCACTCAGAATGCCTGGAGCAATTCCAGGAACGCGCGATCCAGCTTGTGACCGTGCCAGTCCTCGTACGCCACGTCGGCCCGCCTGGAATCGACGATGCCGAACGAGCCACGGAAGTTCCACAGCGCGTAGCCGATGTTGTGCGGTGTGAGGATTTCGAGCACGTCGCGGAACCACGCCAGCACGACCGCGTGCGGCGTGTAGCTGAAGGCTCCCGCTTCACCGCAGTGGACGCCGATGCCCTGGGCCGCCAGATCGATCCACGGTTGGTACGCCTGCTCCAACTCGGCGCGACCCCACGTTGCGCCGTAGTGCCACGCGCCGGGCCATTGTGGTACAGGCCATCTCATCCCATTAACCCACGAAGCTTTGTAATGGCTGATGCCCATCGGCTCGTACGCACGACAACTCTGCGCGATACCGGTGTCGTTCAACTCCGGCGCAGGGATGCGCCCGTAGCCCATCCCATCGGTGATGATGAGCCGGTCGGGATCAACCTCACGGATGGCGGCGACCGCCGCGCGCACGACGCGCTCGTGATCCGCGCGCGTCATTGGATAGTGTGGAGGACGGCCCTCCTCCGGGTTCGGCGGCTCGTTGACCAGATCGAAGCTCAAATCAGCCGAGGCAATGCCCCGGTAGCGTTTGGCGAAGGTCTGCCAGTGGAAGCAGAAGGCGTCCAGCGCGTCCCGGTCCTTCCACAGGTTGAACGGCTCTTCGCGCTCGCGGTTGACCGAGTAGCCCGGCGCGCGGTGGAAGTTGAGCGAGACGTGGATGCCGTACTGCTGCCCCAGGCGCACCACGCGATCCACTTTCTCCAACATCGGCTCGTGCAGTTTGTAAGGTTCGTCATCCTCGATCCAGAGCGTGTAACACGCCGGGATGCGGGCGAAATCGAAACCCCAGTCGCGCATCCAGCAGAAATCATCCTCGCGGAAATTCCCGTCGCTCTTTACGGTGAACATCTCCAATAGATTGAAGCCCCGCCAGCGGGGTAAGACAGTTTGTGCAGTCTCCATAGCAACCATAGGCATACTCCTTTTCGATATAAATCTATATGAATGAAATCTGCTATTGATCAATCACAACCATCGTCAAGCATTTGCACTGTACCAGAAACCGGCGCGGCGAGCTTCGGCGAATCATCTTCCAGATAAAGAATCGCCGGTGTGAGCGCCCAGATCAGGGCCACACCCAGGCAGCCAATGCCGGTGATGACAAAGATAACCGGAACGCCATAGGCATCTGCCAGCGGCCCGCCTAGCGCCAGGCCAAAAGGCGCCATCAGCGAAATCGAACTTAACAGGAGCGTGAAAACGCGCCCTTGCATCTCAACGGGTACGTAAGATTGGAAAATCGCCATCACCGAGCCACGTACCAGCGGCAGCATCATCGTGCGCAAGAACATCATCACCAGCGCCAACCAGAAAGCGTTCGCCGGAACCAGCCCGAACGCCAGCGATCCCAGCCCTACGCCGATCAGGCCCGTAACCGCGGTCAGTGTGCGACGCTTGAAGCCACCCCACACCCCCAAGATCAAGCCACCAGCGATGAAACCGAATCCATGTGCCGAATTTATCCAGGCCAGTTCCAGCGCGGCCCCGCCAAAATGCTCGGTCACCATCAACGGCAACAACGAGAAGGCCGGTGCCATAAAGAAGCGCAAAAGCGCGATCACCAAAAACATGAAAAACAAACCGCGCCAGTTCCACACAAAGCTAAACCCCGCCAGCATTTCGTGGAAGACCGAGGTCCTCTTCTGCGAGACCGGTGGCGCAGGCAGTTGGGGGATGCGGACAAACAGCAACGGCGCAATCGCGAGCACGGCAGTCACCAGATCAATCCCCAGTGTTCCCTGCATCGAAATCGTCGCCACCAACAAAGCCCCAAGCGGCGGTGAGACGATACTGACGACGCCCATCAACCACTCGTTCATCCCCCCGACGCGCGACAACTGGTCCCTGGGCACCATCAGTGATGTTGACGCGTTCATCGCTGGGGATTGAAAGACATCACCAAAGGCTCGCAAGAACAGGATGACGTAGACATGCCAGACTTCTACAGTGCCGCGCCAATAGAGATAGGCCAACACCGCTGTAAAGAGCGCAGTTAACGCATCCGAGATGACCATCACCCAACGCCGGTTCCAGCGATCCACCAACGCACCGGAGAACGGCGCAAGCAGCACGGAGGGCAACATCGACACCAGATTTGCCGTAGTCAACACCCGTACCGAGCCGGTTCGCTCCGTGAGCCACCAGATGATGGCAAAACGGACGAGAGAACTGCCCACCAGCGAGAATGCCTGGCCAATCCATATTGTGTAGAAAC
Organism: Anaerolineae bacterium; assembly: GCA_016934645.1. Next base: position 4,691 of record JAFGSL010000529.1, read on the forward strand.
GCACTTTCCATTTACGGTATGGCAAAATGTCGCTTGCACCTCCACAATTGCGGCTTGCGCCGACTCACGATGGTTATACCTCTACGGGCACCATCGAAGGCTTCCGGCTCTGCATCCACAGCGCCAACCCAAAGCTCAAAGCGAAGATGCCCGCGCAGAGCCAGTAGATGCCGTGCAAATCCAGCCAGGGCAACAGTGCGTAGGCCACCGACGGGCCAATGGCGCTGCCCAGGTCACCGGCTGTGTGCAGCACGCCAATAGCACGACCGCGTTGCGCCGGGCCGACCACATCGCCGGTTACCGTGGTCGCCATCGATTGCAATGCCCCCTTCGATGCGGCAACCAACAGCGCGCCTGCCAGGATGCCGACCCACACGCCCCAGGCCAGCAATCCCATTCCCAGAGCACCAGCGGCCAGCCCCATCGCCACGACGCCCCAGCGACTCCCCAACCGGTCGGAAAGCACGCCGGAGAACGGGGCAGCGAGCATGCTGAAAAGCGTCTGTCCCGCCATCAAGATGCCGGTGAGGGTCGCCACGCCTAGCCGGATACCGGTATCCTGTAAACGCGCCTGCACCAGCAGCCCCAACGTGGCCGTAAGCACCCCAGAGATCACAAAACGGTTGATCCCCTGCAATGTTACCGCGGACCACAAATCAGCATTGGCGCGCAACCGCGGACGGGTGGCTTCTTCCGGAGAGTGACGCGGATGGGCGGCTGAATGCGCGCCAGCCGCCGTCTGCTTTCGCGTTTCCGGCAACAAGGCCAACGCGACCACAGCACCGAGTGTGGTCAAAGCCGCGCCGATCCACATGGTCGACGCATATCCCACCGCATCGGTGAGTGCGCCGCCCAGCAAGGAGCCCAACGCCGCTCCCAGAAAGAACCATGTCTGGTAGAAACCGGTCCAGCGCCCGCGATCCTGGGCGACGGTAACATCGAGAATCATCGTCGCCCCGCCGATCCAAATGCCCGACCATGCCAGGCCCCACAACATGCGCGCGATCAACAACGGCCAGAATCCGCGCACCACGGCATAGAGCGCGGTGGAAAGCGCCCCGATGAACAAGGCCGGGATGAAAAGCCGTCGCCGGGGCCAACGGTCGTAGGCCAGGCCCGCCGGGCCATTCAGAAAGAGGCGCACCGCCCGGTTGACGCCCAGCATCACGCCGACGCTGGCGAGTGTGATCCCCGCATCGGCTGTGTGCGTGGGCAACACGGTATACAACGTGGCGTCGCCCATCAGCGAGAGCGCCGTCCCCAAACCTAAAGGAAACAACACTCGAGCTGGTTGCACCAATAGCGCACGTTTTTCAGTCATCGTCGAGGACCGACCTGGGATCGTAAGTGAAAGGCGAAATACCTGATAGCCATAGTAAACTCAGATTTTAGTCGGTTGCGCAAAAATGGGAAATCAATTCATAAGCCTCTCACTACTCGCGCCTGCTTTACTGTAGGACTTTTCATGTTATAGTTTGAGGCATTATCTCAAATGCACGGGAGAAAATTGTGGGCGCCACTCGGCGGATTTTACTTGCACTTCTATTGCCACTTATGTTGCTGGTCTGGTGGTTCGTTCCTGGGATCGGGCGCACGGCTTCGCCGTCGGACATCGGGCAAGCATTCGACCTGGACTGGACACAAGAGGGCAATAACACGGGAGATCAACTAGGGTACGCAGTCGGAACGGCCGGCGATGTCAACGGCGATGGCTTCGCCGACGTCATCGTGGGCGCACCCAACGATGTTGTGGTTGCAGACAAAGTAGGGATAGCCTACGTGTTTCACGGTTCGGCGGGCGGACTGAGCGACAGCCTTCATCCTGACCGGACAGTAGCAGGGACGAAAGGTTCGCTTTTTGGCAGCGCGGTCGGCACGGCCGGTGATGTGAACAATGACGGTTATGATGATGTCATCGTCGGCGCGCCGAAGTACAAAAACCCGAACATCGCCACAGGGACCCAGGGAGCTGCCTTCGTCTTCTATGGTTCAAGTGATGGCCTGGTGGAGATGCCCGAATGGTCACTGATTGGGGAACAAAAGGACAGCGAACTGGGCATTGCCGTGGACACTGCCGGTGACGTGAACGGAGATACCTACGATGACATCATTATCGGCGCAGATAAGTACAGCAACGGAGAAGACCTAGAAGGTATGATCTACGTTTTCCTCGGTGCAGCCAGCGGTTTGACGACAACGCGTGTGGTCACGGTCGACATTAACCAGGCCAACGCCCTTTTCGGCTTCTCCGTTGGGGCGGCGGGAGACGTCAACGACGACGGCTACGACGATATCCTCGTCGGCGCGCCAGGGTACAATATCTCCGGCACACTCGACGCGGGCGCGGTGTTTGTCTTCTACGGAGCAACCGACGGTATCAGCACAACATATACCGCGATCTACGGCGACCAGAGCGACGCCAGATACGGACACGCCGTGAGCAGCGCTGGAGACGTCAACGGTGACGGGTGCGACGATATCATCGTCGGTGCGCCGCTGTACGACAAAGACACACTGGACAGCGCGGGTGCGGCTTTCGTTTACCTTGGTTCGGCCACGGGCATGCTCACCACACCACACCGGCAGCTTTATGGCGATGGCATTGGAGCACAATTTGGCACTGCCGTAGGCGCTGTTGGGGACACAAACCAAGATGATTACGCAGACGTCATCATCGGTGCACCACACGCCACCTATGATCAAGACGATGAAGGCGCAGTCTACGTTTACTTGGGATCTCTATCAGGTCTGAGTACAAGCTATGTCTGGCGCGGCGAAGGCAACAAAAACGAGCCTATGTACGGGTCTGCGGTAGGCTCTGCTGGATACGTGAACGACGACAGCTTTGTGGACATCATCGTTGGCGCACCGGACTACAAAACCGAAACCGAGCCACGCGGACGCGCTTTGGTCTATTTGGGGACCGGCGAAGACACAATCACTTATTACATCTACCTTCCGCTCGTACTGCGCAGTAGCTTCTAAGTTTAGCGGATTACTCGACTAACGTTTATCGGACTGTTTTGGGAGGGTAAGTATGGAGTTCTGGGACTTCCTATGGTTGCTGATGGGGCAATATGCCGGCGGTCCTGGCCCCAAGGAAAACAACCTGATGCGCTTCGGGATCCCGGCTGTGATCTGGGCCGTCCTGCTGTGGGTAGCCTGGTCACGGCAGCGCAAGCAGGATCTTCCCCGCGAGAGAATGCTGGTCTGGGGCTTTGCCCTGGGTTTTGTGCGTGAAGCCTTTATGTTCCTGCACATCGCCTCGAAGATTCTCACCGGGACGGAAAACGATGCCTGCGTCGTCGAGCCCATCGAGCACGCAGTGGCGATGGCGGCGGTACTCGTCGTCGCGGCATCCTTCTTGCGCTATATCCTGGACGACCCGGGCCTGGCGCGGCGCTACCTGCGCGTGGGTTTGATCACCACAGGTATCTGTTACCTTATCACCTTTCTCGGATGGCCCCGATACAACGCACTGCATCCGGGCAGCCAATTTCATCACAGCTGGTTCTCGTGGATCTTTCACACCGCCAGCCCCCTGTTGATCGCCTGGGCGATCTACGCGCTCAATCGAGGGCAGGGATGGCTACGCAACGTGGTCTCTCTGGCACTATGGTTTTTCCTGTTGGCCGAAGCGCTCGCACTCGCTAACTACACAACGGACAAAGCCTATGACTACATCATCTGCCGTGTGGCCAATACCTTTCACATCCTTGCCACCCCGATCCTGGGCTATGTCTATTTCCGCGAACAGACCCTTGAAAAGGAAGCCGCGGATGCGCAGGTCAGAGCCTACCGCGACCATCTCGAAGAATTGGTCGAAGCACGTACAACGGCGCTCAGCCAGGCCAACGCACAATTGCAGCAGGAAATCTTCGAGCGCCAGCTTACACAGGCAGCCTTGGCGGAACTCAGCCACCGTAACGAGTTGATCCTGGGATCGGCCGGTGAGGGCATCTTCGGTATCGACCAGGACGGAAGGCACATCTTTGTGAATCCGGCAGCAGCGGAGATGCTGGGCTATACTGTTGAAGAGCTGATCGGACGGCCCAGTCATAATACCTGGCACCACTCCTATCCGGATGGAGCACCCTACCCCGAAGCCGAATGCCCGATCCACGCCGGGTATCGCGCCGGCACAGAGCGGAGTGGCGATGACGAAATTTTCTGGCGCAAAGACGGCAGCAGTTTTCCCGCCCGCTACGTCAGCACGCCTCTCTACCAGGATGAAACGTTGGAAGGCGCGGTGGTCGTCTTCCAGGACATCACCGAACGCAAAACTTTCGAGGAGGAAATCACCCGCAGCAACATGGAACTGGCAGCCCAAAACATCATTGCGGCCACGCTCAGCCAATCCCTGCATCTGGACGCCATCCTCAACACTGCGCTGGACACGGTACTCTCGATCTTGAATTTAAAAAGCGGTGGCATCTTCCTGATCGACCCGCTGAAGGGATTGCTCAACCTCCACGTCTACCGCAGTGGAGCGACTGCGGAGACGCATTTACCCTCCGCACGCCCTATGCGCCTGGATGAATGTTGGTGTGGGCAGGCGATTCTCGAAATGCACCCGCTGGTGACCCACGTAGACGAATTGTCGGAAACCTACGAGCACACAGGGCTGCCACCGGGCATCGAAAAGGATCACCCACACACCCTTGTTTGCGCGCCTCTGATCTCCAGGGGCAAAGCCGTGGGCGTACTGATGCTGGGCGTGGACCAGCCTAACAGCATCCCGTCACACTGGCTGGAGCTCTTGACCGCCATCGGCCAGCAGATCGGCATGGCGGTGGAAAATGCCCGGCTCTACCAAGAAACCGAGAACCTGGCCGAACAATTGACCATGATCCACCAGGCCACCATCGCCCTGAGCGGCCCGCTCAACCTGGGCCAACTCTACGAGCAGATCGTCGCCATCGCCGCCAAACTCCTCGACTGCCAGATCGCCTGCCTGTACACGTGGGATGAGATGGCGCAGGTCGCGGAAAACGTCGCCACTTACGCCGCCGACCAGATAGAACAAGAGGAATTGGAGATCCCGCTCGACACCTTGCCGTGCCTGAATGCCTTAACCAGTCACCGCCTCTCCATCGCGATCGAGGATGGGCAAAAAGATCCTCGCGTGCCAGCCGCATGGCAGGAGGCGCTCGGCGCGCGCGGGGTTTTGTGCTTGCCCCTGTGGACAAAGAGCAAGGCACTCGGCTTGTTGTTCGTGATCGATCAGCGCACGTCCCGGCGGTGGCGCCCCGATGAAATGATCCTGGGGCAAAGCTTTGCCAACCGCGCGGCCATGGCATTGGAAAATGCCTACCTTGACCAGGAGATCGAAAAGACGGCGACAATGCACGAGCGCGAGCGCATCGCATCGGAGTTGCACGATGGCGTGGGCCAGACGCTCAGCTACATGGGCATGCAAGTCGATCAGGTGATGCAGCTTGAGGGCATCGCGCAACACCCCGTGGGCGAACCCCAACTTGAAGGCGTAAGACGCGCAGTGGACCAGGCAACACGCGAACTCCGCGCAGCCATCAATCACCTGCTATCGCGACAAACACCGCGCAAAGCGCTTCATGAACTGCTGGACGACGTCGTGCAAACTTTTGCCGCAGAACGCCAGACGTCGGTGCATCTGGCGGACTATGACAGCACACCGCTGTTTTTGCCTCCTGATACAAACGAACAGGTAACCCGCATCGTGCAGGAAGCCCTGAGCAATGCCGCCCGGCACGCACAGGCGGAACACATCGATGTGATGCTGGAAAAACAAGACAGCGCGGTCGTTATCACCGTCGTCGACGATGGGCGCGGCTTCGATCTCGATGCTGCACAACACAATAGCGAGCAGCACTTCGGGCTGAGCATTATGCAGGCTCGCGCTGCACGCATCGACGGGCAGGTGATGGTGGAATCGACGCCGGGCGAGGGCACGCGGGTGGTTCTATCCTTTTCAGGAGGTTAGCCGGTGAGAAAAATACGCATCCTATTGGCCGATGATCACCAACTGTTCCGTGAGGGCGTTTCCAACATCCTCAGGACGCAGCCCGATTTCGACGTGGTCGGTGAAGCCAGCGATGGCGTCGAGGCCGTGTTGAAAGCACGCGGCCTCAAACCCGACTTGATCCTGATGGATATCCAGATGCCGGGATGTGACGGCGTGGAAGCCACCAAACGTATCAGGGCCGACCTGCCGGATACGATCATCGTGATGCTCACCATGTCTGAAAAGGATACCCAGATTTTCGACGCGCTGAACAACGGCGCGCAGGGCTACCTTTTGAAGACCATTCGCTCGACGGAGTTGTTGGAACGGCTGCGTGGTGTGATGCGCGGGGAAGCCATCTTCAGCCCCGAAGTGAGCGGTCACGTTCTGCATTTATTGCGCCATCCCCTGCAAGGCCCACAACCCGCCGGCTTGACCGAAGACGAACATACGTTGACGCAACGGCAGCGGGAGATTCTGGCGCTAGTCGCCTACGAGAACGCCTCCGATCAGGAGATCGCTGAGCGGTTCCCTATCTCCGTCAACACGGTCAAAACCCACATGCGCAACATCCTGAGCAAACTGCAATGCCGCAACCGTCACGAAGCAGCGTTGACCGCCGTCCGCGACAGCCTGATTTCACCCAAAGATATTCCCCCAAAACGCATCGGGTAACATCCAAAATCCCGCAAACGCAAAAGAATTAATCCTTCCTTCAGAAGGATTAATTCTTTTGCGTTTTATACCCCACTGACTTCATTCTTCAATTCACCCCTCCTTAGAGGCAATCAGTATTGCACCGCACCTACCCCTTTTGCTATGATATAGACAGTTTTGTGGTGGCGTACAGCCAATACATTCCTATTTTTCTCATACGGCAAGGAGGTAATCGTAATGAAGAAGCTTTTAGTTTTGTTGTTGGTCGTGTTGATGCTGATCGTCTCGGTTGCACCGGTTGCAGCAAAAGGCGGCGGGCAGCCTTCGTTGCGCCCGCCGGGATGGGCGCAAAATCCTGGGAAAGACCCCATTGATGGGCCTCCGGGTTGGTCGAAGGTCTGCCCGGGTCAAGGTGGTTCAGGGATTCCTGGCCCCGGCAACTTGAGCAAGTAGCCCTTATGGGAGCCGGTGCTGCACCGTTGGCGGGCGGGGCAGCATCGGCCTTTTCTTAAACAACCAAACCCACCACAACTGTTTTGCGATGGAGTTTTTAATGGATGACAGACAAGTGATCGTACTTTTTGGAGATTCCCTGCTGATGGATGGCGTCGAAGCGAGCCTGGCTGACCAGCAGGAACTGGACGTCATCCGGGTGGATGCCACCATCAACAACGTCGCCCAGCACTTACAAACGATTGCACCGGATCTCGTCATCTTCGACCTGGACCTTCCTTTTTCATCCCAAATCGTTCCACTGCTCCAAGAACGCCCCGGCATCCCTTTTATCGGCCTGGACGCACAATGTAGCGAAGTCATTGCCCTTTCCAGCCAACACTACACAGCGCTGTCGGCCAATGACCTCGTCAAAGTCATCCAGAAGCAGACGACGACTCGGCCTGGGCAGGCCGTCGATCCACTTTCAGCACCGTATTAGGCCAAGAATTCAATCCGTGTTTTAGGAGGAGACAACTATGAAATCAAGACGAAGACAAATACGCAGTTTTTTGCTCGTGCTGGTTCTGCTTACGCTGACCAGCCAACTCGTTTTTGCGGATGATGGCACAATGTTCCGCAAAAACGTTTCCAAGACGCCCGACCAGGAAACCGAGCGCGCTAACCTCAACCATATGTCGTTCTACGTGCCGGCGCAAGCCGCAGATGGCACCGTCGGTGTTCCTATCGAATACTATGATGCCGAAGGCGGTCTGGTCGAAACCCGCGACTATGCCAAACCACTGGTCGCAGTCTACATTGACGCCCTACCGGAGGAACACGAAGAGGAAGAGGGTATCTACAGCATCCTGAGCGGCGGGGCTGGTATCGGTGCACACGATGCCTATGCCTCTGTCTCTTTGGACGATGGTGCCACCTGGAAGAGCACAAACCTGTCGCTATCGGCGGATCTTTCATCCTTCACTCTGGCGGACGGGCATCCCTTCCCTGGAGACGCGCACAACATGACCGTCGCCATCGCGGGGGACAAAGTGCTGGTCGGCTGGATCAGCCGATACTGCGACGGCGGCTCACCCATGTATACATTCACGGACGATGAAGTTGCGGCACTGCAGACTGAATTTGGTTTGCCCGATCTCTACGTGCGGGATATCTGGGGTGTGGCAGGCAACCAGAAATCGGTGGACTATACCCTCCAGGGCTTCCCCGAAGTCGGCGAGATCCCCTATTCCTGTGTCTGGTCCGCCCGCGGTCAGTTGTTGTTGGATGAAGAAGCCGGCACTTACGACATCGCCTGGACCAAGGCCGAGCGCCTGACCTCCGGTCGCCGTGACGCCAATCGCCTGGAAATGAACGCCGACGGTGCCGCTGGCTTTATGATGACCTGGCAGGAAGATCCCGAAGGGCTGCGCCCCGGTATGGGCCTCGGTCCCGGCGAAGGCTGGTCCGGCGCGGTCGTCAACCAACAGACCGACCTCTGGTATTCCTTTATCTCGATCACGGATTTTGACCAGGTCGATACGGATGGCGATCTAGCAACGATTGACCCGGTCTCGCTTGCCGAATACGAGGGCGAGACGATGCCCAAAGTCGCAGTACCGATGGCGATGCCCATCCGTCTATCAGACAACAAGATGTGCAAGCAAACCGGCAGCGATCTGTACTGCTATGTCGACTTCGAAACTGGTGAAGTTGACGGGGTAGTGAATGCCTATGCCAACACGGACCTACCCGACGATCTAACAACTATCACTCAATCAGCGGACTCGACTCTCTGCACTGAGATAGTTGGGTGGACTAATCCAGGTGGCACTACCCTACAATTGTGTCAGACTGAGGATGGTCGGATACTCCAAGGCCGCGTTGGCGCATCGCGTCCACGCGTCAACGTCCAGCCCTACAACAGCCTCTTTGTTACCGACGATGTGACTGATACGACATGGTACGATGGAGGCATCGTCATTATGGGTGCCGAGGAATCCAAGGCTCTGGGCGAAGGCTCTGTTGAGGAAGAAGTTGAACCCGAAGACATCGGCAAGAACATGTGGTATTACTCCTTCGATCTTGTCAACCCGAGCTTCGCTATGCAGGGCGGGATGCTCAACTGGCCGGCTAAGGATCCCGAGACCGGCGAACTCTTCGAAATGTTGGAGGACGACTTCGGGAACGAATTCTACGAAACCGAGATCTCACGCCGCTTCTCACACTTCTCTCAGCCCATACACCAGATTGGAGACAGTGGCATCGGGGCAGCCTTGATCGTCAAGCAGGGTATCCTTAACCAGGGTGGTCCGGCGGACATCTTCCTGCGTTTGACCAAGGCGGATACAGATCTCTTATTCGACTGCGAACTAGATGGCGACACGGAAACCACGGAGCAGTGTCTCCCCGAGGGCTACAACCCCTACGCCTACGAAAACCTGGTCTGTGAGGATGCAGACGGAAACAGCATGTGGGCCTACACCGACGGCAGCAATCCGCGTTACCTGGAAGGCCTATGTCTCAGCACCGGAATCAACGTCTCTAGCGGCAATATCGTCTCCTGTGACAACGGCACCAGCGGGGAAGCCTGCGCGGCGGTCTTCCCCTGGGACGGCGGCGTGTCACCCTTCCCCAAGGTAACCGAATGGGTGCAGACCGAAGAAAACCTGGATGACGAATCCTGGGAAAACCCCTACGACGTGGCCAAGGGCCATCGCGGGTTCATCGACGGCGACTTCATTATGATGATGTACGCCTGGTCGCCCAACTGGAAGGCCAACAGCGTCGGCAACGACCACTACAACCTCTACGCCCGGCGCTCCTTCGACGGCGGCATGACCTGGACAACCACACCGACAGCCCTGGGCGGCGATGGTACCGAGACCTGTGAGAACTATGGCGCCGGCTCAGAATACACCACAGTCTGCACCACCTACGGCGCTGGCGAATTCGAACAATCCCGCAACCTCTCCCAACTCACCGGCAACAAAGTGACCATCCTCGACCCGCGCTACACGCCCACCGGCGGTATCAAGATGCTGCCCATCAAGGATCTGAAGGGAATCAGCTTCACAGGCTATGACGATGATATCCGCGACCCATCCAAGTTCTTCATCGTCTATGAGACGGGCGACAACACCACTGTGGCCGAAGGCGAAGCCGTACCGCTGGACCTGTTCTACAGCCGGGCCTACAACTGGGGCGATGACTACAACCTGGTGGAGTACGAAACGGGTGATGGCGAGATCGTCGAGGGCTTCGACTGGCTCGAACATGACCGCGAGGACCTCTCCGGTGAGGCTGCCAACACCTGCAACAATGGTGGCACCTACTACTACGTCATCTGGAACCAGTGGAAAGAGGATGAGTACGAGAACATCTCCGACAGCGACGCCATCTTCCGCCGCATTATGTACCTGGATGATACGGAGGCAATGCCAACCGCCAGCATCGCTTACACCAGCCAATTTGCGGTCAGCCAGACAGCCGGTGATGTTCTCACCCTGGCTGGCACGGCGAAGGACAATGACCAAATGGGTGAGGGTATCGTCGCCTACAAATGGACGTCGAGTATCGATGGCGTGGTAGGCAGTGAGCAAAAGCTTGTCATCCCGGCCGAGGATCTCAGCCGCGGACGGCACACCTTCACCTTCAGCGCGCTGGATGATGAAGGACACTGGTCATCGAGTAGTAACACCGTCACGGTTTTGGTGGCAGAGGAAATTTACCGCGCCATGATCCCTATGGTGGCGAAGTAAGTCACATAACGTTACATCACAAAACCTGGGTATGACTGGCCTTTTTTCGAGGCCAGTCATACCCCAAGGAGTTCTCAAGCAGTTCATGCGTTTATAGAGAGAGACCGATGAAAGTACAAATACCCGCCAATACTTTCCCAGAGCACACGTTGCACACCGCCGATCGGGCTAACGACCGGCACCGGATGCGCGAGGTGCTCAATAGCTTAATCTTACACCTCCACCCCACCCGCGTACCCGCCGCCGCCATTCGCTTCACCTACACGTGGGGTCTGGGCGGCATCAGCGCACTGCTGTTCGCGCTCCTCGCACTGACCGGCGTGCTGTTGATGTTCCGCTACGAACCGACCATAGACCGCGCTTACATCAGCATCCAAATTCTGGAGACGCAGGTTGCCTTTGGTTCGCTCATCCGCGCGCTGCACCACTGGTCCGCCAACCTTCTCGTCGTCACCGTCTTCCTGCACATGTTCCGCGTCTTCTTCACCGGCGGCTTCAAGGAGAAGCGCGCGTTCAACTGGATTCTCGGCCTGGGGCTGCTCGTGCTGGTCCTTGTCTTCAACTTCACCGGCTATCTGCTGCCCTGGGACCAATTAGCGTACTGGGCCGTCACCGTCAGCAGCAGCTTGCTCAGTTACGTTCCGCTCGTCGGGTCAGCAATCAGCGATGCCGTGCTCGGTGGACGCGAAGTGGGGCAGGTCGCGTTGAGCAACTTCTACGCGCTACACGTTGCGGGTCTACCGGCGATCACGCTCATCATCCTGGCCTACCACTTCTGGCGGATTCGCAAAGATGGCGGCATTTCGCAGCCGCTACTGCCGGAAGGCGAAAAGCCGGTGCGCGTGACGACGATCCCGCACCTGGTGCGCCGCGAAGTCGCGGTCGGCGCGGCTGTGATCGCCCTTATGCTCGTCTGGGCAATGCTCGTCCCGGCGCCACTCGGCCAGATCGCCAATCCACTGCACTCGCCGAATCCGGCCAAAGCGGCCTGGTACCTGGGCGGCATCCAGGAATTGCTCCTGCATATAGAGACACGCGCCGCGATGCTTCTCGTCGCCATCCTCCTCCTCGGCGTGGCACTGGTTCCTTACCTGGATCGCCAGGACGCCAACATCGGCATCTACTTCCGCTCAAAGGTGGGGCGGCGCGCAGCTCTCATCGGCGCCATCCTCAGCCTGGACATCGTCCCGCTATTGATCATCGCCGATGAAGGATGGGCTGGTTTTTCTTCGCTGTTGCCCACGTGGTCGCCGTTCGTTTCCAACGGGCTGATCCCGCTGGGCATAGTCCTCATCGGATTGTTCGTCATTTACGGGCTCGTCCGGCTCGTCCTCAGAGCTAACCGCAGCGAGGCCTTGACCGGTCTGTTCGCATTTGTGATGATGAGCTTTATCGTCCTCACCATCACGTGCGCGCTCTTCCGCGGCCCCAACATGGCGCTGGTGCTGCCGTTCTAACTGGAGGTAAAACAATGGACACAGAAAATCTTGAAATCCTTGAACAACCCGAAGAAGAACACAAGCAACCCGGCCCCACGTGCAAACTCCCCGGCAAAGGAAAAATGAGCCGTCGCGATTTCCTGGGAATGGGTCTCAACGTCCTGGGAGCGCTGGCTTTGTTGGAGGTTGGCGGCGTTAGCTTGTTCTATTTGAAATCCCGCAGCCAGGACGGGGAGTATGGCGGCATCATCACCGCGGGCGCGGTGGATGGCTTCCAGCCAGGTACCGTGACCGAGTTCAGCGATGCGCGCTTCTTCCTGGTTCGCGCAGAGGACGGTGGCTTCCTTGCCGTCCATAGCCGCTGCCCGCACCTGGGCTGCACCGTGATGTGGGTTCCGGAGACCAACAGCTTCCTCTGCCCGTGCCACGCCGCTCACTTCGACGCGCACGGCAATTTCGAGGGGCCGCCGGTGCCACGTTCATTGGACACCTTTACTGTGAGTATCGATAAGGGCACGGTCAAGGTCGATACAGCGAACCTGCACCAGCGTCAGAACTTCAGCCCAGATCAACTGGTATATGCGTGAAAGGCAGGATACAGATGAAGAAATATAATGCTCTCGCCTTGATCGCATTGCTCATTATCATTGCACTGGTACCGTTCTACGCGGTGCGGGAATCGGCGCGTATGAAGACCGCCCAAGTGGCCCTGAGCCAACAGCAGATACGCTCTGCTGCTGCGCTCTATCTCGAAGACTGCGCTTCCTGCCACGGAACGTCGGGACAGGGTCTCGGTGCGATGCCGGCGCTGAACAACCCCGCCTTTGCCGAAGCCGAAGCGGGTAAACTGTACAGCGCCATCGCCGGCGCCTCCCACGGTTCGGGCATGGCAGCCTGGCATATGTCCGAAGGCGGCATTCTGACCACGTATGAAGTTGAGAGCCTGGTCACATTGATCCGCGAGGCGGACTGGCAGGTTGTCAGCACAATGGCCGCCGTACAGACGACAGAATACACCGAGTCCGTCCTGGTCAGCAACGATTTAACGCAGATCGATACAATGGACGGCGATCCACACGAGTGCCGGGCCTGTCACGAAGAACCGGCCGTCCACGCCGACCGTTTCGGTGAGAACTGCGCGCGCTGTCACGGTCTCGAATCCTGGAAACCGGCATTATTGAACCGCCACACCTTTGCGCTCGATCACGGCGGGGATGGAAAAGTGGCCTGCGAAACCTGTCACACCACGACGTACTCGGAACATACCTGCTACGGCTGTCACGATCACACCGAGGAAGAGATGGAAACAGTCCATGCCGAACTCGATATCACCAAGATCACCGATTGTGTGACGTGTCACCCGACCGGGGAAGCGGGCGAAGGAAACGTGTATTGGAGTGCCAGCGCCACGCAGACGCTACCGGATGGTGTTCTCGTCAACCGGAAACCGTAGCCGCCATACGGAGACTGTAATGATACAACTATTGAAGAAATTCATACGCACAAAATTTTTCCGCATCGGCTTCATCACCGGTATCGTGATGGTGGGCGTGCTGGTCTATCTCCATTTCGAAGGATACCTTGGACCCTACCTCAACCCGGGTCCCATATCGGCGTCGCAGGGCGATGGGAAAGTGATTGATGGCTTTCACTCACATGCCGAGTTTGAAAGGGAGTGCCTGCACTGCCACCAGCCGGTCCACTGCCTTACGGC
>JAFGSL010000530.1 GCA_016934645.1 Anaerolineae bacterium
GTGTATACTCCACCGCCCGATCCGCGACGTTTTGTGACCGACTTACCGCCAGAAGTGACCGCGGCTCTGCTCACGATGCTGGCGAAAGTCCCCGCCGGCCGTTTTCCCACCGCGGGCGCGTTTGTGGCGCAGTTGTGGAAGGCGCAATTAAAACCACTCTTGCCTGGCTGGTTCAAGCTGGTGAGCATTGGTCTGACAGCGGTGATTGTGTTGGTGGGCGTGCTTGGCCCTCCACTGCGGGACGCCTTCTTTGCCGCGCCGACGGCTACGCTGACGCCAGCAACGATCTGTGATGCCTGGGGTTGTAGCGGTGATACTTGGACTCGTCCTCAAGACGGAATGATGATGGTTTATGTGCCGGGCGGCATGTTCCAGATGGGCAGCACAGATGCTGAGATAGATGCTGCATTTGAACTCTGCAATCAAGTGTCTGAAAATTGTCAGCATCTTGAGTTTGAAAATGAACAACCGGTGCATACAGTGACATTGGATAGCTTCTGGCTGGATCAGACAGAGGTTACCAATGAGCAATATGCCAAATGTGTAGCAAGCAGTGTATGAAGGCATCCACTTATGCCGATGATGCCTCCTATAACGATGACCAACAACTTGTGGTTGGTGTAGATTGGTATAACGCGGTAGCATATTGTCTGTGGGCCAAGGCGCAATTGCCGACCGAGGCGCAATGGGAATACGCGGCACGGGGGCCGGAAGGTTATGTATACCCATGGGAAAATGACTTTGATGGAACCAAATTGAATTACTGTGATGAGAACTGTACCTATGAGTGGGCTGACAAAGCCGTGGATGATGGCTATCGATACACCGCGCCAGTGGGCTTTTTTCCGGAGGGCAGAAGCTGGGTCGGCGCGCTGGATATGGCCGGCAATGTATTCGAATGGACAGCGGATTGGTATGGTGGATATTCTGCCGGATCACTCACCAATCCTGAAGGAACAAAAACTGGCAGTGAGCGGGTGGTGCGTGGAGGATCCCAGGGCGAGGATGGATCTCGCGTACGTTCTGCATATCGCGGCACGGGCGATGCTCTGAAACCATATCGTCACGTAGGCTTTCGGTGTGTGGTTATGCTTGCCCACGAATAACTATGGACGAGAACACGGATGACAGAAATGGACGACAGTTTGCTGTGCGGCGGGGGGAGCACCACGGATGATAGAAATAAACGATAAAATTCTGTCCAGCGTATCCATCCAAATTCGAGAGCCTTCTTATGGTAGATTTTCTTTCTCCATAGTTGTCTCTATCGTGTATTTCTCTTATCCGTGGTGATCCCCCGCGAGGTTACTCAATGCCAGACGACAAACTCTTCCACGCTGATCTGACCTACGCTATCCGAGGCGTGCTCTATGATGTGGGCAACCATTTGGAGCCAAAGTTGCCTGAGAAGTACTATCAGGAGGCGGTGAGTATTGGGCTGGAAAAACGCAACCTGCCGCACACCCTCGAGGCTAAATTTCACGTCATGTACCGAGATACCGAAGTGGGCCGCTATTATTGTGATGTGCTGGTCGCCGACAAAGTGGTGGTGGAACTCAAGGTGCTACCGGCATTGACCGCTCTTAACCGTGCGCAACTGCTCTCCTACCTGCGTGTCACCGGGGCTGATGTGGGTTTGTTGGTGAATTTCGGAACGCCGTGTGTGGAGATCGAACGCTATGCCGGCTTTTATGCCCGCGACCGCGCGGATTTTGCCTGGAAGCCGTGTTATCCAGATGATCTGGACTTGCTCTATCCCGAACTGGTTGGGCGTATCTATGCGTGCCTGTACCGGGTACATTATGAACTGGGACCAGGCTTCTTTCATCATGTTTACCGTCGCTCGGTGTAGGTTGAGTTCAGTGAACAGGATATTCCCTACGTCTTTGTCCGTGAGATTCCCGTGATTTACGAAGGGGAACACATAGGCACGAGCCCTTGTCGTCTGCTCATCGTGGATGAGAAGGTGATCGTGGCAGCTTTTGCTGTCAGCGAGATGTCGGACACCTTTGATGTCAAGATGCGGCGGTATCTCGATTACTTTGGTATGCGCTTGGGCTTATTGGCGAATTTTCACGGGGAACAACTGGAGATCAGGCCGGTTCGTTTGCCACCGCGGGTGAGCACCACGGATAATAGAAATGCACGATCAACTACGGATAACGGAAATACACGGTGAAGAACTCAGGTAATGGTAATGCATTCACATATCGTACATTTCTGCTATCTGTGGTTATCCCCCCGCCACGAACACCCCTTGATGACGCAAACTATAGGCAATAGACAGTGAACACTCTAAACACACTCTGGCACATCCCCCTATTCGGTGAACCCTCGCCCGCGTTGACTCTGTGGGGCGGACGGGTTGTGTGTTCTGTCCGATCAACGACGCAAACGCAATCAAAAAGCCTGCTTGAGGTGCTCGGTCTGGTCGACGGCCACCGCGCCTGGCAGCACACCTTCGACCACACCCTGATCAGCGGTCTGGTCGTCTCCGGCGACCGCCTCCTCGTCAGCCTCACGAGCACCGATCTTCTGCGCGGGGAGGGCGCGCTGGTTGCGCTGAATGCGGAAGGTAACGTCATCTGGCGCTGGGCGCCGGGCGTGCAGCAGGTTTCCGCGCCTGCTGTGTATTGCGATAAGGCCTTTGTCACGGTAGATGCTACCTCCCTAGTCTCAGTGGACATCCACACAGGCCAGGAACAGCGCCGCTGGTCGCTGCCCGTTTCCGCCTCTCGTTCAGCCCCCGCAGTAACGGACGACATGTTGCTGATCCCGTGTCGCGCCCCGCACCTGCTGGCGTCGGCATTGGATGGCACGCCGCGCTGGCGCTTTGACGCGCCGGGTACGGCCTGGGTGGACCAGATGCCGGTCATGGTTGGGGATCGCATCTTCGCAGTGCTCAGCATGGGAAAAGCGGTGGCCCTGACGAAGGCGGATGGCGCGCTGGTGTGGCAAACCGACGTTGGACCGGCGGGCAAACCGCTTACCGCGCCGGTCACGGACGGTGAACGGCTCTACGTCGGTGCGCGAGATGGATTGTACGCGCTCGACCTGGATGGGCACATTGTCTGGCGCCTCGCCACCGACCGCCGTATCACGGCTACCCCGGTTGTCGTGGGCGGTGTGGTCTACGCGTCGTGCCACGATCATCACCTCTACGCACTGGACGCCGTCACGGGCAAGGAACTATGGCGCCACGCGATGGAGCACCGCATCGAAGTTTCCCCGCTCGTTCTCTCAACCGATGTAACGGAAAGTGCGCTTTCCGTTACATCGGCTCAATCCGGTGAGACTGTTGAGGCTTTGGTGCTTATCGCCGACGCGGATGGAAATGTCACGGTGCTCGCGCGCCCGCTCAGCGCCGCCGAGCACGAGGCCGCCGGGCACTGGTGTGAGGCGGCGTCTGCCTATGACGAATTAGGCCAGAAGGCGCGTGCGGCGGCGTTATACGAGGCCGCCGGGCAGTGGGCGCAGTCCGCCATTCTTTGGGCGTCGCAAGGACAACCCTTACGTCAGGCGGAAGCTTTGCAGCAGCACGCCCGTTCTCAAGAAGCGGCGGGTGCAGCTTTGGAACCTCTGGCGGATGTGTGGAGAACAATTGTAAACCTGTACGAGACTGAACGGGAACACGCACTCGCCGCACACTGTCGCCGCGAGGTCGCGCGTTGTTTGCAGCAGCCCGACCTGGCGTTGGAG
This sequence comes from Anaerolineae bacterium, assembly GCA_016934645.1. The sequence continues at coordinate 3,700 of JAFGSL010000530.1, forward strand.
ATCGAGCACGATGGATTGGTTCACAATGCGTGGACGATGGTCAACTTCATTGTGCGCAATGTCGGCTTCGGCCCGGCGCGGAACTTGATGATTCGCGCGAGTGGGAGGCAGTTTGATGGGCAGGTGATGCGCACGCAGCGCCTGATCAGCCTGGACGCCGGGGAGCGCGCTGTTGAAAACCTGGATATCAAGCCTTTGGAGTACGGTTCAAGCGTCCCGTTGCAGGTTGATATGGAGTTTGTGGACAGCGCCAACCATCTCTATACCTGCACCCAGACACTGCACTTGCCGGTGCTCCAAACCGCACCCCAGGAGCGCAAGACGCTGTACTCGCGGGTGATCGGCGCCGCGCCTGTTTTTGTCGACATGGAAGTGCGCATCTTCCGGTGTGAGGCGGAAGGCTATCCGGTGGAAATCACACTCGGCGATGGGCAGAACTTCCTACGCGGCTATCTCGACGCCGGCCTTGCGGATTGGTCCTCTTCCGGTGATTGCGTCGCTGACGGGCAGCAGTTGTTCGCTGCGTTGACGGCAGA
>JAFGSL010000531.1 GCA_016934645.1 Anaerolineae bacterium
AAAGATTCAGAGCTTGAAAGACCTCTTGGCAAAATGCGCGCAAAGTGTCAACGGAGATATGGATGTATTCAGCTTTCATAATCGGAACCCCCTAGAGAATTGTAGTATCCACCGCTTCTGCAAACTCTTCCGCGGTCAGCCGATACGTTGGATGTTGCAATCCTGTCGGCGGATAGAATTCATCGTGGGTATACTGAAATCCCAACTTCTCCAACACTCGCCGCGAGGCTACGTTGGCTGGATGATGGCCTGCGGACAGCACTGTCGCCTTTAACTGGTGAAAGGCATACTCCATCACTGCCCATGCGGCTTCTACCGCCAATCCCTGACTCCAATAAGCGCGTCGAAGGTGAAAGCCGATCTCATAAACGCTTTGCTCATCCCGGTATGGTCTTAACCCGCAGCAGCCGACAAACTCATCACGATCGAGGAGGAAGAGGGGCCAGTATTGAACGCGATACGTGTGCAGATTATCCATCTCGCGCGCCAGCCGCTCGCGGATCTGGTCTACCGAGAAGGGGCCGCCGATAAAGCGGGTGACGTTCTCATCACCCCATAGCCCAACAGCAAGATCAAGGTCAGCTTCGGCCCATGGACGGAACCCCAGGCGTCGGGTGTGCAAGAAGTACATCATCACTACTCAGGATTCTGAATCAGCGCTTGTGTCCTCGAGTTTTATGTTTAGGTTGGCGACAAAGAACGCCCAGCGATCTGCCGCTTCTTCGATGATCTTGGAAGTAGGCTTGCCTGCACCGTGTCCGGCCTTGGTTTCGACGCGGATGAAGACCGGAGCATCTCCCGCCTGGGCATGTTGGAGCGCCGCCGCGAACTTGAAGCTGTGCGCTGGAAAAACGCGGTCGTCGTGATCGGCAGTGGTGATCAGCGTGGGTGGATAGTGGGTGCCACCCTTGACATTGTGATAGGGCGAATAGGCCAGCAACGCCTGGAAATCGGCCTCGTTATCGGGCGAGCCGTAATCCGAGGTCCACGCCCAGCCGATGGTCCATTGGTGAAAGCGCAGCATGTCGAGCACGCCAACCGCACACAGACACGCGCCAAACAGATCGGGACGTTGGGTCAGACACGCGCCTACAAGTAAACCGCCGTTGCTTCCCCCGCCGATGGCCAACTTGGATGTGCTGGTATAGCCGTTGGCGATCAACCATTCTGCCGCTGCGATGAAATCATCGAAGACATTCTGCTTGTTGAGCAGACGGCCAGCGTCGTGCCAGGCTTTGCCGTATTCGCCACCGCCGCGCAGACTCGCTTGTGCGTAAATGCCGCCCATCTCCATCCACACCAGATTGGTGGCCGAAAAAGCAGGCATCATCGGGATGTTGAATCCGCCATAGCCGTACAGATAGGTCGGTGTGTCGGGACCGGGCTGCACATCCTTGCGATGCGTGATGAACATCGGCACACGCGTGCCATCTCGGCTTGGGTAGAAAACCTGCTCTGTGACGTAATCCTCAGGATCGAAACCAACTTCGGGGAAACGGAAAACCGTGCTTTCACCGGTGGCAACGTCGTAGCGATAGATTGTCCCTGGCGTGTTAAAGCTGGTGAACGCGAAAAACACCTCGTCGTCCTGGCGTCGACAATGGCATCCTCCTACCTGCCCCAGGCCTGGCAGGACAATCTCGCGTACGAGTTGGCCCTGTTTATCTAGCACACGCATCTCGCTGTGCGCATCGTGCATGTAGGCGGCGACAAACCAATCTTGCACCAGACTTACACCTTGTAATGCATCAGCCGATTCAGGAACGCGCGCGCGCCAGTTGGCGCGTTCCGGCTGGCGGATGTCGATGGCGACCACGCGTTCCATAGGTGCGTCGAGGTCGGTCTGAAAGTAAAAGAGGGGACCGTCATTGCCCACGAAACCATAGTGAGCATCGAAGGTGTTGAGCAATTCAACCACCGGAGCCGTCGTGTCCTGCAAATCCCGGTAAAAGACGCCGTTTTCGCGGTTGGTGCCCACCCAGACCATGATGATGAGGTAGCGACCGTCCTCGGTCACATACCCACCAAATCCCCAATCCTTATGATCGGGTCGTTCATACACCAGCACATCTTCCGCCTGTGACGTACCCAGGCGGTGATAGTAAAGCTTGTGAAAGTAATTGGTGCTCTTGAAAGTTTCGCCTTCTTGCGGCGCGTCGTAGCGGCTGTAGAAAAATCCGGCGTTGTCCGCTGTCCACGATGCGTCGGAAAATTTGGACCATTCGATCACATCCGCGAGATCACGGCCAGTGTCCACCTCGCGCACGTGCCAGGTTTGCCAGTCCGAGCCGGAAGCTGATAGCGAGTAGACCAGCAGCCGCCCATCGTCGCTGATAGCCCAGCCGGTCAGCGCCACCGTACCATCCTCTGACAATCCATTGGGATCGAGTAATACCTGGGGTTCGGCGTCCAACGCGGCCATCCAGTAGAGCACGGCCTGATTCTGCAACCCGGTCTGCTGCGTGAAAAAGTATCGACCACCGTGCTTATCCGGCGGACTGAACTTGTCATAATCCCATAGTTGAGTCAATCGCAAGCGGATTCTGTCGCGGGCAGGGATTTGCTCCAGATACGAAAAGGTAAGTTCGTTCTCAGCCTCGATCCATTGGCGGGTTTGGGCCGAATCCAATTCTTCCAGCCAGCGATAGGGATCGGGCACGGTGACGCCGTGCAATACATCGACATGAGCGCTACGCTCACCGGGGGGATAGGTGAATGTCATTGAAGTCTCTCCTTATTAAGCTACGGATTCGATACGGTAGGCGCAACGCACTTGATTTAGATTCATCCGGTACACGTGTAAAAACGGTGTTCTTTGACGCAAAAGTGCGTTGCACCTGTAGATGAGATGATATGCCCAAAACCGGAAACCGTCAATGTTTCACTCGCAGGGTCTTATCATTCTCGCTTCGAGGGGGGAACGCCAGTTCCCCGTTTGAAGCTGAGATGCGTCCCAAGACGCGGATCTGGCGATCCGCTCCAAGCAAAAAAGAGACCATAACGAGAATGATAAAGCCCTGGTTTCATTCGACGCTGCATATGAATACATAGGAATCAAGGCAACTGTTCGCAGTTGTCCCGTAGTCCAGGGCCTTGTGCCCGTCTGAACGCCCACGAGGGGCTACGAACTAGTTACCCTAACGCTGAACTGTTACGAATCAAGGCGTGTTTGACATTTGAGAAAAGCGACACATCCTTGAGAGTGTACACTGTGGCAGCGAAGATACGACACATTCCAGAAAGGGAGGAGTAAACCATGAAAACGATAGGTCTGCTTGGCGGTATGAGTTGGGAGTCATCTCTTGAGTACTATCGCATCATCAACGAAACGGTCAAAGAAAGACTTGGCGGCCTTCACTCCGCCGAATGCGTGATGTATTCCGTGGATTTCGCGCCGATGGAGGTCCTGCAACGTCAAGGACGATGGCGAGAAGCAGCGCAACACTTGGTCAAGGCAGCGCAGAATGTCGAAAGTGCAGGCGCCGATTTTGTTGTGCTCTGTACCAATACGATGCACATAGTGGCCGATGATATTCAGGCGCACATCACCATCCCCTTGTTGCACATCGCAGACGCGACGGCACAGAAAGTGAGTGCGGCCGGCATCAAAACAATAGGATTGCTGGGTACGCGTTTCACGATGGAAGAAGACTTCTACAAGGGCCATCTCAGTCACAACCATGGTCTCGACGTCATAATCCCTGACGATGAAGAACGCGAGATTGTCCATGGTGTCATCTATGACGAGCTAGTTCTCGGCGAAATCAGGCCGGAATCGCGAGCACAGTATTTGCAGATTATAGGGCGGTTAGTCCAATCTGGCGCAGAGGGCATCATCTTGGGCTGCACTGAGATCGGATTACTGATTCATGATGAGGATAGCCACGTTCCGCTGTTTGATACGACGAAGATTCACGCTGTTGCGGCAGTGGAATATGCCCTTGCGTAGAAAAAATGATTGACAAAACACTGGGTTTTCGTGTATAATTAGAACATAAGTTCTACGTCTTAATGGAATATCCCGCAGAACTATGGCCGGTCAAGATAATCAACCACAAACCCCACATATGCGGAAAATGTTGAACGGGTTCTCACAAAAAGGGAGGGGACGATGAAGACGCTGGAGAATTGCAGGTGGAGTACGGCTTGGGTGTCACACCTGGGCTGCATCAAGGGATGTCTGGATTTCTTGGGGATTGAGATCAGCAACGCCTGGCTTTACGGCGGAACGGGCCACGCGTTTGTCATCAACTTGCACAAGGAAGTTTGCCCCAGCGGGCCGACGGCGTGGAACACAATGAAGCTCTTTGAGCTGGGCCGCAACCTCGGCTACAAATTTGACGGCATCTTCGCGACCAAACAACAGGATGACTTCGGCGAGATGCAAAAGCGCGCCTGGGAACACGCACAATCCGCCATTGACCAGGGAATACCTTGTTACGGCTGGGAGCTGGAGATTCCCGAATTCTACATGGTCTACGGTTATGACAATGTGGGCTTCTATTACTCCGGTCCGGGTTGTGATGAAGGTAAAGGTCCTAAGCCCTGGCAAGAGCTGGGCGATACCGGGATCGGCGTCCTCGAACTGTACAGTGTATGGCCCGGTGAAGCCGCCGATGATGCGACGACGGTTAAGCAGGCCTTGACCTTTGCCCTGGAACATGCCGCCACCCCCAACGAGTGGACTTTCGAGGATTACAAGACCGGATTGGCGGGCTATGACAACTGGATCAACGCATTGCAAGAGGGTAAAGCCTCTGATATGGGCATGCGCTTCAACACTGGTGTGTGGCTGGAATGCCGCAAAAATGCTGTCGGGTTCCTAGAAGAAGCCAAAGAGCGACTTGCCGGTCGAGTAGATACATTGTTCGATGCAGCATTGACGCACTATCGGGTCGTATCGGAGAGCCTGAGTAAGATCGCGGAGATCTACCCGTGGTCGTTCGAAGCATCCGACGAGGACGTACTCCCAGTTGACGAAACGAGTCGCGCTGCGGTTGAAGCGCTCAAAGCTGCCAGGGAGGCGGAAGCGGCAGGGTTACAGGCATTAGATAAAATCGTGACAGCGCTTTGATCGCAAAGCAAAGGGGTAAACGCAATGGACAAGTGCATTCTTGACGGCATTGATCACTATCGCGTCACCGAGGCACTCTTCGAGGGCGTGCGCGTCATCCTGACTTACCGGGGCGAACCCTATTCACCGGCTTATGTGCAGGGAATCTCTGGGGCTGCGTTTCGAATCGGTGGCATCTGCCCCTGCGCGCCAACATGTACATCGGCGATGTCCACGCAAGACCTGCTAAAGCTGTTTGGCTACGAGATCGAGGAGTTGCCGCTTTACACTGAAACGGTAGGAATTGAGCCTAAAGCCTACGCAGAAAATAGACTGCCGGAAGTATTACCCCGCATCAAAGCCGAAATCTGCGCCGGGTGCCCCGTGCTCACGTGGAATGCCTTCACCACCTGTGAATGGGACGTCGTCTGTGGCTTTGACGAAGCAGAACACCAGCTCTGCGGGCGCGGCTCGTACGCGGGATTGGAGGACGATTACGCCGTCGCCGACGAGACGAATATCACCAATGACTACTGCCCCCCGTTTGGAGCGATCCTTATCGGGGAGAAGACTGGTGCATTTGACGCGCATGAGGCAGAATTGGCATCACTGCAAGAGGCGGTACGCCACGCACAGACCCGCAAGGATGCAGAGCTGAAACAAAGTGACGGTTGGGTCTTCCTCGAAGGTATCCAATGCTACGACCGGTGGATTCACGACTTTGAATCACCAGAGAAAAAACGCGAGATGGGTGACGCCTACTGCCTCGGTATCTATCACAGCACACATCGCGCCGCCGCCGATTTTGTGCGTGAACTTGCGCCCCGGTATCCGGCTGCTGCTACGCCCCTCGAACGCGCTGCTGCACACTTCACCGCAGAAGCTGATGCGCTGGATGCTTGTATGCCATTACTATGGTGGGACGTGCCTGAAGGTCCAGATGCGGAACGTAACGCCAAAGCCGTACCGCTGCTACGCCAGGCACGCGAAGGATACGCCCGCGCCATCGGCGAAATCGAACGCGCGTTGGCGTTGATGAATAAGTAAGTTGGACTAACAATCAGGAAAGCTCCTGAAGAGCTTTGACATAATCAAACTCCTTGGCGCGGTCGACGCAGGAAAAGGGTGACAGATGGAGCAGGACAACAATGCAGGATCAGACGCAGCGAAGGTTTTAGTTCGTGAGTACTTCCACCGGTTACTCAATGAGAAAGACCTATCTGTATGCGACGAGATGCTTTCAAGCAACTATCTAGACCACGACGCTCCTCCCGATACGCCTCCAGGGCCGAAAAGCACGAAAGAATTCGTCGCAGGATTTCTGGAAGAATACCCGGATATGCACATCGACATTGAGGACATCCTCGAAGAGGGGAACGAAGTAGCGGTGCGCATCGTGTGGCGCGGGAATCACAGAGGGTCGGGAGAGCAATTTCATCAGATGGGGATCATCATCTTGCGGCTCAATGAGAAAGGCCAGTTGGTTGAGCGCTGGTCCGCTTACAAGTCGCTTTAGTAGAATTTGCATTTTTACCGGAGGACACTATGGATCACGACGCAGTCATCCACTGGTTATTGGAGGAAGACAATCCACCGGTTCGCCTGTTGACCCTGACTTGCCTCCTCCATCGCCCGGAGACAGATGCTGAAGTGCAGTATGCGAAAGCGCAGTTGATGAATTACTCTGTCACCCAAGGTATCCTGGCGCACAGCGATGAGATTTGGGCATCCGGTCCGCGGGCGTTTTGGAGCTACAAAGGCAAGCACTGGAACACAGTCTACCTGGGGCACTTTATGGCCAACGGGCACGACCCGAGAATCGCGAAAGGCATACAACCGTTGCTTGAGCGTCCCTGGATTAGCAATCAGTGGCATTGTATGACGGCCTGTATGCTAACCGCGTTCCGGCGACTGGGTTACGGCAAATATCCTGTCGTTGTGGAAGGCACAGAGGCACTGGCGCAGCGCGTACTAGATGATGTCGGTTTGACATGCCCGGGGATGAACACCAGCTTGATGCCACGCTGCTATATGGCGCTGCCCAAGTTATTATTCTGTTTTGGGGAAGTGCCTGTCGGGCAGCGTTCGGCGGCTGTGCAGGGAGCGCTTGACTGGATCGTGAAGCAATTGGTCGATCATCAGGTCTACATCTATCTGCCTGGCAATGAAAAGGCGTGGGATGCCGCGCGTCCCCGGTCGAAGAAAAAGGCAGATGCCCCACCAGGGGAAACGCCGGATAGCTGGCGTGAAAAAATGAAAGCACGCTTCATCGCTGAGCATGGCCTAGGTGAGTTACAGCCCAAAGCTATCTGGACGCGTTTCGGATTTCCGTTGAATTACAACTCGGATATTCTGGAAGCAATGTACGCCCTAGCGACAGTCGGTGCGCCGATGAGCGACAGGTTAGAGAAGCCTTTGCAGGTCATCCGCGACAAGCGCACCGCCGATGGAGTATGGCTGCTCGAAAAGTCGCTGAATGGGCAGATGTGGGCAGATGTCGAAGTCAAAGGCCAACCGAGTAAGTGGATTACGTTGTTTGCGCGGATCGTTTTGGATCATCTTGCGCGTTAACAGAGGAGGATGATATGCCGTTCGCGAAAAAATTCCGCGCGATGATGGATTTCCCATTTCCCGGTGACACGGTTGAGGATTTCACCATTGAGAGTGTGGATCTTTGGGATGAACAAAGCAGTTCAGAAGGCCACATATACGGGGTACGAATGGTGTTGCATGGAGTTGGCGGAAAGCAAGGGATAAAGCGCGCGCTCAATGCTTTGTTTTCTCAGCATCCAGTGACCTTTTCGGGATATGGAAACCCCTATCAACTGTGGTTCAGAAAATCGGAGATTGAAAGTCTCGGTGACAAGCGCTATGCGGTGAGTGTGAAGGGGGCCGGAGAACGCATATATCTTGAACCAGAATTGGTACGCTTTTTGCAATACCTCAATAAGAACGATCACCTGACAACGCCCCCTGACTCAGCAATCCAAGAGACACTCGTCGAAGACTATTTGGAACAATACCGTGCTGAGATCGGGCTCCAGGTAGGACGTTATCGCAGAAAGTTAGCAAAAGCTACAAGAAACTGAATTCATTAATCATGGGTGTGAGAGGAGAGAAACTATGATTAGCCGTATCTGGCATGGATGGACAACGCCTGCAAATGCAGATACATACGAGGCATTGCTCAAGGAAGAAATCTTCGTCGGTATCCAGAATCGGCACATCCGGGGCTTCAGAAGCATCCAATTACTGCGCCGCGACGTTGGATGTGAAGTGGAATTCGTCACGATTATGCTGTTCGATTCATTGGATGCCGTCCGCGAGTTTGCTGGGGAGGACTATGAAACCGCAGTGGTTCCTGATAAAGCGCAGGCCGTGCTTTCGCATTTCGATGTGCGCTCGCAGCATTATGAAGTCAAGGCCGAACGATGCGGAGAGAATGACTGAACCCGGGAGGTGCCGACAATGACACAAATCATAGTCAAGGAAATACACAACAACTTTAAAAACACCATCGGCTTAATTCGCGACACGATCGATAACTTCGATGATGAGAAATGGTGCAAGGAATATACATGGTTCCAGGTTCCGGTACGTGTGGCGCGCCACACCATTGAATGCCTGGACTTCTACTTCAAAGAACTTGGCGCACCGTTCTCCTGGAACACGCGCTTTGAAAAACCCTACTGGGAAACGCCCAATGACCAACAGCCCTCGCAAGCCGACCTGGTCGCTTATCTGGATGACCTGGAGGCGCGTATTGCGGGCATCTTCGCCGCAATGCAGGATGAGGAATTGGGGGAAATCTACGACAAAACTGCCGAGAAACCATGCTGCAAGATCGCGCACTATCTGTACGCGTTGCGACATACTGTGCATCACAACGGCTCCCTCGTCGCCCTGGCCGACATCCTGGACGTGCCATCAGGTGACTGGGATAAGTGAGCGCTGTATGATTGAAGACAACGCCCCGGAGAAAAAGGCGGAAACCGTGCAACACAACAAGCTGTCGATGTTCCTCAAGGGCGACTATGAGACAGCGTTCTTGCACACTCCCATTCCTCGCGACACGCTGGACCCGCTTCGCTATGATCTCGTAGCCACCATTTCTGCCTACCAGCAAGAGTGGGAAGATTTAGTGAACAAACTTCGCAATCAATGCGGCTTACAATGTTCGGGCTTCTGGACATATGGTGGCGTACCCGCCTGGAGTGTCAGCTTCGCGGCCAAGAGCAAGCCCCCCTTGGCGATCTTCACGCTGGGCTCAGACATTGTCTTCATCGAGTTCACCCTCCCGCTAGATGCCGCCGAATGCCTCATCCGTGCACGTAAGACCTACTCAGATCCCATCCACGAACAAATTGAAGCGTTCCATTGCGTCAACTGTCCAAAGCAGTGCAAAGGCAGCAACCTGGCCAAAATCGATGACGTGTGGCTGTGCAGTGGGCGTGCGGAGGCACGCCGCATCTATACGACGCTGTCCGCGCCGGAGGATTTCGCATCAATACACGCGATGATTGACGCGACATGCTGATCCCAGACCATTAAGAAGGAGATACTATGGACGGAAAAATACTGGTTAGTTATTGCGGCGTGTATTGTGATTTGTGCGGGGCCCGAAACGACACGCCGACGCGGGCGCAGGCTCTGATCGCCACGCTAAAACAGGCTGAGATGGATCAATGGGAGTCGGGGATACCTGACTTCGATGCATTCTGGCGCTTTTTGAACGACCTTGCCGAGGTTCCTGAAGACAAATGCTGCCGCAGTGGCAAGTGTGGCGCACCCAATTGTGCGATCCGCAACTGCACAAGGGCGCGCGGGATCGGAGTCTGCGCGCTCTGTCCCGATTATCCATGCGACAAGATACAGACCTTCGCACAAAGCGAGCCGCTGCTGCTTCACGACAGAGAGCGGATCAAAAAAGTGGGCCTGGAGCAATGGATTGAAGAGCAAGTCGCACGCAAGGAAGCCGGATTCGATTACGGGCGTGTGCGCTGCTTGCCGTGCATCGTTCCGATGGAGTTAGTATGATTACATTAGAAACCGACCGACTCATCATTCGCGACTTCCGCCCCGACGACTGGCAAGAACTCCTGGAACTGGCGATTCGCTATCAGGCCAGCGAATACGCCAAATACGACCACCCGTGGCCCACGACGGAGGAAGAAGTCAGGGGGATGGCGGAGTGGCTGTCCGGCGAGGAAGGCTTCCGTGCCGTCTGTCTGAAATCGACGGGCAAACTCATTGGGCTGCTCAACATTGACCGCAAGAAAGATGTTGAAGAGCGAGAACACGGTTTTGGCTACGTTTTTCATCCTGACTATCACAATCAAGGCTATGCCACGGAAGCCTGCCAAGCAGGAATATCGCAGATATTTGGGCCATGGAAGGCGGAGCGGATATGCACCGGTACACATCCGAACAACACGCCTTCCGTCAGACTGTTGCGCAAATTGGGCTTCAGAGAAGTCGGGGAGGGTGAATTCGCGATTTCGCGTGAGGAATGGCTGGCGCTTGACCATCCAAGTCATTGATTAGAAAAATATATGAAGACAGAAGATTTGGCGCACTGGCTTTTCGAAAACGGCGGCCCGGCCATCCGCCACCGCATGGCGACGGAGCTGCTAGATGACGCCAGCGAGGTAAACACTGCACGCCTCGTCGCTAACCTGCTTGCCAGCCCGATGACGCGACTATGGCTTGAACGGCTGGGATCGCCGGATGGTGGCCTTCCCGCTTTCCATCATTCCAAGCCCCAGGCTTTTGAAAACGCGGCCTCGAAATTGTGCGATTTGGGATTGCGCGCCGGGATGGAGCCACTCGACATCCGCATGGCCTCCTTCCGCCAGTGGCTGGACGAGCAGGCGCAGGCCATAGAAAAGATTGCTGAGGTTGACTACACTGGCGTTGACACCAAAGAGGCCACCCAATCGGCACTAGATAACGGCCTTCGCTGGTTTGAGGCGATGATCGTGGCAGCGCGGTTGGCGTGGATGAGCTATGCCGATGCCGCCATTCGCGTCTGCCTGT
>JAFGSL010000532.1 GCA_016934645.1 Anaerolineae bacterium
CCAGTGCCAACTGCTAGGTCTGAGTCGGGCTACGTATTACTACACCCCGGCACAAGAAAGCGCCGAGAACTTGGCCTTGATGCGGCTCATTGACGCGCAGTACTTGAAAACACCGTTGAGAAGGGTAAGGGGAAACTGTGAATTACCTGAGAGAGTCCCAGGATGGTTTAAGCTAGATTGACAGGTAATTCATAAAACTCAGGGAGGCTCTCTATTTTGAACTTGCTCGCGCAGTTGTTTGGCTCGCCGGATAAGTTGTAGAACCCAATTAGATAGCGTTGTTTAGCCCGCAGGGCTTTGTGTGTTTAGCGGTAAGCTTCAGCTTATCGCCTGTTCCAAATCTGCGAGGATGTCCTCCACATCCTCCAATCCCACCGCCAATCGCACCAGGCCGTCGCTGATACCAGATGTGAGCCGGATGTCACGCGGGACGCTGTGATGTGTGGTGCTGGCGGGGTGGGTGATGAGCGTGCGCACGTCGCCGAGGCTCACGGTGCGCGCGCACAATTGCACGCGATTGAGTAGGCGTGCACCCGCGTCTAATCCGCCTTTCAGCTCGAAGACGACGACGCCACCGCCACCGCCAGGCATCTGGTGTTTGGCGAGGTCGTATTGCGGATGCGCTGGATGCCAGGGATAGCGTACCCACGCCACCGCGGGATGTTCGTGCAACCACTCGGCGATCTGCAGGCTGTTGGCGTTGTGGCGTTGCACACGCAGCGGCAAGGTGGTGATCCCTCGCACGATAAGCCACGCATTGAACGGGCTGATGCAGCCGCCAAAGTTGCGGATTGGCCCGCGTAGCACGCGTCTCACGAAGTCCGCCGGCCCTGCCACCACACCGCCCATCGCGTCGCCGTGCCCGCCGAGGAACTTGGTCGCTGAGTGAACGACGACGTCGATGCCCAGATCGATGGGGCGCTGATTGACCGGTGTAGCGAAGGTGTTGTCGATGATCGTGAGGATGCCGTGTGCCCGCGCGATGCCCGCGATGGTGGCGATGTCGTTCAGTGCGAGGGTGGGGTTCCCCGGCGTTTCCAGGTAGATGGCGCGGGTGGTTGCGCGGATGGCGCTCTCGAAGGCCGCCGGGTCGGTGGCCTCGGCGAGCGTCGTTTCCACGCCGAAGCGCCGCAGGTCTTTCGTAACGAAGTGGTACGTGCCACTGTACAGCCCCGTCGTGGCGACGACGTGATTTGGTCCATCCTCCGCTAAAGCGGCGAGCAGTGCGGCGCTGACCGCCGCCATGCCCGAAGCCGTTGCAACGGCTTTCTCTGCTCCCTCAAGCGCCGCAACCTTGCGTTCTAGTACCTCGGTCGTGGGGTTGCCCCAACGCGTGTAGATGGGTTGGCCCTCCGTCTCGAAGGCGCGGGCCGCCTCCTCGGCACTCTCGAAAAGATACGTGTTGGCCATATGTACCGGCGGCGTCACATCGCGTGGCGCAAGTTCCATGCCGGTGTGGATAGCGGTTGTGTGTATACCTTGTTTCATATCAGTCCTCAGTCGTCAGTCCATAGTCAAAAGTCGAAAGTCCAAAGTTGAAGGTCAGAGAATTTCCAATCAACAAATCTTCAATCACCCAATCTCCAATCCGCAGAGTTTTTCCTCCGATGCAAGGATTACGATTTCATCACCGGGGGCAAGAACGCACGCCGGGTCTGGCGGAATGTGCACCTGGCCCGAGCGGATGTGCAGCAGGACGGTCAGGTCGTCCTCGCTGGTGAGGCCGGCGATGGTCGCGCGGTGCAGGGGAGAGTTCGCTTCAATAGCGAGGCGCGCGATGTTGACGGACTCGCCAAGCTGTATGCCATCGATACTCACCGGTTGGACGTAATAACGGTTGAGCGCTTCTGCGACGAAGGCCGGAGCCGCAATTGCCGAGGTGCTGTACACGGCGTCGATGGCGAAGGCGCGCTGGAGCTGTTCGCTCAATGATTCCTCGAAGATGCGCATCACCACGCGCAGGCCGGGGTTGAGTTCGCGGGCGCGGAGCAGTGTTTCGAAGTTGGTCATATCGTTTTCGCTGCAGGCGATGAGTGCCGCTGCTGTACGCACGCCTGCTCGCTCCAGCACCGCGTGCTGGCGAAAGTCGCCGTAGAGGATGGGGACGTCGCGTTCGTGAAACTGCTCCGCGAGTGTGTCGGCCCCAAAATCCAGCGCGATAACCGGCTGGTGTAGGTCCAACAGGGCGTTGACCACGCGATACCCCGTGTGCTGGATCCCGCACACAAGAACCGGTCCGGCGGCAGATGCGCCGTTGCGCTCGCGTTGGCGTGCCAGTTCGCCCGCGCGCTCCATCTCCGCGAAGACGAAGAGCGTATCACCCGTGCGCAGCGCCATCTCTTCATCCGGCTCAACGAACATTCGCCCTTCCCGGTGCAGGCACACGATGGTGACATCATAAGCATCCGCGGTTGTGCCAAGTGGATTGCCGGTCAGGGGCGAGGTTTGCGCCAGGGTAAGCTTGGTAAGGAAGTACGTGTGTTCGTTGAGTGCGAAGGTCTCCAGAACTTCCATGCCGAGGGCGGCGTGGGCGAAAGCCGCCGCTGCAACCGCCGAGCGGCTGATAACGGCCTTCACATTGAAGGTGTTCTGAATCTCACCCGCGATGCTGTCTTCGAAGAGGCGCAGTACGATGCGCGCATCGGGATTCATCTCGCGGATGTGAAAGACAGCTTCGATGTTCACGAGATCATGGTTGGTGCACACGAGTACCGTCCGCGCGCGGGTAACCCCGGCGCGTTGCAGGATATCTTTGTCGTGAATATCCCCGGCGATGAAGGGCATATCGTGCTCGATAAGGGCGGTCACCAGCGGCGACGTGGTGGTGTCGATGCCGACGACCGGCTGGCCCAGGTCGAGGAGCTGGTTGGCGATGCGATAGCCCACGCGCCCCAACCCGCAGACGACAATGGGGCGTTCGACGGTCGCCGCCAACGCCTCCTGCCATGCTTGTCCGCGCTCGCCGCGCACGAAAAAGATGCGCAGGATATTGAGGATGTTGACCCCGAAAACCAGGAGTAGCGGAATGCCGATAAGCGGCACGATGACAAAGTAGATATCAAGCGCTGGACTGCTTGGTATGTCGGCGAAGCTCACCTGGAATGCCATCATGTTCAGGATGGCGTAGACCGCTTTGACATAAGTAATGCGCATCTCGCCGGGCCTCAAGGTGTGATTGTAGGTTCCCTCGAAGAGTACGGCGGTGAGGGCGATCCCTACGATCAAAACGGCCCCCACCTTCCAGGGGAATAGGCGCGTGAGTACCCGCAGGTCTTGGCGGAATTGTTGCCACCAGCTGGTGAGTGTATTTTTGGGACGATGTTGTATGCGTGTTTTCATCGAGTCAGCGAATGAGCGAATCGTCCAACTTCCCATACGCAAAGTGTACACGGACTTGCACGTTTCGCAACTTGCATAAGGGGTGTAGTGACGACTTTAGTCGTTTCTGTGAGTGTAACAGTGACTGAAGTCGCCACTACGCCTATTAGGTCATCTCCTTCTGTTGCGCGTAGTACGTGTAATCGCCCGCGTACTCCGTCAGACTACCTTCCTCAAGCTCGACGATGCGGTCTACCATGCGATTGAGGAAGTAACGGTCGTGCGAGATGACGAGCGCCGTCCCTTCGAATTCCTCAAGTGTTTGTTCCAGCACCTCGCACGACGGCAGGTCAAGGTTGTTCGTCGGTTCGTCAAGCAGCAAGAAGTTGGCATCGGACAGCATCAGCTTGGCGAGTTGTAAGCGGCTGCGCTCCCCGCCGGAGAGCGTAGATACCGTGTCTCGCGTCCGCTCGTAAGGGAAGAGAAAGCGTCGCAGGAAGTTCACCGCCGCGTGTTCCGACATCGACTTCGCGTCCCAGATTTCCTCGATAAGCGTGTGATTGGGGTCAAGCGTCTCGTGCTGTTGTGCGTAGTAGCCAACCTGTACGCTGGGGCCGATTTTGATGACGCCGGATGTAGGCTCCTCCTCTCCCAGGATGCAGCGGAAGAGCACGCTCTTACCGCTGCCGTTCGCGCCGATGAGGCCCACGCGTTCCCCGCGCCAGATCAGCAGGTTCAGGCCGAGGAGCACAATGTTTTCTTGGGCGGCAGTGCCGGATTGTGATCCGGCGCGAGCAGGGAAGACTTTATCTAAATCGGCAATGTCCAGCACTTTGTTTGAGCCGCGCCAGCCATTCAGTTCCAGTCCCATTTTCTCGCGCTCGAAGATGGGCTTTTCGATCTTGTCCATGCGATCAAGCATTTTCTGCCGCGAACGCGCTTGACGGATGTGCCGTTCATCGATGACGATGCTGGCCCAGTATTCGAAGCGCGCAATCGCTGCCTCGATACGGGCGATTTCCTTCTGCTGGGCGACGTAAAGCTGTTGCTGGCGCAGCAGGCGCAACTGCTTCTCGGTGGAATAGGCCGAGTAGTTGCCCTGGTAGAACGTCAGCTTGCGATCCTCGATTTCGGCGATGTAATCCGCGACTTCGTCCAGCAGATAGCGATCGTGTGAGACGATGATGACGGTGCCGGAGAATCCGTGGATGAAGCGCTCCAGGTAGACCTTGCCCGCCAGGTCGAGGTGGTTGTCAGGTTCGTCGAGCAGCAGCAGGTTGCACTGGATGGCGAGCAACTGCGCCAACCCGAGCATCTTCTTCTGCCCGCCGGAGAGCACCGCCACAGCCATATCGTAATCATCTTCGCTAAAGCCGACAGTTTGCAGCGCCTGCTTAACGCTGCTCTCGTAGCGATAGCCGTCCATCCGCTCGAAGTCCTCCTGCGCGCGGGCGTGGGCCGCCAGCACGCGGGCGAATTCGTGTTCGTCGTTGTAGACGGCTGGGTCGCCCATGCGCGTTTCCAGGCGGCGCATCTCTGCCTCGAGCCGGTGAATGTCGGTGTTGGCGCTAAGGGCCGCCTCCCACACCGTCTCCGGCCCGCCATCTTCGACGGGGACGAAGCGCGGTTCCTGGGCCAGGTAGCCGATGCGCGTTTTGTGCCGGGTGAGGTAGCCGCAGTCGGGCTGTAACTCCCCCGCAATCAGCCGCAACAGCGTGGACTTCCCCGCGCCGTTCGGACCAACCAGGCCGATCTTCTGCCCGGCCTGGATCTCCCACGCGATGGTGTCCAAGACCAGCAGCGGGCCGTGGTGATAGGTGACTTTATCGACGTTGACGATGATCTGACTCATTGTTCTCCCTCCTGAACTAAAAAGCCGCTGGCCACGGCTGCCGTGGCACTCTCGCTCACACGGTCTAGGAAGGATTAAGGGGAAACAAAAAGCCGCAGACGCGAGCGCGCCCACGGCTCTGAACTGATTAACAAATGATATGCAAGTGTTGTTCGCAGGCGCACCTAGGATCGGTGCGCTGCGCTAAAACAGACGACGCCTCGTAGCATCAAAACTGAGTAGCCAATAGATAACTGAACCATAGTGTTTTTCTACCTTGTTAAGTGAGATTATACCACGCATCGTATAGGGTGCAACTGCTCCTTTTCCCGGTGACATGTTCTTCACCGGGGCGGTGCATTCTGTCCAACTTGGTGCAGGGGGCGAGAGTTGACTGGAAGTCAGGTCAGTGTCTCGTTTGGCTTGTGCATTTTCCTGTCAGACTGCAAACGTGAGCGTCGCCTTTTGCTTGGCATAGCCTGTTCGCGCGGCTCGGCTGGCGCTCCTATTTACGCTTGACCTTTTTGCTGGCTTCGCCCAGAGCAGTCTTGACCGTATCTCGCTTAGGCAAGCTATCCACCTAGCGTAAGCCGTTGCGCCAGGTGCGGGGCGCGCTTGCGTGGAGACATGGCCTCCTGAATGCGCGGCGGGCCTACGTAACTGTGCGCCGCTGGCGCAATCGGCTTGACGCGATGTTGGGCGGCAACTATTACTCAGATGCACATCATTTGATCTCAAGGTGATGGGCGGGTTCAGAGTTGGATGGGGCGATATACTTTGTGACCCGTGCGTGAGCTTCGACTTGAGTCTGAAACTGCGCATCATCCTTAATGGAACTCGGTGCTACATCGATGACGGAGTTTTCACTGCAATGTTTTGAGACGTTACTCGGACCGAGTTCATTGATCTTGTCGGTCATCTCCTGCTTGATAGTAGCGGCGTCCTTGGCTGGTTTCGCCGCCTTGCCGGCTACGTACACGTCAATTACCTTGTCGCCGCTTGAACCGTAGAGTTCCTTCTGTGCATCAACGCTGGTGTTCTCGATATTTTTATACATCACGGCGGACTGTTCCGCTGGCGTGCGACGGCCACTCGTGATCGTTGCGCTGGTTTCGCCAATCGCCGCGACGATCTCCTTCAGAACCTGAATTGCGTCGGCGGTAACCCCTGTCCCGTTATTCGTCACAGTTACCTGGTCGGGTGTGATTGTTTTTTCGGCAGGTGCCCGCTGCATTTCTCCGCCGTTTTGCTGCACCGTGTAATTTAACGTCGTACGTTGAATCTTTTCGGCTTGGGTGCTTTGAATCAACCGATTGACCATCTGGTTGCCATATTGACGTTGAAGTTGCAAAACTTGCGCAGGTGAGGCCGACAGCGGGTCGGCTAAGATGCTTTGAATTGAAGTGGGGGCTAGTAGCGCTGGGCCGTGGGCTTGTTGAGCAGCTGGCTTGGAGACCTTAGATTTTTCAACTTGCTGTGACTGCATAGTTTCGGACATGGCGACTCCTGTTTACTCAGAGAATACACTTATTTGAATTTGTTTGAACCCGACTCTAACAACGACCCTGCTGATTGAGACGTTTTTTGCTGTTGATAGTGTAATCGTGGGCATTAAGGTTTGCTATTTTGGAATTTCAGGACAACTGCCCAACAACACTTTGAGCGGCGACAGTAGGGTTTTCGGGTAAGGTCTTGATCTGAGATGAGCGTGGGATTTGTTTATGCGCAGTGCCCTTTTCTTGTGCCTGGAAACTATTGGGCATGAACACCTCCTGCCTGTCTTTTAGGCCAGATTTAACTCGTCTTAGCATATACAGAGCGTTTACGAGCGCGTCATAAAGCCCTACCTTCCAGGAAGCACTGTTAGGCTTCCTGGAAGGTGCACAGGTACTAACTAAGGCGTAATGGTGATGTTGACTGTAGCGGTATTGGTCAATCCTCCGGTATCGGTCAATTGGTAAGTGAAGCTATCGCTTGTCGCAGTTGTGATGACGTTGGTGTAACTGAAAGACCCATTAGTGTTAAGCGTCAGGTTGCCGTAGGCAACGTCCTGTATTAATCCGACTATAAGAGCACTCTGCGGATCCTCCACATCGCTGTCATTAGCGCGCACACCCAGGGTGGCGTTTCTGGTCAGCGTGCCGCCATTTGCCACGCTGTAATTGTCGTCCACCGCCATCGGTGCGTCGTTGACGGGATTAATCGTCATAGTGACGACTGCATTGGCGGAGGCGTAGTCGGTCCCGTCGCTGCCGTTCCAGTTGAAGGTGGTTATGCCATTCCAGTTTGCGTTGGGCGTAAACAGCAAATTGTTTAGCGAGCCTACGGGGATGACATCACCCATGGAGACATTGCTTGCGCCGAGCTTGAGTGTGCCGTTGGCTGGCAGTGAAACGATCTCGACCTGAACCAGACTCTGGCAAGTATCCGTATCCGTAAACTGCGTCGTGAAGTCGATTGCTGCAAAGGTGATATCGTTATCTTCATTAGCAGCTTTGATGATATTCCCTACCGTTGGCCGGTTATTGGTTACATTGAACACTGTGGCGTTCGAGACGATGTTAATAGGATTGATGACGGTGACATTGTACGTGCCTGGTGTGTTCATGTAGCTTGATGGTATGGTCACAGTCAACCTGTTGCTGGTGATCGCGCTGGGGGTGAGATTGGGTTCTCCGGTCCAACCTACAGCGGAGTATCCGGCGAAGAAGTTCGTCCCAGTGATGGTCAAGGGGAAGTCGGCATGGCAAACGTCAATTGTGTTGGGATAGAGCGTGCTAATGGTCGCGGCCGGATAGTTGATCGTGATATTGCTCGATGTGATCCGGCTGGAGGCCCAATTGGTGTTGCTGGCTCTTACCGTCACGGTATGCACTCCGTAGGTGCTCCAGCTATACGTCATAACGTCTTGCCAGTATAGGCCGCTAGACAGCGTGTTTGTGACCGGGGCGTGGACATCCGTGGACCACACATATTGGACGGGCGGCGTCGGATTGCCAGACGGAGCAGCGACGGTGGCTGTGAAGTTGTAATCCGTATCAATGACTCCGGTGCTGTCGCCGTTGAGTACGATGCTTGTCAGGGTTACCGGCGTCAACGCTGTGATGACGGGCAGGCTCTCGTTGTTGTCCGGTTCGTGATCAATGACCGGGCTGGCCACAACCGCGGTGTTGACAATGCCATACTGTCCGTTGATAACCTGCATATGGCTGAACGCTTCTTGGGTCACCGTTGCCGGGAATTGTACTCTGAGTGTCGTGCCTGCCGCTAACGGGGCTTCTTCGGTGCTGAGGTAGCAGACCAGGGTGCTGGTACCAGTACAATTGATCTGCGTGCTGACCGTTACTGTCATCAGTTCTGGGGTTTGGTTGAGTTGATCCGAATCCATATAGACCCGGTATTGGAAGCATGGGTTGCCCGCAACGTTGAGGGGATAGGGCGTCGGCTGTAATGCATCATCTGTATAGTATGTAGCAGGAGATCCTCCCGGTCCGGTGAAGGGGAGCGTCGAGGCGGATGGGTCACAAACGCCCAGAGCGTTATAGGGGAACGTGCGGGCCTGGAATTTCATATCTGTAATGCCACGACGGTAGAGATTCTGTGCTTCATCGCTGGCTAGCGTGCGGTGGAAGATGGCAACTTCATCCAGACTGCCCTGGAAATAAGGTTGGGTAGCTTGGAAAGAATATCCCAGATAGTTATAGTACGTGTACAGCGCCCCCACCTTGGGATGGCTATATGCTACACCATCAACGTAAAGCCATACCGTTGAAGCACCGTAGGTGTGGACGACGTGGTGCCATTTCCCGTCGGCGTAGTTGTCTGGTGCGCAGAGAGGGCTATCGACGTAGAGCTTGCTACAGAGTGCGCCATTGCTGAGGTAGAGGTCTTTGTCATTGTACCCGGGGTAGTAATAGTATTGGTAGAGTGTACTGAAGATGCCACAGTTTGCGCACGTGGTCTTGAACCACAGCGATATCGCATAAGTATCAGGATATTGGTATCCCCAGTTGTAGAGGAAATCGTTGGCGCCATCAAACCAGGGGGCATATCCCAAGCGTCCGCTGTTGCCTGTGTGGGGACAACTGTCTCCATAGCAGTAGGCGTAGTTGCCGTTGCCAGAGTTGTCGGCGAAGTACATCGAATTGAGCGGTTCATTTAAGTGTAACAGCACCGTGTTGTTATTCATGCTGATGCCGCCGGTGCTGCTGCCGTAGCCACTCTCAGTTGCCTGGTTGTTGGGTAGCTCTTTCCCGACGGCCTGGCTTGGTATCCATCCTAGCATTCCCCAGGCGCCGGCCGTATACGTGATAACGTGTGAGTCGAAGTAGCCCGTGTACTGTGGCGCTTGTTGTTGGTATATCACGTTAATCTCATTGACCGTCAGGGCATGGTCGAACATTGCCATTTCGTCGATATAACCAGTGAATCCCTGGCCGATAAAGATTGGCTGATCGACCTCCAAGTATTGGTATGAGACGTTGCCGGTGACTGTAGCTTCCAATGCACCATCGACGTAGAGTTGTATTGTTCGTATGCCGCTCCGCACGGCGACGATGTGGTGCCATAGATTGTCGTTGATGTTACTGGCGCTGGCTATTGAGAATTCCCCATCTCCAAGGTTCATCCTGAAAACGGCTTTCCCGTTCTCCACACTGATCTGATAGAAGTCAGCCAGATAGGAGCTGTCTTGGCTGAAGATTGTGCCATAAGTATTCTGTGTCTTTACCCATGTCGCCACACTCCAGGGGTGAAGCCCGGGATACAGACTGGCATGATAGGGAACATAGATATATCTGCCCCCATAGAATTGTAGCGCTTTATCGAGTTTGCCGCTTGCGCCGACGGTGGGGCACGAACTGCACATTGCATCGTTGTTCTCGCAGGAACTGTCGTTGAAGGTGAAGGGAGGGCCACTGGTCTCATTTAAGTGTAAGAGAAGTACATTGCCGGTCATGTCAGCCCATTTGTCGGCGCTGCAATCATTAGGCAACTCAAAAAGTGTGGTCGCTACACCGAAGTCGAGTTCCAAGCTTGGCGTCTCCCATTTTGTACTGTGATGGTTTTCGCTGCCGCTAAAATCTGTAACTTCATCGTGTATAAACGTTGTGCCCTGCGGCGGTGTTGCTTCCAAGCCCTGGGGCAATACATCGGTCAAAACGACGCCGGCCGCCGGTGAGGGACCGAGATTAGTGATAACGAGCGTGTACATCAGCACGTCGCCTTCTTTGGCTTTATCTGGCTCAACGAATTTCGCGACCGCCAGGTCGGAGAGGGGATAAGTCGCCCGGTAGATGTCCCAATCGGCGCCGGCAAAGACGACGTTGGTGCCGTTCGCGCTGAATGCGGGGCTCGCATAGCCTTCGGCGGTACTTGGTGAGACAATGTCGTTATTGACGACGCTGTCGTAGATGTGCAGAGCTTCATCTGCTTCTGAAATGTACGCCACACGCTTGCCGCTTGCGCTGATGTTGGGTTGATCGTAGTCTTGGTTGGTTTCCTGGGTTGGGATATGCGTAGTCGCGGATAGACTGAGAGTAGGGGTCAGCGTGATGTTTTGTACGAAGACTTGCCGGTATTGGAGCGGGTTACTCCCGTCGTAATCGGCGGTCGAGATAAAGGCAATGCGGATACCCTCGTCACTGACCGAGATGGAGGGCTGTTCGTTGACGCTGTCGGTGAAGGATTGTGTGACTTGAATCAGTGGCTCTTTCACGGTGTTGTTTTCGATCTCTGCCAGGAAGATTTCCAGATTTTGTTCGGGGTTTTGTCCCAGGGGATCCTGGTTAGAGATGAAGGTGACATAACGCCCGTCCGGGCTGATGTCGGGTTGATCGTAGACGATCGCTGGTTGATTTGGCTCTGGTTGGGCAAAGGCCACGGTTGTGTAGTTGATGTACCAGGTGATATTGTCTGTTGTGGTAATTTCTGCCCGGTAGATACCTCCGGCGCCGGGCGTTTGTTCGTTTGTACCGGCCAGATCGACATCGGAGGCAAAGGTAACAAATTGCCCGTCGCCACTGATAGCCGGCAGGATGTTGACGCCGTTGGGGGTGTTGGTCACTTGCACTAAGGTCGCTTGGGTATCGCCCGGTTCGACCACTGCCATGAAGATTTCGAAGTTATTGTCGATGTTTTGTTGTTCGAATGTCGTATAGACGCCGCTGTGGTTGATCAATGCATTTGTCGCCACGCCGTCATCTAGATTTTGATCGGCGAAGAAGGCCACCCGTGTGCCGTCATTGTTGATTGTCGGCCCCAGGTTGAAGCCGCCCAAAATGCTGCCTTCGGAATTGGTGAGTTGGAGCGCAAAATCGTCGGGTTCGCCTTCATCGTTTACGTTGATGAGGAAAACTTCGATATTGCCGTCGTTCGCCGCGCCATCAGTCGACCAGAACGTGATGCGATTTCCCTTGGCGTTGACATCCGGCTCGTTGTTGACATCGTCGCTGCGCAGGCGGGTCGCGACCAATATCGCGTTCTCATAGGTAGTGGTGGCGAGTGTGGTTGATGAGGGCAAGAATTCGTATGTCTGTGGTTGTGTTGTGTCGTATGCGACGGGCGTTTGGACGACATTTTCGACCTGCAGTATCTCCGTCTCGGATTGGTCGGCCGGATAGGTCAATGGAATAAGGAGTGCCTGGGAAGTGTACGATTTCATAACCAAAGGCAGATAGATGCTGTGGGTATAGTAACTGGGATCTATGACCCCCACGAAGAGCAAGCGTTGGGAAAAACCCGGCCGTGCGATAGGGCAGGGCGTCCCCTTAACAGTCAAGGTTACGGTGTAGGTGCCTCTTTCTGTATAGCTGTATGGATCGGTGCGCCAGTTCGTCCCCGTTGTGGCGGTACCATCGCCAAAATCCCAGTAGTATGTCACCGAATCGCTGACTTCAGTCACTCTGCCCTCTAGCCGGATTTCCTGGCCTGGCATAATCGTTGTGTGGGGGCTGATTAAGTTGCCGGTCTTGACATCGCGTACATCGATGGAAAGGACGTTGGGCCACACGCATGTCGTCGCCCGTACTCTGTAGGGCGGACTGATGCCACCATTGGAGGCGCTATAGGCTGTCCCGGAGTCACGCGCCAGGACTTGGATGCGGAAGCGCGCATTATCGCTGATCGCCTGATCCTTTTTCGCATCCCAGATAAAGACTCCTCGCGTTCCGATGCGGCTGGGCTGTGTGATGTACTGGGTCGTTGAGACGGGAGTCGCCTTTTTCCACATACTGCCGCCGCTCAGGGAGTACTCAAACAGTGTGTCGACCACAGCGTTTTTGTCGGGGTCGTAGAGGGTGTAAGTAATATTTACCGTAGGTTGCAGTGGCCCAGCGATAACTTTCGCCGACGAAAAGAGATACCCGTCATCGGTGTTGCCGGGGCGTTCGATGCTGACGTAGGGTGGGGTGTTGGGTAGGCGGTTCTGATTGGCCTGTCGGGCATAATGGGTGGGGATGACGGTTGTATTTTCATAGACACCACTTCCGCCGCCTGTCCCGTCGCGACTGACCGCCAGGTCCATATCACCGTCGTGGTCGTAATCGCCCCAGGCCAACCCTGTGGTGCGGACAATTGCACTGGACTCCCAGGCCTTGCGTAAGTTGCACACCCCCGGTGTGCTGGTACGATTTTCGTAGATCACGTCATTGGCGTCTTCTTTGCCGATGGCCAACTCGGGGTACCCATCATTGTTCCAGTCACCCCAGGCCACGCTGGTTGTTTTGCTGAAAGCGGTAGTGAAGGTGCAGACAGGGGTATCGCCGAATGTGTGACCTGTGTTTTCCCAAACATAATCGTAAGTGCCTTTATTCCCTACTGCCAGGTCCAAGTCGCCGTCGTTATCGTAGTCAGCCCAATCAATGCTGCTCGTGTGTTGCGGTGTGGTGAGGGGAGAAGTCCACGCGAGGGTGAAACTGGCGTCCCCCTGGTTGGTATATACGCTTGTCGGGCCGTCATCAATACCCATAGCAAAATCAAGATAGTAGTTTTTGTCGACATCGCCCCAAACTAGACTGCTTACAGTTCCCGAAACTTCTATGGAAAAGCTAGGCTCGGTGGCTAAACCCGTATTCCCGTTGAGATAGAGTTTGACAACGCCTTTGCCCGCTGCGTTTTCTGTGCTGATCAGCATGTCCAACAAACCATCATCGTCAGCATCTCCCCACGCCACACTGTGGAGTTGGTATTCTTGAGTACGGACGGTTGCTGGCGATATATTGATATCATTTGTGGTATTATCGACTTGTGTATTGTGATAGACTTGCAGTTTGTCAACGGTTCCGATTGCCATATCCAGCATGCTGTCGTTCGTCATATCACCGAACGCAACATACTGTGGCCCCAGACCGCTGGAGAAGAACCGCCTTCTTTTGTCGAAGATGCCGTCGTTGTTGACCCACAGTCGGGCAAACAGTTCTGTTCTCCCACTGCCGAAGAGCAAGTCGAAATCGCCATCGTTGTCATAATCGCCAAATCCAACACTGGCGGTATTCTGACTGTCGATCAACGTTAGTTTTGAATTAAGCTTTGGTGTTAAGGCGCTAAAGACGATACTTGGACCGTCGCGGTTGGTCAAAACTAGGTCCAGATTGTGCTTGCCGCTGATATCGATGCCGCGTACACTCCAGGTCTGTCCACTGATATACGGAATCCCGATCGTTTTGACGAAGCGTTGGGTTGCATCGTCATATTGGTAAATGCCCGGCTGGGTATCTGGAACCACGATTTCCAGGCGTCTGTCGCCGTTGAAATCGCCCCAATCCAGGCTTAAGGGTGTGAAGAACTGAATCGTGCGGATGGTTGCATTGATGCGTTTGAGTGCGGTGTTATCCTGGTTTTCGTAAATGCGGACTAGCCGTTGCAAAGGGTAGGCTGCGGCGAGGTCCAGAAATCCATCATCATTATAGTCACCCCAGGCGAGATCGTAGGGAACGTACTGGAGTTTCGTGTCGATATCAAGAACGGTGACTCTGGTGAAGGGGTTCGTCATCGTCAGTGGTCCTGCCCCGGTGACACCATTTCTCAGTACCCTGAGAACATTAGGAAAGACGCCGATGGCGAGGTCTAAATCTCCATCGTGGTCAAAATCAGCGGGGCCGAGCGCGGCGGTGGCTTTGTCACTCAAGCAGACCGTTTGCGTGATGAGGTCACTATTCACGAAGTGTCCTGTCCCATCGTTGCGATAGAGTACGATAGGGCACGTTGCATTCAGCACGTTTGTGCTGGCGACAATGTCAATATCACCGTCGCCGTCGAAGTCGCCTGCTTCCACCCGCATGAGTTTAGCCGTAGATGTGAGCACTTCCGCGGAGACAAATCGCGCGGTTGTCTGATCATACTTGTAGAAGTAATTCAGGCCCGGTTGCCCTGAGATGAGAGGGATGCCCTCGCGGTCGACCTCGCCTATGGCAATGAGTTCCAGTTGTGGCGTGCTGGGATCGAAATCACTCCATCGTACCCCATAGGAGGCGCGGGGACGGTCGTTTTCATATCGCGGCGATGTATAGAACGGTTCCAGGGTCCCCTTGTTGTTGAGATAGATGGTCGTGCCGAGCGCCGAACCTAAAGCCAGGTCTAGGTCGCCGTCTCGATCAAAGTCTCCCCAGTCCTGACTGATTGTGCCGCCAATGTCGGCAGACTGCCATGTGGGGACCGAAGAAATCCCCATCCCTTCGATGCGGACAAGGGCTGTTAGGGCAAGCTCTTCGCCATTGATAGCGCCGCCCGATACTCCATTCACATCGTAAAAAGCGAAGATGCGGTTGATAAAGCTGCTGTATTCAGGTTGGCCGATAACGCGTCCTGAAAGCGTGACGGAAACCTTCTCACCGCTCAATAATTCTGGGATGTACCATCTGACCTCGCGGCGTGTGGTGATGGTGATCACGCGATTGGAAGGATCGGTTATCGGCGTTGCTTCGTAGCCAAAGGTCCACGTGATATTTGCAGATGATGTTGCTGTGATATTATCCAAGGCGTTCGGCGGCAGATAATCGATGACGACGATGTTGGTGAATGAATAAGGCTCCGAGTTGGCGAATTCGATGGTATAGGTGATGAAACTGCCGTTATAGGCGCTGTTCTCCTGACCGTCATTGTCGCCTGGGTCCACGGTTTGTGATAGCGTGACACTGGTACTTGAGAAGCCGGTGTCCACTTTTTGGTAAAGCTCTGCCAACCGGTCTGTACTGACAAAATCGAGCTTGGGTTGCGGTGGCAGGGTATCCATAGTGGGAGGTGTCTCGTCTCCATACGGATCTCCCAGATGTGGGGCTGTTTCCTTGATGGTCACGGGCAATAGATATGGGAAAGCCATTGTGTGAGCCACTGGGGCGAATTGGACGTTTGCTGCCGCAGCTTGGAACGTTGGGGTCATAAGCAGTACAAAGAGCACACATCCACTCATCAGTTTGTGGAGCACAGATTTCTGGTTGGTCTTTGATGGCATGATTTCCCTCCCGGATCCAATGGACCTGTTATTTGTAGAGAAGCCTGTCCGGTGTAGGTCATGGGCAGGCTTCGTCAATGATTTAGCAGATTGTCGCCAGCATCAGCATAGATCGCTTTACTGCTGGGCTATGTTATGGTGTTGGCGTAGCGCAAGGTAAAGTATACCAGATATTGGGGCTTGGATTGCTCTCTTTCTGCGTATTGTCGATATCGCGGTAGACGGCGACAACATAGTATCCTTTCCCGCAGTTGGGATTGACGGGGTCTTCCCATGATCTCTCCGCCGGGTCTATGAGATCTGACACTTGTACAAAGGTGTCAGGCGTCTGTGAAGATTCTCCCCGGTAAACTCTGAATCCTTCGATGAGGTCCTGGTCGGCGATGGCATAATCCCATTCGATGGTGATCGGTGGCGTTTGTTGCATCGCTGCCGGCCCGCGAACGTTGGTGGGCGCTGGCGGTTTGTCGACTGGCTTGAGTGTGATTTGAATGTAAGCGTGTACCGGTGCGCCATTGGGATCCAGATGGATCGCTGCTAAATCGTATTGCCCTGCCCCGGATACGATCACCGGTAATTGCCCTTGCAAAGCCTGATCCCCATAGGCAGTTTGTACCCCAGTTTGTGAAACAAATTCAAGGGTGGTTTTGGACGCATTAACAGTTGTCCACGACAACAAGATGTTCGCCCCAAATTTGACCTCATAAGCTTTGGTATTGGTTGGGTCGCCGACCACAGCGATTGCCACAACCGGATTCTCATCGCCTGCGCTAGCTTCGAATTTCGTAATAGATGGGTCTGGAGGTAGTGGAGTGGGTGTTGGTGGTGGATCCTCGGCTGTGAGTTGGATCATCTTGGATGCTTTGATCTCGTCTTCGTAATAGGCCTTGAGAATAAAGAAGGTGTCGTCAGAAATGGTGATATTCATCTGCCCACTTGGACTGAGGTTACTTACCGTGCCCATTGTCGCACCTTCGATCTCGATGTTCGTTGTGTCCCCCGTAACGGACCAGACCAGTGTCACTTGTTTGGATTCGCCGTGATAGAAATCGCCGGTGTAGGTGCCCTCGAACAGATTGATCACCACTGGCTGCGGCTGTGGCGTGGGTGTTGGCGCCGGATTGACGATGACGCGCACCACGATGCTGCTGACGACACTCTTTTCGATGTCGCCCTCTTTGTAGAAAGCTGTCAGACGATAGTCGGTGGTCTCCGGGGGTTTGTGTGTGGTGCTGCCCAACGGCGGAAAATCCCCCGGCAAGTTGGTGATATTTACTTTCGTAGCGTTGGGTACTTGCCACTCGATGGTGACGATCTCTCCGGCGGTGATCTCCAACGGTCGTGCCGTGAAGCGCTGAGGAACGGGTACCGGTACTGGTGTCGGTGAAGGTGTGATGACGAAGACGGACAGGCCTGCTTCGGAAGCCGGAGTGCCCTCGCCAGTGTAGAGATTCCTGGCGACCAGTTTATAGGCAGTGTTGATCTGCGGCGAAATGTCACGCTGAGCGATGTACTCTGTCGTTGGTAGCAGTTGTGGTTCGCCGTTGGTCGCAAGTTCGACTTCGCTGGCATTGAGCACAGTCCAACGCAGATTGACCGCATCTCCCTGGAAGATGCGGTATGAGGTCGCGTCAAGTTGCTCGCGGTAACCTTCGAGACTGAAGGATTGGATGATAGGATAAATGGGCTTGACATTAATTCTAACATCTTTCGTTGATACAATTAGTGGATCGAATGTCTGGGGAAAGATGGGATCGAGAAGGGGGAAGAGGAAGCTCTCAGAACGCAGGATGTAGACACCGGAATAGATTGGGCTGATACGTACCTGCCCGTTGCGCTTCCTGTTGGTATCGATGAGTGGATTGCGCGTCTCCACCGGATCGACGGAGACATTGTTGGAAAACGCCGAGGTTTTCCATGAAATTACCACTTCTTCACCGGATGTGATTGTGGTTTCGGATAGGCCGTTTGCCATCAGTGATTGCGCGTTGGGTTTGAAGATCAACACGGTCAATATCGCCAGACTGAGAAGGATGAAGATGAGCGACAAAGGACCGAGAAGCGGTTTGCTCCTGAGTTGTCCCAGCAGCGAACGTGTCGCTTGCTCGGCCTCTTGCATCGTAATGGTGGCAGTATAGGGGTGGATACGTCTTCGCATTCCGAAAAAAGGCCGTTTGGTCGGTGTAACGTAGATAGGTACGGCGACTGTTTCGTCGGGCTGGAGTGGAATTTGTGCTTGAATGGCCAGCCGGGTTTTTTCTTCGGGGATTTCAAACTCGAAGTTGCAGACCTTTTCGTCATCTTCAGCAGTCAACCGGAAAGTCGTCGCGGCATTGCTCTGGTTAGTGATGGGGATCAAGGCCTGGGCTGTTTGCCTGCGCCACGAGACGTTCTGCTGCTTGGGCGAGAGTTCTCCTATCTTGAAGGCGTAATAGGGGGTAACGGTGACCGTCGCGTTCAAACGGCTGCTGTGTCCAGAGTGATTCGGTGACGTGATGATGAACGCTACATTGTAGATACCCGCTAGACTGGAGGGATGGCGGGGTAGCATAACCTGGACAAAGACGGTGCCTCGATCTCCCTCATTCAAGTTGATCTGCGGCGGTGTAATAGTGACCCAATCGGGATCCAATCCTTCGACGTTGACCGCAAACGTTGCCACGATGGGGCTGCCGTTGATGACAGTAATTTCAAACATCACCGGTTGATCAACATTGAGCGTGACTTCACGCTGTGCAATTTGCGCTACGCTAAATTCGTCGATGTGGTCTGGTTGGGGTGTGCTCAAGCGCCAGGATTGGATGCCCGTTTCTGCTGTCGCTCTGGTGGGTACAATCGCCCGTGTGCTTTGTGTGGGCGCGGGTGTCGTAGCTGCTGCCGGGGTCGGTTTGAGCAGTGCGCTGGATGCCACACTGGTCCCCGATTCCTCAAGCAGAATGATGAGGTGACTATCGATCTCCAGCGTGTCCCAATTTTGCAACATTGTAGAGATGTTGGGGGATAGTACCTTACCGGCCAATCGGGTTCCGCCCTGTTCGCTCAGGATAACAATCTCGTAAGGCTTGTGGCGGTGATCCAGGACCGCATGGAAGGGGGCTACGTTGGGTGCATCGATGACGATGTCATTATCGGGATGTCGCCCAATATTAGTAATGCCTTTGGCGACATCCAGGTCGTAAAATTCGATCTCGCCATTAGGGCTGACAATTTCTATTTGATCCGTTTTAGGCATCGGACCGCTCCTTCCAAATTAAAGATGACACATTTGTTCAATGCCTTGACTGATTTACCACAGCGAAAGAAACAGCATCAATAAAACCATAATACCAGCAGCAAACATCATAAAGGGTGCAAAACGCTCGAAGGAGTTGAGCGCCTTAAAGACAACCATCTCTTCCTCTGTTATCACAGGGGCATCCTTGTATTCAAGTGAACGCGACTTCAGTATGTAAGAATATTGGCCGCTCTGATAGGGTTTGGCGGGTTGGACTTGCAGATTGACATGCAGGATCTCGCCCGGTTCGACGAATGGCGTCTGTGCCCAGATTTCGATGATGGCGCTTCCTACGCGGCTTCTCGCGTCCCCAGCTTCTGGCGCTGGCCGGCGGCTAATGGCTGATGGCTGAGAACTTCCTGGTTTAGGTTGTAGTTTGTCAGCGTACTTCGAAACCTGCTTCACCTGTGTCGCCGCCTGCTGTCCCTGACGCACTTCACGCCCAATTCCTGTGAGCGACTGTCCCGCCGATCCCGGTAGGAGCTGTCCTAATGTCGCGAGCAATCCGGCGATAATCCCCCCCGTCTGCGCCGCGCTGGACAACGTCTTTTGCATATTTGGCCCATCCGTCTTTGCCGGAACGGCTCCTTTACCGGCGGCTTTGTGTCTGGCTGCTGGTTGGCGATTGGCCGCTGCAACGGTAATCACCTGTTCGGGTAGTGGTTTGCCGTTGAGACGAAAGTGAAATGTGAGATTGCCGGTGAGCTCGGCCGCGTGGAGTGCATAGCGGCTTCGCGCGTTACCTTCGTTGGCAAGTTTCAGGTGGATCGTTTGGCGAGCGCGTCGGCGCTGCCATTTGAAGATCGCCGGTAGCACCCATATTGCCAGTCCCCCTACTGCTATGATGAAGAGAATCCAGTGCCACGTTTTGGGGCCGGCGCTGGCACCAATCGATTCCGACATAGAAATTGTGGCGAACGTGTTGAGCAGTCTCAAGGCTTACTCCTGTTCTTACGCTGACCACCACTCCTCGTTAGCGGCGGGAGGGGTGTTTTCCTTCTCTGGCTCAGACCACCAGTCATCGGCTTGCGATATTGGCTTAACCTCGGCTTCGTCAGGAGAAGCTGGTTCAACCTCGACGAGTGGCGCTATTTTCAAGACGGGCACTTGCGGTTCCTCTTTTTCCTGGGGTGATATCTCAGGTGCACTCCACCAATCATCGTCAGCAGGTGTTGTGTTTTTTGGTTGATCGTTGACTGCCGACTGCTGATCGCTAGGTGGTGCTGGCTTTTGCTCGAGTGGCGCTTTGATATCTACGGGAGATTCGGCCACGGCCGTTGCTTCTACTGAGGCCATCTGCAATTCTATGACCGAGGAAACATTATGTATCACTTCAGGTTCTTCAGCGGGTGTTTCTGGTGTCTTTGTTTCTTCAACACTGGCTACTGTTTCTTGTGCGGTATCCCGCACATCGATCGGCGGTGCGGGTATTTCAATGGCGACCTCCACATCTGTTACCATCTCCAGCTCCCCGGAAACTGGCAACGGTGCTGGTACTTCGGCGATGTCAGGTTCCTGGGGAACACTATCGGGAACGGTACTTTCCGATATCTCAATGGTCTCCGCTTCGATGCTCACTGGCGATGCACTTTCGGTTTCTGCATCTTTCCACCAGTCTTCGGCGGTT
Organism: Anaerolineae bacterium; assembly: GCA_016934645.1. The sequence goes on from JAFGSL010000532.1 coordinate 20,498, forward strand.
GATGAGGTAGGGGGTGCTTCCTTTGGTTTTGCCTCCTGAAGCTCGGGCGGCGGTGCGGCTTTTAGGGTGAGTACCTGCAGGTTTTCTGGTATCACTGGGGGTATAGTTTCCTTTTCTGGTTGCTGGCTGATAGGTGACGACTGAACATCGCGAGTCGGGACAGTCGGTGGAAGCAAGTCCTCAAACCGATTCGCCGGAGCTCTGGGCATTGTCGGTACCACTTTCGGCTGCGCGTTGGCTGTTGACTGCTGATCGCTGCTCACGGGGCGCAGTGTGTGCTGGTAGAATGGCTGAACCTGGATCACGCACGTGATGGTTGCTTCCTCGTTCGGATAAGCCTGAGGGGCAACGGCGTGGATTGTGATCGTATGTTCGCCCGCCAGGGGGGTGTTTCCCCGGTGGAAGATGCGGAGAGCGACTTCTCTCTCTGATCCAGAAGGTAGTAGCGGGGCTGGTTCGATGTTGTAGCAATCAGACTCCAGCCCCTCCAGGTCCAGATCGAACTGTACTCCCGCCTGATCTCCGTGATTGCCGACAGCTAACACACCAGCGAGACTCTGGTGCGGCGCTAAATACGTCCGCGGCAACGACAATTGTAGACCGATGTGGGAACTACGGCCATTACTTGGTGCAGCGGCGACCATCATTGCCTCGCCATGAAAAACGAGGGTGAAGTCACCTATTTTCACGATTGTTCCATCCTTCACGGAGACCACAGAATGGGGCGGCGCGAGCTTGTCACCAGCCTCGTTCAATAGAATATCTGTGTCACCCAAATTAACCAGACGGTATCCTGTGCCATCCGCTGCGGCAATCAGTTGGGCATGCCGCGCGGCGACGCCTCCGCCACGGGCGTTCTCCAAGACAAGATCGTTCACGCCAGCGCTGCCGATGTGAAAAAGACCTTTCTGGAACGAAAACTCCTTCCGCCAGCCGTCCTTGTCAATGACTTCAATTTTTATCTGTGGGTTCATAGTCCGCTCGTGGTGTTATCTGTGATCATCTACGGCGACGCCGATCCCAGGCGTAGGTGACGATGTTTTCACCCCACTCGGTAACAGAGCGCAGGTGTTCGCGGGATGGTACACCGGTTTTGACTTCCCCTTGCCATGTCAGCCCGTAGTTACCAGTGCTGACGATCACTCCTTCCTTAACCAGCACTTCAGGTGTGTTCTCAGGTTCAAAGCCCGGTGGCGGTGTGACGAAGAGATGCGGGTCCATCAATAGACAGTGCCCGGCTTGCAACGCCTCGGGCTCGAGATTCATCGCTGTGAACAAGTTCTGAAAAGCTGTGCGCGAGGCTGCATCAGTGCTTTCGATGAAGAGCGTGCCCTTGCCTTTGTTGAGGTAGTTGGTGAGGCCATTGATCTGACCGGTGCTCAGTTCGAATTTGCCCTGTCCGACCAGATAGATGAGTGTGTTGGTCTCGACGCCAGGTGCGAGGCGTGCGTTATCTTCCACAGTGACGAAATAGCGCCCTAACCGATTGAGGGTGTGCGCCAGGTAGGCTACGCCACGTCCTTGTTGCTTCTTATTAACTTCGCCTAGGTAGCAGACAGCGATACTAATGTCCCGGGGCGCGCCAATCTCGCGGCGGAAGCCCAGGTCAATCTCGTTGGGGCCAGGTTGCGCTGGATTGGGTGCATCCAGGAAATTGTCATCGCGTTTGCGCCGCCGGACGCGCGCTAGTTCGACGTAAGGAGTGTTGGGAAGGGCTGTCCGTGCGGCGATGGAGAATTCCATATGCACATACATCGGACCATCCCGCTGGTCTGCACCCTCGTCCTCACGCGGGCGACTCTCTCCATAACTTAGCAGCAGGTAGAGCAGTCCTTCCATCTCGTGACCGATGTCGTAGGCGACCGGCTGGGGCAGTACGATGGTCTGCCCTAGTGGATCGACGGCGACGCCCGGCAAGATGTAAACTGCTGTATCGGGCGGATCGCTGGCGATGACCTCCAATCCGGCGACGATACCCGCGCCATGATAGGCCATCGCGTGTGCACGTTGTGCGCGTTGATGGTAATTGTGTGCTTCTTCCCACACGTCGGCGGTCACGGCCATGCCATCCACAGGCTTGATCCTTTTCGTTGGGATTGTCTGTAGTAGATCGTTTTTGTCCATTACCTACCTCTCTGGCTTGTGTATTTGAGTACAGTAACGTTTAAGTAAAACGTAAAGCGTAAGAAATTTTCCGCATCGCGTTTCCCGTTTCGCGTATTAGTCTGGTAAAGGTTCGACGTGCAGCGTGTACGCTGTGTGCGCCGGTTTTTCAGCTTCGATAAGCGCTCGGATGTTGTTTAACCATACATGGTCATTGTCATCCGGCTGAGGTAAATGCAGCAGTACGTCGAAGGTGTGGGGACGGTTATTCCGTCCGAGCGCGATGCCGGGGCCGAGCGCAGCACTGGCTCCCAGGCGGAAGTTGTCAGCCCGGTGCTCGACGATGTGCGCTTCCCCGCCAGTGTAAATCTCCAGATAGCGCTTTAGCCCTTGTTTGGTACCGCGCTGGCGATAGAGCGGTATCGCCAGCAGCACCAATCGACGCCGGCGTTCTTCTGGTAGACGTTCGTTGAGTGTCAGATCGAACCAGGAAGCCAGCCAGGGCAGGAAATCGGACGGCGTCATCTCTGGATTGAAGTAGTAGTTCGCACTGTCGATTTGCGTCTCGATGGGCGACCAGAAGCTCTCAAACAGCATCAGGAAACGTCCCATCAGTTCGTCTTCCTCGTAGATCTCAGGTAGATGCTGCAAATAGCTGCCTTTGACGCGCACGGCAAGGGTGATGCTCTCTTCGCTCAGGACGTCCTCACCGCGGGTGACAATCGCCCGGCTCGTAATCTCCTTGTTGTGTGGGATGGGCGCGATACGCGCCTGCACCTGGTATTCGTAGCGCGTTCCGGCGAGTGCGCTCAATGACCAGACGAGGTAGTGCGTGTCACCGCTCACCTCGACATACGGTGTCGCTCCCGGCAATTCGGGTGGCGGATTGTAATTGTGCAATATCAACCCATCCGGCAGTGTGATGCGCAATGTCAGGTTCGACTCCGCCTCCCGCGTTTCGACACACGTGAAAAACGTGGCTAGTTCGCCCGGATAGCGGCGGTAGAAATCGACCACATGCGCTACCGTCACCGGCTTCAGCTTCTCTCTGGTTGTGATTTCGGCCCGCTTGACCATTTATCCTGCTTCCTCTTCCAACGTTGCCAAGACGATGTTGTGATTGAGCGAGCAAAGTAGTGTGTCGGCGGGTACGCGGATGGCCCTCTGTTCAACTAGCGTCAGTTCCGCTTCGCGCCGGTCCACCTGGTCAGGAGAGGTTGCCTCGCCTGGCGGCAACTCGTCTTTCGGTGTCACCGGTCGAGTGCTGAGTTGCACATCCACGACGTGTTTAACGCCGGCTACGCGCTGGATCAACGAGAAAATCTCCGCAACGTACAGGTCGCGGCCAAAAGGCCAGCCCTCCCACGTGGCCCCCATTAGCGAGTCCTGCTTCTCCGGGTTTTCCGCAATGGCGAGAGGGCTGATGAAAGTACGCAGTGCTTCCGCGACGCGCGCGCGCACGATCTCCGGCTGGCTGAATTCAGAGGGGATAATTTGCGCATCGACTTTTACGCCGAGATAGCTGGGTTCTTCAATGCGCAGGGCGGTTGTCAGCAGGCGATATTGATCCAGGTATTTCTCGACGGTTTTTGCTAGCGTCTCATCCACATGCAAGCGCGTGATGTCGCCTACCCGCAGGGAGTCGAACGCCGCCGGTACCACTAGGATTTCAATGGTCCCTGGTGGAATTCGACACTCCTTATCCTCAATGTCTGCTCTTTGTGGGGCGTTGCATTTAACCCGTGCGACACTACGGCTCGCGCCTTTCGCCAAGTGTTCGTAATCTTCGGCTGTGACGGCCCGCAACTGGGCCTTCAGTTCTCGCCGCGCCCGTACCTTAACCTCTTCCATAATTTCCGCGTCTCGCCCACCGGATGCCCGGCGCAGATTGGTCACCCGCGAGATGTAGGCTAACGATGTCGTTAAGCCCTGAAGCGTGTCCGCAGGGACATTCCCCGCAACGCCCCCGCCGTAGCGATAGCGCGTGAAGCGGATCTGGCGACCGGCTTCCGGTACACGCCCGTATTGACACATTGTGCCATCGGACTGGCGAACAGATGGCCCAAATAACAGGGTGCCATCTGCGGTATCTACCGTGAAGTGCCGGTCGTAGCGGGTGGAGTGCGCGAAATTGTCCACACATTGCCATGGCACAAACACAATCTCGCCTTCGTTCCACTCCTCAACTTCGATGGTTTCATCCTCTTGTAGTGTCAGAATGGCCGCGTGTTCTAGGTTGAAACTTTGATTGGGTTCGCCGGTGCTGCGCCCTAGCAGTTCATTTTCGATGATGACGGCGTGCGTTGCCGGGACACTGGCCCCGAGTGTAAACGCAGCGACGTCGGTGACACGCGGCGACTCGGAGTACATTCCCTGCTCCGGGCGGCGTGGTTCGATGCGGCAACGTACCCAGAGTGCGTTGCGCCCGAAGACTTGATCGGGGCGCATATCCAGGGGCAGATACAACACCAGACTGCCACGTGGATTGTTAAGGCCGCCCGTGGTGTCTTTTTCACCCTGGCGTGTACTCGGCGCGACTTCGCGCCACTGCTCGTTGCCCACCGAACACTCCCAGATCCAGGGCGGGTCTTCTCGCCGTACACCGACGGCTTGCGTGCGTTCACACTCGAAGTTCAATTGCAGGATGTGCCCGCTGATGTTCCGCGCCTCGTCAAATCCCAAGTAGAAGGTATCTCCGACTTTGGGTTTTGTTTGATCGAAGGCATAGAACGTCTCGACACCCAGGCGTGGCAGATAGTTCTTTTGGAATTCCTCTTCGCGCCGCAGTTGCGTCAGCTTGGGCGGGACGATGGTCAGCGTGCGATCGGTAGTGAAGGTGACCTGTTCTTCTTCACCTACTATGCGGGAAATGACCTCGATGCCCTGCGGCACTGTCACCGGTTCCTCATTCTCCGGCGTGATCGGCAGCGAAACGGAAAGCCAGAAAGTTAGATCGGTACGTGCGCTGCTGGCGGGTTCACGCTGCATTCCTAGCAGGTTGAGGAATTCTACGTAGTTCTTTTCCGGCACCTGGTTCAACCGGTAGACGATCATCTCCGTCATCCAGGCGAACAATTCGATCAGTGTGATCCCGGGATCGCTCAGGTTATATTCTGTCCATTCTGGGCAATAGTGGATGATACGTCGCCGCGCGCCATCGACAAGATCACTCTGGAAACGCAAATCATCCAGGTTGGGTGATGGAAGTGCCATAGTGTTCATCTCCTCGATAAATCTGAAAACTCACGAACACCTACCATTCTTCTTCACCGACCAGGAAGAAGGGGTAGACAATGCTACGCTGATCGTGGGTGGCTTTGACGAGATAATTAATCTCGACGACGATTGCGCCATCTTGCGCGGCATCGGCGCGCACTCTCACGCTCTGTACCGCGATACGTGGTTCCCACCTTTTCAAGGCTTCGGATACATACTGCTTCATCAGTGAGCGGGTGGCGACGTTGTGGGGCTCGAAGAGCAGTTCGTGCGCGCGGCAGCCGAATTCAGGCCGCATCACGCGCTCGCCAGGCTGCGTGCCCAGTATGATGCGAATGGACTGCTCAATGTCGCGCTCTGCGCTGACAAGGGCGATTTCGCCCCGCGCGTTGACCTGGAGCGGGAAGGCCAAGCCTTGTCCGAGAAATTCTTTGCTTTTGAAGTTGCCTTTCATACGTGTGCTCCTTGCAATAGGGCGCTTCTACGTCAACCACCGATCAAAACTGTTGGGCAACCGGGGGGAATGATCGTGTCGGGTGGGCCGGTACACGTCAACTGGTCGCCGACACGCGCGGCGGGTTGCCCACCGATGAGCACGGTAGCGCTGCCCTTGACGATGGGCCCGCCGACGTGCGGCACGGTCCCCGTCACCATAGGACAGGTGTGCATATCACCCATCCTGGCGGCAGGCTGCCCCCCAATAAGCACCGTCGGACACCCCACCGTGATTACGCCACCGTGTGAGGTTGGATCGCCTAGCCTTGCTGCGGGTTGGCCCATAAGTACATCTCCTGTTAGTTAATCATAACGATAGAGCCCTTAACCGTGGTCTGCCCGCTGGATTCTACAGAAGCCTGGGCGTTTCCCGTGATCTTCGCGCCGACCTGGGCTGTGGCCTGGACGTTGAGTCCGTCAATCTTGATGTCGCCTGATGATGTTTTCAGGTTGATGTTGGCTTTGGATTGAATGGTGACATCGCCGGTACTGTCGAAGGTCAATTTACCCTTGGGCGTGACGGTGACGTCGCCTTGCATCTCGATAGTCAATGTGTTGGCAGCAGAATCAACGGTGAATTTGTTCTTGCCGGTCTTGTCCACGAGTGTGATTTGCTCGCTGCCGCTTTTGTCCGTCAGTGTGAGCGTGTGACCGCTCATCGACTTGATGATGAGCCGTTCTTCTCCTTCTTTGTCATCCAGGAGGATGAGATGCCCGCTGCGCGAGCGGATGATGCGCTGATCGACCTTCTTCTTATCATCGGACAAGATATTGCCTTCACCTTTCACGAGTTTGTCGGTGTTGTTCCACAGGGCACCTACAATGTAAGGGTAGTTGACGTCGCCATGTTCGAAGGCCACCAACACCTCGTCATCGACCTCTGGGATAAAGAGTGTGCCGCGCTCCATCCCGGCCATAGGAGCAGCGATCCGCGCCCAATTGCTGGCGAGGTCGGCGTCCTTGTATTTGGGTAACCAGGGATACATCAACTGCACGCGCCCCAGTTCCTCGGGGTCCTCCAGGCTGGTCACTTTGGCGGTCACTACGCCATAGATGCGTTCCGGGTCACGTCCGTCGTTGCCGATGAGCAGATAGCTAAGGGTGTTGGGGTTGCGTCCGGTGACACTGAAGGTCACGCTGTACTCGCCCTGCCGGTAGCTGTGGCGAGCCTCGGTGACGTAATAATCACCGCTAAACCGCTCGCCCACGTCCTCGACTGTAAGTAGACGTCCGGCGATAAGACGCGGATCGCCGATACGGCATTCGCCGTCGGCCTGAATGAATGTGCTCTCGGCACGCGCAAAATGTGCACCTGCCATCACCTTAGCTTGGTCAACAGTCAAGACCGGCTGGTTGACCATGATCTCTTCGGCTCCAGTACCAAAGGCCTCTTTTGCCATCGCGCTACCTTTTTTGTTCAGCCCGACCTGAGGGATGGTCCTGCTCGTATCGCTAGTGACTTTTCCTTCTAAAGCCTGTTTGGCGTGGGGATCCCAACCTTTGACAACGGCATCATCTACTTGCCCTAGCAATGTCAATCGTGGTTCGAAACGCGTTAGGTTGTCGCGCCAGCGCATCACGCCCGGCTTGGCGCTGGCGTCGCCCCGGTGGGCATCTGCCTTTTGGAAGTAGAGTGTTTTATCCTCGACGTAGACCTGGTAACCCAATGCGCGCGCCCGCGACCAAAGGAATTCCAGGTCGCTTTGGTTGTATTGCATCATGTAGGCATATTTGACAGATGAGAACCCACTCGTGTCGATTTTTTTTCCGGTGATCTGACTTGTTTCCTGTACAATGGTGTTGATAATCTGTTCGTCTGAAATCCCTTGGCCATTAGGGTTGGCGTCGCCGTAAGTGCGCGTCTTCTTGCCGCGCGTCAGGCGGTGCGAACGATCGTAACCGCAGATGCGCACGTATGGCCGCCCATCTGCCGAGAAGAAAGGCTCAATCGCTGTGATTTCCCCGATGATGAGCGTTGCTTTGACTGCGCTGTACTCGTCTTGGATTTCATCGGTCTCGATCTCGATTTTGACCTCAACTCCAACCTTGAAAGTGTCTGTGTCGGTGTACTTCAACTTGCCTGTGTTCTGATCCAATTCGTCGTCGAAGGTAAGGGCGAACATTGCTGGCAAGTAGAGATTGGTATCCACAACCGCCTCTATCATGTCGCCGATTTTCTGGTCGTCCAAAGCTGTTCCATTGACAGTAATTATAGGATATTCTGGCATTCTGCCGCTCCTCTGGGCTCTTAGGACAATGGCGGTAAGATTAGAATTTGTCCCGGTTGCAGTGCTCTGGGATCGCGCAACCCATTGGCTTGTGCTAGATGCCGCCAGTGATGGGGTGCGCCGTATTCGCGGTAGGCGATCATATCGAGCCGCTCGCCTTGACGAACGATATGTGTTTTTCGGGCTTCCGTGCGTGTCGTTGGGTTGGTTGAGCCTGAATAGTCATCACTGTCATCGTCTTGCAGAAAGTCGATGTTCGCGGTGGCCCGAATGGGTGTGCCGTCTGGGTCGAAGAGCGTATAATCAATGACCACTTTTTTGACCACGGCAAGAAAAAGGGTGAGCGCGCCCCATTGAAACGCGACACGTGGGGGCCATTCTCTGTTTTCTGCAACTTCGCCAAACATCATCGCAAGTTTTAGAAGTTCGTTTGTGTACATCCGCACGTCGCGATACTCGAAATTCTGGCTAGTGTCGAAAACGAGTTTCAGGCTATACTCCGCTTGTTTCCCGCCACTGAATCTGACATCGGGCGTGTTGCGTGTTGACATAGAGTCGCCCTCTTTCCAGTCGAGGCTTTTGGTGATCTGGATGTGTTCGGGGTTGAACTGGAATTCCAAATCGACATAACCCTCATCGAGCATCCCTAGATCGACGGTGACAATCCGCGCTTTCTCCTGGCTCAGGCCTAAATCCGTGAGTGCATCGGGGGCAGCCATCGCCATGCTTGCTATTGACATAGGTTCACTCCTCTTCTTGCGCGGTCACTTCACGCCGCGCGGCATACGTTCACGTTCAACGGCCAACAGCCGCTTGACGATAGGGTAGATACGGTGTGCCAGTTGCATCAAGTTGATAGGTTCGAATTCTTCAGCCTCTTCTTCCGCACGTTGCACGATGGGGGCAGATTGCACACTCAAGGTATCACCAGTTTCCATCGGTGTGCGCTGGATAGTCTCCGCCAGAGTTGGAGGGGATGCAGGTTCTTGTTTTTGGGCGGGCGGTATGGTTTGTGGGCGCGCCAGGGGCATAGCCGGCGATTCCACTTCCGGTGATGGGGGGAAAACAGTCCTCTTGGTTGAGGACGTTGTCCTCTGTGCTGGTGGGGTGCTGCTGGTTGGCGTTGCGCGTGGCAGGTTGAATAGTGGCAAGCGGGTCTCACCTTGTGCCAGTAAATTCTCGTATTGGGCGCGTGCAGCCATCGGTGTAGGCGTTGGCTGATCAGTGGATGCCGTCTGCTGTTCTCCCAATCGTAGCACGGTCAAATCAGGCATTGGCCCGATGCGTTGGACAGGGGTTCGCGCGTAGAGTGCAGGGGATGCCATCCATGGCGGTGTCCCACGGTTGTAAAGGGGCGCGCGTGGTGTCAGGGCTGGTGATGATGGTGTGCCAGGCTTGTGCTTGCGTTGGACAGTCATGACTGCGCGCCTAGCTGACGCTGACGGGCGGCTCAGGGCTACCTGTGCGTGGGCAGTCGCCTGGGCCTGGATATCGTGACCCGACATCAGCAGAGGTGCTTCGGTGATGGTGGCTATTGTTGATTCTTCTGCGGATGGCTGCTGCAAGTGCAATAACCGTGCGGGTGAGGTTGCCGATTCTATCGCCTGACGTTGCACTCTTGGCGCTTGGATCGGGGGTGCCAAGGGGAGTGATTCCGGTTCGGTGGGGGCTGGCTCCCTGCGAGGTTGTATGAGCGGAAAGGGTGCAGCCTCACGCCGCTCTAGGCGCGCGATGGATAGCATTTCCGGCGGAGGGTTTTCGACAGCATCCGCCAGCCGTGGTATGCGTGGGGACGCTGCTGGAAGCTCAGATTCACCGGCTAGAGGGTTTTCTCGCGGTGGCTTTGCCGGTGAAGGTGCGGCTACTTCCTGGTGCGGTATCGGGACGGCTTGGCGCGTGGGTTCGGCGGTTGTGGGGCGCGCGGAGGACGCTGCTGGAGTCGGCGTCTCTGCCGGCGCGCGTCGAATCGCCGGCGATGTGCTTTCCCGCTGTCCAATTTCTGGAGAGGCGGTTTGTGAGGGTGGCTTAGTCGCCAATGGCACTGCCAGTTTCACTTCGCGTGGCGTGGGGGTCTCCAGTGTGCCAGACGTCGGCATCTGCGTGACTTCACGCCGAATGGGTGATACGGTGCTAGTCGTCAGCGTCTCAATACTCGGCGCGGGTGCAGTGGGTGTAGGAGAAGGCGACGGAGTCGTCGTGGGCGCGGATTGTGCGATCGGCAGTTTAGGACTCACACGCGGTGGAGTAGGATGTTCCGTTGCGGTTCGTGTGGGTATGAGCGGTCGCGCTGCCGCTTGTGGCTCTGCTTCACGGGCGAATTTTGGAGGTGGTGGTGATATTTCCGCTATGGGCGTCCGTTGGACTGAAGGCGGGGCTGCTTCCTTGCCCGGCTGTGGTTGTGGTTTGGCGCTCGCCTGGGGCACGGACCGGATCGTCGCGGGCGATCTAGGGACAGAAGGGGGGGGCGAATCTAACGGCGCGCGCGGCATTTTTGCCGGAGCCTCTTTACGCTGCGCCAGCGTTAGTTTTGGCGCGGACGGTTTACCCGTATCCTCTTGGGCCGTTTCTGGACGCTCTTCATCTACTTCCCGCTTCTGTGGCGGGGGAAATTCTTCTACACGTGCGTAGCGCCGCGCGTTGGGGGGCGGTGGTTGGCGTTTTGGCGCGCGTTTCGTTGTTTGCGCGGGGGATGCGGAGCGTTTTGGCATGGGTGGAATCGGTGTGCCACCTGACAGCGGCGGAATCGGTGTACCGCCTGACATCGCTGTGATCGGTTTGCCACCTGATTTGGCGAGCAGTGCACGTCCCAAATCAAAGATGCTGGGGCCTGTGACCGTCGAACCTTCTGCTGTGCCCGATCCTACGGCGAGAGGTAAGTCCACAGTGTCTTGAAAGCTTTGTGGAGATTCGACAGGATGGAGACGCGCGCTGACCAGTTCCAGCATCTGGTTGCGTTGGATGACGCTTTGATTGAAGTTTTTGACCAGATCGGGTTTCAGCGCACCCACGTCGGGCTTCCAGACGATTGCGCGTTCCTGCCGGCGCTGGGCACGGTTGAGTAATGCCCGGGTGTTCTTGAGCGTCAGTGGTGTGGGGGGACGTTGCGTGAGGGTGGGTTTTGTATCTTGAGCTTCCAGCCGCTGGCGCACCCAGGGTGAAAGTGCACGGCGCGTGCGTTGCTTTAGCATTTCTGCTGCCCGCTGGATGTAAGTAGACCGCGCGTCTGCGCCTGGATTTGGTTGTTCTGGCACGTTTTTGCTCCGGTGCTTTTGTTAGGCCTATAGCAGATTTGCGGCTCCTGCCGTTATGCTCATCGGCGTAAGGACTTCATAGCTGAGTGACAATCCATGATGGGCGATTTCCAATGTCTCTATGGCAACTTTTTCACTTGTTGTATCGAGATCGGACACTTTCCATTCTACAGGATAGGCATCTTCGATGTCCCAGTGTTTGATTTTGCCGAATCCGCCGCCCATCGCAGTGATGAACTGGTCATAACTCTCGCCTTCTCCTAGCATGTTGCCCGAGACAGCATTTGCAAATGCGGTAACCAAGTTGTGCCCAGGAGCACCTTGGATGATTGAGAAATTGATACGGCGCACTTTGGTGTTGTACCGCCCATGCGTCATCCAGCTCCAGAGTTGTCGTGATACGGTAAGGCCGCGTTTGAGTGTGATATTGCTAAACTCCATCCGTCCAGGGAGCTTGTGTACGAAGTTGTTGACGCCGCCCTCTTTGACCGTTTCGGTGCCGCGTTTCAAGCTTAGTCCGCTGCACTCAGAGAACGCGCCGACGATGATGCCAGACAATTCGACGTAGAACAGATAGGCCGGTGCTGGGTCGAATCGCATCCCCGACCCCTTCTCCCAGGAGCGGGTGCCGTAGGCTGTGACGGCGCTCGCTGCCGCGCCAGCAAGGCGCGAGGCAGCCAAATCAGCGGTTTTGAGTCCTGATTCTGCTAGATTTGCTTCCCACAAAGCTGGAACATCTTCATCAATTAGGGCCATAGGTGTCTCCTTGAAAATCACAAAATGAGCAAATTAAAAAATCTGAAAATCCGTTGTGATAGATGGATACATCTGCTGAATTATTATCGTAATAGCATGCCTTGGCGTTCGTTCTCCAGACGCAACTCGTGCTTAAGCAATTCGATGACGGCTTCTGCTAGTGCTTCCAGCTCAGCATTCTCTATATCCCCAAAGACGTATTCGTCGTCGCCTTCGAGAGCGTATAGGCCTGATTCATCGTAAATTTGCGGCATATCTATTTCTGACTGGCTTCATTAAGCCTGCGATTGATTTTGGCGACCTCTGCAACCCAACGGCGACGTTGCCGGTGCTCTAGGTTGAGGATGTCGTCAAGTGGCCAGTGAAAGTGATAGGCAACGTAGGCTACCTCCTCATGCAGGCGATCGAGGGGGTAGCCTATGATACCCCCCCCAGATTTGCCAAATCGATCTCGAGGGTGTTATTGCAATGGGGGCAGAGCACTGAGCGTGTAGTCCTGCCGGTTTCGTTGATTTGCCGGTAGAACTCCTGGAGATAGGCCAAGTCGGCGGCAAAGAGATTCTCGACAACGCTGGTGTTGATGTGTTGTAGTTCTCCCAGGCTTGTGATCACGCGGGCGAGCAGCACGATGACCAGGTATGCCTCGTTGGACTGCACCCGCATATCGTTAAGGGGCGTAATCTCGTCCATCGCCGTCGCCAGGCGCATGGTGCCGCGCTTGTGAACATTGCCCTCGCGGTCTACATATCCTACCGGCAGTGTGAATTCGAATTCGGTTTGCAAGCTCACGGTCAAAACCTCCAAAGGTAGATTGTTATTGATGATGGTTGTTTATACCTTTCGGGAAGCTGTACACGGTCATTACCCTATCTAGCTTCCTGAAAGGCAAACACTTTTACAATGCGTGACTGGTTCTAGACAGGCTTAAGCTCTATAGTTTCGGCGGCGATAGTAATGGCTATACGTGCTGATGAGGCAGCCGTATATTGATTGTAGCTGAACCCTGAGAGTTTAATGGGCCATGCGTTGTGGAAGTCCCAATGTAAGTAATCTCTACCAGATCTACACATTGTGACAGAGCCGCTTCTTCGCGCTTGTATAATAAGTCCATTGGATGCTTCCATAAACCAGTTATAAAGCTCTTCGTATAAGCCAAATCCGCGTGTCAGTGTGAAGGGATGGAATGTGGTCGCTCCGGGAATATAGAGAGTTGTGGAGAGCCCTGATTCAAATACGAGGTTATATTCCATTTTCGCGATCGTCATATCCCCACCGGTGAGTCCATAGAAAATGCCTTCGAGTTTGCCTTCAACTCGAAGGTCGAATTCGTAATTCGATAGATCATTGATCTTGGCACTCTCTCCTAGATTTTCCCAAACTTTGCGATCATGTTGAAGAAACGGCATAACACACTCCTCAGATTACATCTCCTCTGAAGGAGTGCGTTCTAGTGAAGGAAAGCTTTGCTTTCCCTTGGCGCTAAAACGCACCCCTTTCAAGTTGTTACGTGACCTACGACACGCGGAGGATGCCCTCGTGTACGATGGTCATTTCCTCTACCATCAAGTTTTGACCGCCGGAATCCATCTCCGGGCCGGTGACTTTGCTGGGCCAGGCGTTATCCAGGTTCCAGCGGGCGATCTCCTCACCCGACTGGTTGTACGCGATGACCGAGCAGTTGGTGCGCGCGTCATCCACCTTGCCATCGACAACCATCTGCCGCCATTCCCAGACGTCGACATTGCTGGTCACACCCCGGCTGAGGGTGATGTCCGTCCACGAAAGACGTCCTGGAATCTTCTGAATGATGGTCTCGCCGGTGTCTGGATTGACGATCTTGTGCTCGACGACCTCACTCTCGGAGCCAATGCCAGTGACCTTGGTGAAATAGCCGCTGAGCTTCCCCTCGATCTCCAGACCAAAATTAAATGCTACTAGGGGATTCTCTATATCTGCCATAACTTGTTACCTCCTTAAGAATTTGCAAAGACGATGTTTTGCCCGTCAGGGGCTGTTGAAAGGTCTACTCTGACCCCGGCCCGGCCCATTGGCTGATGCGGAAGATGACGAACTCAGCTGGCTTGACGGGAGCCAGGCCGATCTCAATGATGAGTTGACCTAGGTCGCGAGTCTCAGGTGGATTAAGCTCGTCATCACACTTTACATAGAACGCTTCGTCGGGCGTGCTGCCGAACAATGCGCCGGCCCGCCAGACGGTCTTGAGGAAAGCGGTAACGTCGCGTCGGACACGGGCCCACAGCTTGCGATCGTTGGGTTCGAAGATCACCCATTGCGTGCCGTTCTCGATGGACTTCTCTACGAAGTTGAAGAGCCGCCGTACGTTGATATAGCGCCATGAAGGATTGCTGGACAGCGTGCGCGCGCCCCACACGCGGAGACCGCGCCCGGGGAAGCCTCGGATGCAGTTGACGCCGATGGGGTTGAGCGTGTCTTGCTCGCCCTTGGTGGTTTGGTAAGCCAGCCCGATAGCGCCCTGCACGACCTCGTTGGCGGGAGCCTTGTGCACGCCGCGCGTCGCGTCGTTGCGTGCCCAGATGCCGGCCATATGGCCCGATGGGGGGATGTTGATGGGGCGATTGGTCGCCGGGTCCATGACAGTGATCCAGGGATAGTACATCGCTGCATAGCTAGAGTCGAAGCCGGCGATATCCATCCGCCACTTATTCACCTCTTGTGGCATCAGGTCAGGCGGCGCGTCGAGAATGGCGACGCGGTCTCCTAACCGTTCACTATGAGCGATCATCATTGTTTGCACGGCCTTGATGGTGTCCAGATCAACCTTTTGGCCCGGCATCGCCGACATCAGGTCAGGGACGACCACCATTGTTACATCCTCCAGGACTTCAAGTCCCTCAACGCCACTGCGTTCGGTGACTTTGCCTTGGAACTCCGTGCTGGTAGGGGAAGGCAGTTGCTTGGATTCAATAATCAGCGTCTGTTCTTGCTCTTTGGGCCATACCTGAGCAAGCGGCGTGCTTGCATTAAGGAGCAGAAGTTCGACCAACGAAGGAATTTTGTTGTTTTTGTAGGCCACGCGGACTTCCGTTTCACCATCCGTCTGAACCTCGTGCAGCGTAACATCCTTGACTTCCTCAGCGACTTTCCAGCCACCGCTAACCTTTTCGCGCTCAACGATGAGGGTGAAGGATTCTCCATTGCCCTCGGCCGGTTCAGCGCTGGCAGGCGCGGACTCTTCTTCCTTCCCTTTTGCAGCAGGCTTTGCCTTGGGAGCTGGAAGTGCAGGAACATTCGTGACCTTGACCCGCAGGCGCATCCCTTCAAAACCGGCTTGCTTTGCTTTGACAACCAATTGCGGTTTGCCCGCGTTGTTAAGCAGTGCGGCTTGAGCCTTGGGGATGGCTCGGACGCTGACGACGTAGCAGCGTGTGCCGCCGTTCATGAAATAGCCGTACACTGCGTGGGGTAAATACGCGCCAGGCACGAACTCGCCGTAGCGCTCGACGAACTGGCTCCAATTGGTGACCAACTGGGGCCGATTGAGAAGGTCTTGGGTGATTAACTCACCATCAACCTCGCGCACAAGCTCCGCCTTCTCGGTAAAGCCGACAAAAGCGGCCATGGCGGTTCCTACACCTTCAATAGGTTTCGGGCCGCGATCGATTTCCTCTACATAGACTCCTGGTGACAGGTACTCAGCCATCTGAACCTCCTTTCAATAGTTGCTGTGATCTCGTGCGGCAATACCGTGCGAAGTCACCCTCCAAAATCCGCTGTGGGTTTGGTTCCGTTAGGTTTGTGATTTCCAGTTAGCCCTCCTTTCGTAAGGATAGGCGTTCAGCAATCAGTTATCAGCTTGTGCTGGACACCGCTAGGTTGATCGCTGATCGCTGACAGCTATCTTCACAGCTTTAAATCGTAATCCGGTGCGGGGACTTTGATCTTGTGACGTTTGGGTTTGCCGCCATTGGCAGCAATTTCCAACGTGTACTCACCTGCTTTGAGCTTGCCGATAGTAAAGCGTCCTTCTTCTTTAAGTTGTACGGGCAGATCGCGTTCGATCAAGGTCAGCTTGACTTCCTCTAGCGGTTTTTTTGTATGTAGTGTTCCGCCGATGGTCCAAAAAACATCCGGCCCAGCTTCCTCGACCAGTTCCTCGGTGGTAGGGTGAGCCGATTGTCCTATCCGTAGCTCGCGCGTGCGCACCAGAGTGGTGACAAATGGCTTGTAGGGGTCGATTGCCAGGGTGATGATGAGAGGCACACTAGGCCGCATCTCATTGTCCAGTGCATTCCAGACATCGGCAGGATTGGTCAGGGTGTCCTCTTGCGCGACTTCCAGCACTATATGTGCGGGCTGGTCCTGGAGGCTTTCTGGCAGCAGATCTTCTGGCAAGTGTGGCTGCCGGAAGAGGGCCATCAACGCGCGTGCCAGGAGGTTGTGCTCGTCGTCGGGGTCGTTGGCCCAGGCAGTAATCATGTAGCGCAGCCCTACGCGCACAGGTGTGCGCCGCTGAACGGCGGTTCCATCCGCGCGGCGCTCAATAGACCACTGTTGCGAGCCCCGCATCTTTACATTCTCCCGCACGTCGTAGAGGAAGAGGTTGAGGGTGGGCCGGCTGAGGCGCGAGGACCACTCGCGGCTAGGCTGGTCGAACTTGATATCCACATCCCCGTTCTTGATGGGGATTTCGCGGATCAGCAATTGGCGTAAGACTTCGTCCAGGTCATGGAACATTGCTCAGTCCTCGTTTATTACATACCGGCTTTTTCTAAGAGCGCGCGCACAACGTCGTTTTTGTTGCGTAGGGTTGAACTCTGGATTGCTTTTACAGCTTCCATAATATTCTTGATATCTTCGCTTGAGGGTCTAGAAACACTTGGGGCTGGCCTGGCCCTAAGCGGGCGTTGCCGCATAGGCATTTCTCCCCTTGCAAGCCTGTCTCGAAGAATCTGTTGTCTTCTCCGGGCATAAATCCTGCGTTTTGCGGTATCGGAGGACATACCAAGTCCCAAGAGGGATCTTGTACCTCGCTCGAGTGTTGTGCCAAAGCCGCGCCACCCCTCGCCAGCCATTTCCCAGAATCCGGGCTTTTCTTTCAAGCCTTCTTCTTCTGTTTTCCGCAATCCTTTTTCTTTCTCTTGCCCTTCCTTGGTTTTGGCTTCTTCTAGGAGTTTTTGTATCTCGACGACGCGATTGTTAGGTATTTGGGCGTATTCGGTTGAATTGGAGATACCATAGGTTTCTGTCAATGCTGCCTTCTGTGCGACTGAAAGTTTACTATATGCTTTTGCTTTCAGAACGATCTTCCTCGCATTTTCGTTGAGAACATCACCCGGTAGCCATCCGTTACCAGCGGGACGATTCGGTGATCCGACTCTTGGACTGACAGGTATTATGGCACTAACAGCTTCTTTTTCTTCAGTTGTGAGTTCTCTGAATAAGGTTGTGTCTGGGACAATACCCTCTGCTCCGCTCAGGGTTACTTTCGCTTGGGATTTTTCGTAATATGCAGATCTTTCGTTAGGGTTTAGGGCATTCCAATTACGCGCATTCCCGTGTCCTGGCGGATCTTGTTCTAGACCTGCATCATCAAAGAATCCGGATTTGATGAGAGTTTGCTTTTCTTTGGGAAACAGATCTGCCCACTTGGAATCGGTGACGGCACGTTGGATGATATTGGCTCGTTGCGCGGTGCGGGGTGGCGTATCCGTTGACGTTGTGTGCGTGTTCTTCGCCCGATGCCCCGTCTGTTGTACGACGTGTGTCAATTCGTGGGCCAGGAGGCGCTGCCCATCGGTGGAATCGGGGTTGTATTGGCTCGATCCCATATAGATGTCGCTGCCGTGGGTGAAGGCGCGTGCACTCAAGTCGCGGTTCAACTGCTCCGCCTCACCGCCGGTGTGAACGCGCACAGTGCTAAAGTCGTTACCGAAGCGGGTTTCCATGTCGGCGCGCAGGTGATCGGGGAGGGGGCTACCGCCGCCCCGGTTCACGGCTATGCGGCGCTCGATATCGTCATTGGCCTGGGAGCCACTGCGGGCCACCATGGGCTTTAGTTGTAAATCCTCTTCTTCCAACTCCTGGCGCTGGGCGAGGGCTTTGGGTTGGATTAACTCCTCTTCTTCCTCCGCTTGACGTTGTAGGAGGGGTTTGCCTTGGAGCAACTCTTCGTCTTCCTGGCGCTGTAGGAGGGGTTTGGGCTGGACTAATTCTTCTTCCTCCTCAGGCTCCACCTGACGCTGTAGGAGGGATTTGCCTTGGAGTAACTCCTCGTCTTCCTGGCGCTGTAGGAGGGGTTTGGGCTGGACTAACTCTTCTTCCTCCTCAAGCTCCGCCTGACGCTGTAGGAGGGGTTTACCTTGGAGTAATTCCTCGTCTTCCTGGCGCTGGACGACCGGCGTGATGGTTGCTGCCAGGGGCTTACCCTGGAGTAGTTCTTCATCCTCTGGCATTTCCTGCCGCTGGACCGGCGACGCCGCGTCTGGCTTTGGCGTATGCACAACCTGATCCGCGACACGATCTGCTTCTTGCTCATAGGTGTCGCCGACTGGGCCAACCCGGAGCTTAGTCTGGATGAAGTGGGAGGTGGTACGATTGCCATAGACACTTTGTAGACCCAGAATATCCTTTGGTGTAGCGCGGTGCGGGTAATCAATGGCTTGTTGCAGCGTTAACTCTGAGGGGATTCGTTCAACATCATGTGCTTGGGGGAGACGCTCACTCGTTTTTGGGGCGTTCATAACCTCGTGACTGGAATCTTTCTTGTGTGATTGGGGCGTTTTCATCACTGCCTCCTTATCTAAACACCTTTTATGCAGTGGATACGGACTGTTCAAGAGAAAACCGCGATCTGGTGCAGGAACTAGAGAGTTATATCTATCTGGATTGTAGAGCAATCATCTACATTATATTACGAATAGTTAGAAGGTGCAATAGCGTCATTATGTAAAAACTGTGAAGTTACCCAAAGGTTCCTTTTGTCTTGAGCTATCCTTCGTCATGGATGACCATATCCGCTTCATTCACTAGGCGGCCCATCTTCTGCAATTCTCGTCGTGTGGCATGCAGCAGATGATGCATCGTGACCGGACTGCCGGCAGCCGCGGCGAGAAAAGCCGCGGCGACGATGATGTTCCGAATGTTGCCGCCCGCCAGTTTGAAGCGATGCGCCAGCAGTCTGAAATCCAGGTCTGTCTCGCGGGGTACGTCGGGCGGAAAGAGCGTTGTCCAGATACGCAGCCGGTATTCCTCCTCGGGAAAAGGAATATCTACTGCAAATTGTAGGCGGCGGCTGAAGGCCTCGTCCAGATTGGCGCGCAGATTGGTTGACAGAATGGTTACCCCGTCATAGGCTTCCATCCGTTGCAGCAAGTAGCTCGTTTCGATATTGGCGTAGCGATCATGGGCGTCTTTGACTTCCGAGCGTTTGCCGAAAAGCGCATCGGCCTCGTCAAAAAAGAGAATGGCGTTGCTGCTCTGTGCTTCGGTGAAGATGCGCTCCAGGTTCTTTTCGGTTTCGCCGATATATTTGCTGACCACAGTGGAGAGGTCAATCTTGTAAAGGTCCAGGTTGAGATCGTTGGCGATTACTTCTGCCGCCATCGTCTTGCCAGTTCCCGGCGGCCCGGCGAAGAGCGTGGTGACACCGTTGCTGGCGGCGAGCTTCTTGCCGACGCCCCAGGCTTCCATTACGGTGGCGCGCCCGCGCACAGTGGCGACGATTTCATGTAGCAGTGTAAGCTGGTCCGCCGGCAAAATGATATCATCCCAGGTGTAACGCGGCTCGATTTTGCGAGCTAAACCCGAAAGGTGTGGGTTGGAATGGGCGCGCGCAGCGGCGAAAAGGTGCCGGCGTCGCAGGCTTTGCCCGTGTTGCGCGGCGATGTCTCCGGCAGTGGCTACGGCGTCTCGAATTTGTCCACTGGTCAGGAGGAACTGCCCGGCCAAGTCGGTGATGTCTGGCATTTCTGTGATATGATCGCGGTTGAGGTAATACTGCCACAAGGCATATCGTTGCGCGAAGTCGGGGATGGGGAAATCTAGCCAGACCAGTTTGCGCTCGCGCTCAATGCCGTGGGGATGCCACGCCCGCTCTCCGGCGACGATTACGGGACCGGGATGCTCGAAGAGTGCATCGAGAAGCGGAAGCGGCGGCGCGCCCTCAACCATCACGGCATCCCATCCCGCCAGGAAGGGGACTGCCCCGGTGAGAAGGGCGTCACGCAGCGCCAGTTGGAGCGCGACCAATGGCACAAGGCCTGCGCCAGCTAAGCCTGCCAGGTCGACACTGAGTAAAGGCTGCTGCTGGCGAACGACGAAAAACTCGGCGGCGGTGGTTTGCAGCATTTTGTCCGGGCCGCGGAAAACGAACACCGGTGGTAATTCGGGTGGGATATCGAAGGTGCTGCAAATGGTTTCTGTGAGCAGTGAGTGAGTTTCGTTTGTCTTTGGTGCTGTCAATGTGACATAGGGCTGCATGTCGACATCTGGTTTGTACTCACCCAATAGCCAATTGACCACTGTTTTGTCGGGACTGAGGGCTTGTCCCAGAAGCTGAGAAGTACTTGCTGTTGGGTCCATTGTGGCTTTCAGAAGACGGTGCTTGAAAAGTGGCGCGTCGTTGGCGAAACAGGCCAGCGCTAAAAGTCGCGCCGGACCGGGGTCGCCTAGTAAATCCAGCACGAGGTTAACCGTGGGACGCTTGCGGGTTACATCATCCTGCAGATAACTGTAGACTTTTTCATACTTAGAATCTAAGGCCGGTGCCAGACAAACCAGGAAAGCATCGTATTCGAACTGCGTTAATCCAAAAGTAGTGCGCAGATATTCCAAACGTAGAACGTGCCGGCTGGCTGCGGCGCGTTGCCGCAGATCGCGGGCATAAGCATTGACCTGGGCCATCGTGTCGGCAAAGACCTGAGCCTCTTCTGGGGCAAGCTTAACGAGCTGCCCCCAACTTGTGCCGAGTGGACGATCCAGCAGCGCGTTGATCTGCGCGTTGGAAAGGTGCAGGCCACGGAATTCGTCATCGGTATCCTGTCCGGCGAGCTGCCAACGCAACACGTCGCGGCGCACCAGCAGTTCGACGCGTGCCAGTTCGACCTGCAGATACTGGAGACTCAGATCATTGTTCCCGTTGGACATATATATCCTCACGATATGCCGCTTTTTTCGTCATGCGATCCGTCCGATAGGACTTACACAGGGAAACAGCAGATACTATGAGTATAGTCATTTTGCCGAATGGGACAAAGTGAAATCTCGCCTCCGGCCTCTTGCCTGTTACTTTGCCTTCAGGTACAATGGCGATGATGACACAACATCACGAATTCTTTGCCCAAAACTGGGCCTTGCTACAGCAGGCGGCGCTGTATTGCCCTGACCCGAACCCGACGTTCGGCAATCCGGCGTTCGATGCGGCGGACTTCCGCGTGCTGATTGTGCGGCTGTCACCCTTCCGCGACGTGGATCGCTCGACACCACACCTGTTCCTCTTTCAGAGTGTGCGCCGCGCGTTGCCGGATACCTACATCGATATAGCTTTCTTCCCGCCGCAGTATGACCGCGAGCGTTTTCTGGCGGCGGGCGCACCGCTGCTTGTGGGGACACAGTCCTGGCGCGGCATCGAGGCCTTCGACGCCGTGTTGATCTCCAACGCCTATACGTTGGAATTGATCAACCTTCCGTATTTGCTGTACAACTCCGGCGTGCCGTTACTCGCCAGTCAACGGGATTCGCGCTATCCCCCGCTGATTCTCGGTGGCTCTAATGCAATGGCAACGCAGGCCATCGTCACGGAGACGGGCGATTGTGTGGCGGATGCGCTCTTCTTCGGTGAGGGTGAGCGCGAGGTGGAGACGCTTGTGCGCGTCCTTGCCGAGAATGTGGCGTTTCCTAAGCGCCAGCGTTTGCTGCACGCTGCCGAGACAGTGACCGGTCTGTGGATTGCCAACGGACTGCCCGATCGACACGTGAAAAAGGCCGTGTGCACCGATCCACAAATGGACGATCTGCTGACCGCATATCCCCTTTTAGACAGCCCTGAGGCGGCGACGGCGAAGTTGCAGGTCAACTACGGCTGCCCGGCGTTCTGCACGTTCTGTTTCGAGGGGTACGAGCGCAAACCCTACCGTGAGCTACCCATAGAAGCTATTCTTGCGGCGGCGCGGCAGCTTAAACAACAGCAAGGACCGTATGAAGTCGATCTCTACAGCTTCAACTTCAACACGCATGAGGACATTCTGGCGCTGCTCCTCGCCCTCAACCGGTTGTTCGACCGCGTGAGCTTCAAGAGCCAGCGCGTGGACGTGTTGGCAACGTTGCCAGGGCTTTTGGAAGCCGAGGTGATCGCCGACAAGCGCAGCTTCACCCTCGGTATTGAGGGTATCAGCCGCCGGATGCGCGCCTTCTTGCACAAGAGCCTCGCGGACGCCGAAATCGAGAGCGTGCTGGCACGGCTGCTGCGCCAGAAGATCCGCGAGATCAAGTTGTTCTACATTCTCACCGGGCACGAGACCGAATCCGATCTGGATGAATTCCGCGACTTTGTGGGTGCTTTGAAGGCGCTGCGCCAGCGCACCAATCGCGGTGTGCGCATCATCTTCAGCTTCGGTTTGCTGGTGCGGATGCCGTTCACTCCACTGCGTCACGACCAGCTTTTCCTCGACGAAGCGGAATGGCGGCAGGTGATCGGGCCGGCGAAGTCGGTGTGCGAAACGAACGGCTTCGAGTTCCGCCTGGCGGTGCCGTGGGACGAATATGCGGCCTCGCAGGTGCTTGCGTTGGGCGGGCACTGGCTGCACGCGCCGGTACTCGCGCTGGCACGGGAAGGTAATTTTTACGACGTTGCACTCACGCCTGGCTATTGGGAGGCGTTACGGGCTTGGATGGAGGATCACGGACATTGGAGCGAGACATTCCTCGGCGAAAAAGGACCGGATTTTGCCTTCCCGATGAGCTTTGTCCGCTCGGATGTGACGCCACGCTTCCTTTACGCCCAATACCAGCAGGCACTCGCCGGGGAGGATGAGGGTTACTGCCTGGGAAGCCGATGCCTTGCGTGCGGCGCGTGTACCGCTGCGGAGCAACGGACCGCGATTACCGGACACGCGATGCGGACCGCGTCTGCGCGGCATCCCGGTGGAGCGTACCTGCGTGCGTTGGAGGATGTGATGCGTACCAAGTGGCGGCTCAAGCCGGTCTACGCGCGATTTTGGCTGCCGCCGGAAGTCGCGGGACGCGATCCTGCCTGGCTCAACGCCTGGGTGATGCAAGCCTTGCTCGCAGAGTATCCCGATCTGCTCGACAACTTGCTCTCTGTGGAGGAAAGCCTCTTCACCACAAAAGACAACCGCCGCCGCTACGCCAACCTCCACGGCGAGACTGTCTTTGCGCTCAAAGCGTGGGATACATCGAAGCTAGTGGAAGCGCTGGAGGGAGTGCGGGAGTGTGGGAGTGTGAGAGTGTGGGGGCAGTTCCGGGGATGGGTCGATGGCTTTGTGTCAGGGATCTTTGAACGAATGGAACTGGCCCTCACCTTGCCTTCGGCGCATTTCCCCGATGCCGGACAGCAGTTGCGGCGCATGCTCCAGATGGCCTACGCGCCGGTCAACGTCCGCAGAGTGGGGGAGGGCTATGCCTTTGAAGTTCCTGACAAGGCGCTGAAGAAGAAGTTGTTGTTCGAAGGTGAGTTTAATCAAGATGAAACGACCTTCACAGCCCAGTTGGTCGTCGGCCCAAAATTCGAACTGCTGGATTACCTGCGTTCATTTCCGCAGCCGGAGCGCTGGCGGGAAGCGCGCGTAGAGGTTAAAGGGTTGTGGGTTGTGAGTTGAAGGTCGTTGATTACTTGCTACTCTTAACTCTTCACTCGTTACAGATTTGCCATTCGCTGATTCGCTATGAACCGATACTATATTCCTGCACGTGAGACACGCGTTGAGATCATCGTCGTCAACTCGCGCTTTATTGCGACGGCGGCGCCGGTCTTTAGTGTGGATGAGGCGAAGGCATTTGTGACGCGCATCCGGGCCGAGTTCGCCGATGCGTCGCACAACGTCCCGGCCTTCGTGGTAGGACACGGTAGCTCCGTGATCGCGCATTGCAGCGATGACGGCGAGCCGTCGGGGACGGCGGGCCGTCCGGCGCTGGCCGTGCTGCAGGGCAGTAATTTGGGTGATGCGGCGGTCGTCGTCACGCGCTACTTCGGCGGGACGAAACTCGGCACGGGTGGCCTTGTGCGCGCGTACAGCGAGGCGGTGCGCGCGGTGCTGCGTGCGCTGCCACTCGCGGAGCGCGTGCCCACGCACACCGTTATGGCCGCCGTCCCGTATAGCCTGTTCGAACCGGTGCGCTTGCTCGTCGCCGAACATCGCGGCGAAATCTTGGATGAAGACTTCGCTGGCGATGTCACGTTGACCGCGCGTTTCGCCGTAGAACGTTTCCCCGCGTTCCAGGCGGCGCTGCAGGAGCTTTCCGCCGGGCGTGTGGAAGCGGAAATCGTGGAAACCGATGATGCGACGATCATGCCTGTAATGAAAATACGCGAAAGCGTGTCACCCTGAACGAAGCGAAGGGTCTCGTTCCCCAACAATTCCAATTCCACCGGAGATGACGACAACGACGGCCTTTCCGAGATTGAGCCTTTTGCTACCGTGAGCAAGGTCAACTTACCGATTTGTTTTCTGAAAGTTCATCAAGACCCTTAGGGTTTTTAGATGTACGTTAGGGGAGCTCCCATACCTCTGCCAGGATAAACGCCTGCCCCAGATAGCGAGCCGCTGCTAGGCGATTACCGCCACCGGCCACGATGTAACGATCGCTGAATTTGTAGACCGTGATGGGCGTCATATCGTCACCTTCGAGCCTGCGATAGGTTTCCCTTTCACGATCGGGAAAAAGGATCTCCCGCAGGCCGAAGAGGACATCCTGGAGGCTGAAGCGACTTTCGCCTTTGTCCTTCTCGATAATCTCATCCAGCGCGATGTAGCGTAGACCCAGGAATTCGCACTGCGCCGTATTGGGCAGTGCTATCCATTCGCACTCTGCCGCAGTTCGTTTGTTGGGGGTGCAAGCGATGTTACTTTGCAAACCACGGATCATTCTCGTTGTTGTCATTTCTCTACCTTTCCTTTCTTGGTGATTGTTATTCGTGCAACCGGTTGCATTACGCGCTAAAAAAAGAGCCTGTAAGGACCCTTAAGCCGATTCCCGGACGATCAGTTTCGCCGGAATGGTCACGTTGGTGACGACGCCCGTTTCGAGATATTGGATCAGGTTCTGGGCCAGCATTTTCCCTGCCATGGGGAGGTTCTGGCTGACCGTGGTCAGGGGGGGGCTGCTGAACCTGGCGAGCGAAAGATCGTCGTACCCCACCACCGCGACGTCCTCGGGCACACGCCGTCCTAGTGCGTGCAGCACGTTCATCGCCCCGGCGGCCATCAGGTCACTGTTGGCGAAGACGGCATCCATGTCGGGCCTGGCTTCCAACAGGTGTTGCGTTAGCTCTGAGCCGGACTCGGTCGTCCAGTCGCCGTACTTGACCAGTTCTGAATCAACCTCTTGCCCGGCCTCTTGCAGCGCGGCGATGTAGCCTTCATATCGTCGTTGTGTTTCGGCCTCGTCCGCCGGCCCGCCCACGAAGGCGATGTGACACCTTCCCCTTTGCAGGAGATGCTCGGTCGCCAGCCTTCCGCCGCTGAAATTGTCACTGTTCACCGAGCAATAGCTGTAAGGAGGTTGGGGCGTTCCCCACACGATGAACGGCGCTTTCATTTTCACGAGCGTCGTGATGTGAACCTGCTTGCGCGTGGAGGTCAACAGGATGAAGCCATCCACCCGGCCGGTATCCAGGTATTGGTGCGGCCAATTGGGATCGTGCGGATCGATATTGGCCACCAACAGGTCGTAATGCGAGCTTAACAACGTGTTGGTGATAGCGCCGAGCACCTCCAAAAGGAAGAGATCGTTGACCGAGTAATCATTACATTCCTGGTACGCGTGCACGACAAAACCGATGGTGCGGCTTTCCTGCCGGCTGAGTCGGCTGGCTGCGACGTTGATCTGGAAATTGTGTTCCTTCGCCACGGCGCGAATCCGCGCTTTCGTCTCTTCGCTGATCAGCGGGCTGTCATTCAATGCGCGCGACACCGTCGACTTCGACACCCCTGTCAGTCGAGCGATATCGGCGATGGTTTGGACAGCCTTTGCGTTCATTTGTCTCCTGGTGTCAATGATTGTTTGCAACCGGTTGCATTATGATTATACGATAGGTTGATGAGTTTGTCAAGAGGGAATTTGAGTGCAGAACTATGTTACTACTGGTATCTAGGCATCGTTAAACTCATACTGCTCGAACTTCAATGTCCGGCTGTTCTCGCTGATCGTGCGTACTGTACTTTCGTCGAAGCCATCAGGCTTGCGGGCGTGGATTTCCACAGTAATCTCTACCTCGCAGCCGACTTGACTGGTGAGGCGCTGGATGACTTCTTCGACGATGAGGCCCATATCCTTGTTAACACGTTGAGCATCCACATCGACCCGCCCGTAGTAGCGTGTGAGGGCCGGTTGTGGTTCGGGTTCCGGCTCGACTGTACCGCCACTATCTGAAGGCGTGGTTCCACCTGTCACATACACTGGCTTTTTGCCGCCCGGTTGCGGCTCTGGAGGTTTGACAACCTCCGGGGGCCTCACAATGTGATCGGGGTGTACCAGCAGGCTGTGCTCGTCGAAGTACACCTGCCCCAATTGGCGGAACAGCACGCCGGTGTGATGCCCTTCGGGATGTTTGCCGGTGGCGTAGGCGATGGGCGCGTCCAGCCGTCCTACACCGGCTTTGACTGCGGCCAAGAGCACTTCACGATCCGCCAGACGCGGCAGGTAGACGTACTGCGCAAGATATTCCCACAATTGTTTGAGGCCTACTTCCCACCCACGCTCGTCATTCCAGATGTAGCGTTCCAGTTCCATGCACAGAATGTCGGGCGACCATTCCTCGATGAGCAGGCCGTCGTTGCGCAGTTTGCGAGCAGCGCGGGCATAGAAGTTGTCGTCGCCGCTGATACGGCCGGCCTGGAAGGTGATTGGGCCAAGCGGCTCCGGCTGTTCCGGCACGATAAGCCAGCTATAGGTGCCTCGCAAGCGCACTTCGACCGTCTCATTGGCCTTGTTCAGACTGCTAGCGACCTGCCGCCGCTGTTGGGCGTCCAGGTTGAGTTCTTCGCGCTCTTCGTTAATCGAGTCCCAGGCAAGATAATCGCGAACGGCGCTTCCGAGCGCCGCCGCGTCGTTATCGTCGGGCGCAATGAAGACGAGCATATTCTTGTAGAGCCGCTGCGCGTTTCCCCGGCTTGCCAGGAAGCGTTTCGTGGCGACTATGGCCGCAGATTCGGCAGCGCCACGTTTGTGCGTGTCCCCGGGAAGCAAAACGACGACCCGCACACAGCCCTCGTCTATCACGTCGGATGTCCCTGATGGCGCAACGTGGAAGGCGGCAAAATCCCGCGTCTTGGGCACTTTCCGCAGCCGCGTGATGATTTCCAAATCCACATCTGCTGGTTTGAACGCCTGCGCCCGGTCGCGGGCCAGCTTGTTGACGGTGGGGCGCGTGTCGTACCAGTAGCGGCTGCCATCGGTGTAGAGGTAGGTGAGCGCCCCGCCCATCCGGCGTAGTGCATCGCCGAAGGTGGCGGCGGATTCGCCGGGCTGGGCACAGCCCAGACGGATGCGCACTTCCTCCAATCCGCGCACGTGTTGCCCAGCCACCGAAGGGGCGCTGCCAATGAAGATGGTACGCGCGACGCGCCGGGTGGCGCTGTAACGTCCCAGGACCGGGACATCGCCGTCGATTTTGAAGGGGCGGGATTCGGGGCCGTCGATGTCCGTTTCGTAGACGGCGGACCAGGTATCCGGCAGATAACGCAACAGCTCGTTGCGGATCGGCGTCGCGTCCAGGGGGAGCGTGCCCGGCATAATCAGCAGGGATTGATCGCCGCGCGTCCACAGTTGGTGGATGACGGCGGCCATCAGCCGCAGGACGCCGCGCGTGCGCTGAAAGCGTTCGAGCGTGGACCAGTCCTGATAAAGCCGGTCGAACAACTCCGGGTGAATGGGGTAGGCAGCGCGCATTCGATCCAGGTAGTCGCGCTCGGCGACGCCGGAGGGGAACTCGCCGGCTGCATTGCGGTAGAGATCGCCAAAAGCATTGACCACGGCATCGCGCGCGGCGTAATCCACACTCGAGGCAAAGAGTCGCCGCCGCACGATTTCAAAGCTTTCCAGGGTAGTGACCGGCTTCCAGATGGATTCGATGCGCCCGACGATGTGGGCGAGAGTATTCAGGGCCGCCTTGCCGGCCTCGCCCCCCACCTCGATGTCGGATTCGGGGACGGAGACCAGCAACATAGATTCGGCGGTGCGCCGGATGGCCTCGGTGAGGGCTTGCATAAAGGTCATAATGGACTCAAAGGTACCGCCCGGCAACCGTTCTTTGACCCCGTAGAGGTTGCGGGCATAGGCGACCAGTTCATCCACAATGACGAGACACGGCCCGAACTTGAAGAACAATTCGCTGAGGGCGTCTGAGCCGGGGCTGACGCCAGCCTGATCTGCCTTGGCGACCAGCGCGTAGGCTTCAGCGCCGCCAAGCTGGTAGGCCATCTCGCCCCAGAGGGTGTGGACACGCAACGTAGTGTGTTGCGCGGCATCGGGGTACTCACGGGGACGGTCAGGACCGAGGGCGGTTCCCACGAGCACAGCGATGTTGGCTTCCGGCAGGTCAATGTCGCCAATTTGGGCC
>JAFGSL010000066.1 GCA_016934645.1 Anaerolineae bacterium
AGGTCCTCGTTAAGGAAACCTACACCGGCGATGACTCGGACTTCTCCGCCATTCTCACCAAGGTGAAGGATGCGAACCCCGATGTGTTATATCTGCCTGACTATTACTCCACTGTGAACCTGATCGCCGGGCAGGCGAAGGAGAAGGGCATCACGGCGGTGCTGCTGGGCGGCGACGGCTGGGACTCTGCGGACCTGGATCGCGTGGCAACGGATGGCGGTTACTTCACCAACCACTTCTCCGATCAGGACACGCGTCCTGTCGTGCAGGATTTCGTGAAGAAGTACGCGGCCAAGTTCGGTGCGCCACCCGACGCGCTGGCGGCGCTGGCTTACGATGCGGCCAATATCCTCTTCCAGGGCATCGATAAGGCCGGGAAGGCCGATCCCATCGAGGTTGCGAAGATTCTGGAGACCGGTACGTTTGACGTGGTCTCCGGCAGTATCTCCTACGACGCGCAGCACAACCCGGTCAAGGCCGCGGTGATTCTTCAGGTGAAGGACGGGGCGGTCAACTACATGGATACGGTTGCCCCTTAGGGACTTGTTCCCTCGGCGTTGTTTTAACGATTTTGGGAAGCCGGGGCAAAACTAATTTGCCCCGGCTTTCTTTTTTGGGAGGTTAAAGATGGCGCAGACAGTTTTAAGACCGACGCAGAGCGGCGTGATGCTCAAGCGGCGCAACGGGATGGCCCTCAATCGTTTTAGCCAGGGGCTTTTTGTGCTCTTGAGCCTACTCGTGGTGTATGTCTTGGGGCAGGCGTTCTTTCAGAACCCAAGCGTTTTCGTGCAGCAAGTACTCAATGGACTTCAGTTAGGATTTATTTATGCTCTGATTGCCTTAGGCTACACCATGATCTATGGTATCGTCAAGTTGATCAACTTTGCCCACGGGGATGTCTTTATGGTGGGTGCGTTTACCAGCTTTTACGCTGTGGCGACGTTGGATTTACACCGCTGGCCGGCCTGGATTTTCCCCGGCATCTCTGAAGGCCTGATGATGCTCATCGGCACGGTGACGGTGATCATCCTGACGATGGCGATTTCGGCCACCCTCGCAGTGGTGATGGAACGTTTCGCCTACCGGCCGTTGCGCAACAAACCTCGTATCGCCGCGCTGATTACGGCCATTGGCGTTTCTTTCTTTGTGGAGTACTTTGGTGCGCTGCCGTTTGTCTTCACCAACAACTACATCACCTATCCGCGGCCTTTCGAGGTGAGTGTGTACAGCGCCGGGATGATTGCGCCGTGGGTCCTTGTGGTGGTCTGGGTATTGTTCGCCATTTCCGTGCTCGCCTTTGGCTGGCTGACGCAGATGGCGCGCAAGGGCAACGTCCAGGCGCAGACCTGGAAACGTCACCCACTGCTCCAGTTTGGCTTGTTGTTCTTTGGATTTATGGCTGCTGTGCTGACGCTCACGGGCGTGAAAATCCAGACCGGCGGCAAAGTGTGGGACCTGTCGGCGTCGAATGTCACGCTAGTCATTATGGGCGGCTCGATTCTTCTGCAGGTGCTCCTGCAATACGTGGTGAGCCACACACGCCTGGGCAAGGCGATGCGCGCAGCGGCATATGACAAAGCGGTCGCCCGGCTGATGGGCATCAACGTCGACGGCGTCATCACGGCGACGTTTGCGCTCGGCGGCGGTCTGGCCGGTGCTGCGGGTGTGCTCTACGCGACGGCGTTCAAGCAGGTGCATCACTTGATGGGTATCATTCCCGGCCTCAAAGCGTTCGTGGCGGCAGTGATAGGTGGGATCGGCAGTATTCCGGGGGCGTTCGTTGGGTCTTTGATTATGGGGCAGGCCGAGGTACTCGCTGCCGGATTCATCTCGACCCCGATGCGCGACGCGGTGGCCTTCTCCTTGCTGATTGTGGTGCTGTTGGTGTGGCCGCAGGGGATCTTTGGCGAACCGCCGGCGGAAAAGGTGTAGGAGGCAGGCCATGCTGAAACGAATAAAACCAAGTGTTGCGTTCATCACCGTGGGGTTGGTGATCTTTTTCGTGGTGCAGGTCCTCCTCAGCGCGGGCTTGCTGAACAACTACTGGCGCGGCATTATCTTTTGGGGCGCGGCCATTACGATGGTCTCGCTTGGCTTAAACTTGATCTACGGGTTCAACGGGCAATTCTCGCTGGGACAGTATGGCTTCTACGCGATTGGGGCTTACGCTTCGGCGGACGTCACGTGGCGTTGGGTGCGCGGCGATCCCTCCGGGCTGGTGGTTACCCTGGCGGGCACGCTGTTGGCTTTGAGCCTGTACGTGCTGCTGTCGGCCTTCCTACGTCGGTTCTACGGCGTCACCGTGATGACACGCTTTGCGTTTTACGTGCTCGCTACGATTCTCGCTTTCGTGGTGGCGGTGATGGTGGGCGTGCCGGTGTTGGGGCCAGTCTTTACGGCAGTGTTGGGCGTGTTACCCACGGCCGTGTCGCAGCAAATCGTCTTTTTGCTCGCGCTACTCGGCGGTGCTGGTCTGGCAGGAATTGCCAGTTTCCTGTTCGGCATCCCTGTGCTTGAGCTGGGTTCGGACTACTTCGGTATCGCCACGCTCGGCTTTACGATCATCATCAAAGTGTTATTGGACAACACCGACACGCTTTTGCCTTTCCCGGAGATGAAGGGCGCGCGCGGGATGATCGGGATCCCACAATGGACGACTTGGCCGTGGGTGTTCGCCTCGTTGCTGCTGGTAATCGTCGTCATGCGCAACGTGCTCCATTCGAGTGTGGGGCGTGCGATTGTGTCCGTGCGCGAGGACGAGCGGGCGGCGCAACTGGTGGGCATCGATGTGACGAATGCTAAAATTTTGACTTTCGTGCTCGGCAGCATCTTTGCGGGCCTTGCCGGTGGGATTCGCGCGCACGACCTGGCTTTTTTGCACCCGCAGTCTTTCAACTTCATTCAGTCGTTCAATCCGCTGATCATCGTTGTCTTCGGCGGGTTGAGCAGTATGACGGGCACCATTGTCACCGGCTTCTTCTGGATCCTCTTGCTCGAAGGCATCTTGCGGTTGGTTTTGCCCACCGGCTTCGAGACGTGGCGTCTGGTCGTTTATCCCTTGATCTTGCTGCTGATGATGTTACTGCGGCCTGAAGGTGTGTTTGGCCGTTACGAGATACCGTTCTTACGCCGGGTCGCGCCGCCACTGCCGCCCAAGGCTCATGATGGCGGTGAGGCTACAGTTGTCGTTCCACAGGAGGGAGCAGCATGAAAGGGCGACCAGAAGGCATTGCACCGGAGATCGAAGCCCGTCCCGTGGTTATGGAAATAGACAGTGTGACGCACTTTTTCGGCAACTTACGGGCAGTGTACGACTTTGATCTGACGCTGCGTCACGGGGAACTCGTTGGATTGATCGGCCCGAACGGCGCCGGCAAAACGACGGTGTTCAATTTGATCACGGGTGTTTATCGCGCTAGCGAGGGCAGTATCCGTTATAAAGATGCCGAGCTTGTTGGGTTGCCCTCACACGAAATCATTCAGATGGGGATCGCCCGCACATTCCAGAACATCCGATTGTTCGCCAATCTGACGGTGCTGGACAACGTACGCATTGCGTATCACCCGCACGCGGGATACGGGTTGGTGGATTCGGTGCTGCACACCAAACGCTTCCGCGAGAAGGAGGCGGAGATGGCGGCGCAGGCTCAGGAATTCCTGGAAATCTTTGGTCTGGGCGAGCGGCGGAACGACATCGCGGGTAGCTTGCCCTACGGTTTGCAGCGTCGCCTGGAGATTGCGCGCGCGCTGGCGGCTTATCCCCGGCTGCTGATCCTGGATGAACCGGCTGCTGGGATGAACCCACAAGAAATCGACGAGTTGATGGACCTCATCCACTTCATTCGTGACCGCTTCGATCTGACGATCTTGCTGGTGGAGCACCGGATGCGTTTGGTGATGAACATCTGCGAGTGGATCACGGTAATGGACTTCGGCGAGATCATCGCACGCGGGTTCCCCGCCGATGTGCGCAACGACCCGCACGTGGTCGAGGCTTATCTGGGCCGTCAGGCCGTGGAAATCAGGTAGGGGCATTATGGCGCTTTTAGAAGTCAAGGACCTGTACGTATCTTATGGCGCAATTCGCGCGCTGCACGGCGTCTCCTTTCACGTTGATCGTGGTGAAGTGGTGACGCTCATCGGCGCGAACGGCGCCGGCAAATCGACCACGCTGCGCACAATTTCTGCCTTGCAGCCCGCCGACAGCGGCTCGATTCTCTACGATGGCGTGGACATCACACGCAGATCCGCCAGCGACATTGTCCCGATGGGCGTGGTGCAGGTGCCAGAAGGTCGTCGCATCTTCGCGCCGCTCACCGTACGCGAGAATCTGGAAATGGGGGCGTTCACACGCAAAGACAAGCGCGAAATTGCCGATAGCATGGAACACGTTTTCCAGCTTTTTCCTCGCCTGAAGGAACGCGTGGAACAAACTGGCGGCACGCTCTCCGGCGGTGAGCAGCAGATGCTTGCTGTCGCGCGCGCGTTGATGGCGAAGCCCAAGCTGCTGCTGATGGATGAGCCTTCGATGGGCCTTGCGCCGATCCTGGTGGAGGAAATCTTCGACATCATTCAGGAGATCAACCGCGAAGGTGTGACGGTGCTGTTAGTGGAGCAGAATGCCCACATGGCGCTGTCAATTGCCAATCGCGGCTACGTCCTGGAGACTGGCACGATTGAGTTAGAAGGCGAGGCTCAGGTGTTG
>JAFGSL010000533.1 GCA_016934645.1 Anaerolineae bacterium
TCCATACTCCATACTCCATACTCCATACTCCATACTTCATACTTCATACTTCATACTCCCAAAGGAGGCAACGATGAATAAAAAACGAGTTTTGTTTCTCTGTACGGGCAATTCCGCGCGGAGCCAGATGGCTGAGGCCCTGGTAAATCATTTTCTGAGCGCGTCATGGGAAGCACATTCGGCTGGAACAAAGCCCGCCGGCTACATCCATCCGATGGCGGCGCAGGCATTGGCCGAATTAGGCATTGATAGTTCAGAGCAGTGGTCCAAACCGACTGAGAAATTTCGTGGGATGGACTTCGATGTAGTGATTACGGTCTGTGATCAGGCGGCCAAGAATTGCCCGGTATGGTTAGGCCAGGGACGCCAGGTTCATATAGGTTTCCCTGATCCAGCCGCCGCCGAAGGCGGTGACGCGGCGAAAATGCAGGTGTTCCGCCAGGTACGCGATGCGCTGAGCGACCAAGTGTTAGCCTATCTGATAAATTGGTCGCAGGAAGCACGCCTTGAGCCATTTGTGACCAGTGAGGTTCTTATCAGTGGTGAGAATTCTGGTTCGCAAAGTGCCCCCCTGCACATGTAAAACTGTCTAGATCGAGGTATAAGAATGCCACAACCACGCGAAACGCTTGCACGCGAAATACAGCATCTCGAGGATGAGACCCTGATTTTGGGAACTATGGTCGAAGACGCCATCATCGCATCTATAGGTGTTCTCAAGAAGCGGGATATGGAAGGGGCGCGAACCTTAATTGCAAAGGACATCGACATCAACGCCCGGCGTTATGCGATTGAGGACCGAACCCTGGCCTTGATTGCCCTGCAACAGCCGGTAGCCATTGACTTACGGGTGCTGGCGGCCATCCTCGAAATTGTGACCGAGCTGGAGCGCATCGGTGACTACGCTAAAGGTATTGCCAAGATCAGCTTGTTGATCGGGCAGCAGCCCCTGCTCAAACCCCTGATTGACATTCCTTTGATGGCCGAGAAGGCCTTGTCGATGTTGCGGAACGCTTTGGTGGCCTTTATCGAGCGCGATGTAGAAACCGCACACGCTATCCCGGCTTTAGACGATGAGGTGGATCATCTTTACGAGCAGGTCTACCGGGAATTGATTACCTACATCCTGGCCGATCCGACCTGTCTTGAGCAAGCCAATTATTTACTGTGGGCGGCGCACGACCTGGAACGTGCTGCGGATCGCGTTTCAAATATTTGCGAGCGTATCCTGTTTATGGTCACCGGTGAGTTTTCTGAATTCGACTCTGAGGTGAGCCTGCGCAAGTTCGCTCCTGTTGTCTAATCTAGGTCGGCAATTTATCCCCTAATGCCGTTGCCCAGCCACGAATCGCATCCCAGTCGCGGCGATCGGGAGTTTTGCCCATAAACTTGATCGGCAGTCTAACGTGGCGCGGTAGCTGCGCGAATTCCTGAGTGTCTGTCAGCACGGCTCCTGCGAAGAGCGCAGTGTCCACTGGCTTTACTACCGGTGCACTCCGGTACAGCGTGGCCAGGTACCCCAGCGCTTCTTGACGATGCTCTGGTGTGTCCTCCGCGATAGCCAGGCAGACCACAAAGTAGGCTACCGGCAATGTCGCCAACGTTGCTGCGTTGCGTTTGATAAATCGAGTCAGTTCCCTGGGAATTCTTCCCGTGTGCACCGGGGTTCCCACAATCACAGCGCGATATGCAGCGAGGGCGCGTACTGCGTTGACATCTCGCACATCCACGTCCTTCCCCTGCGCGTGGAGTGTCTCGCCAACGGCTTCGGCCACGCCGCGTGTAGCGCCGGTCCAGGTCGCATAGATGACCAAGATTTTATCTGCCATGAGTTGTTCTCCTTCCTATAGTCCCCACGTCCCCAATACCGGCAAAATATTGTAGGCGGTTAGATCCAGTTGCAGAGGCGTGACTGAGACGTAGCCTTCCATTAACGCGCCAATGTCTGTGCCTTTTTCGGGGATACCGGTTGGAGCGTCGCCCCCGATCCAGTAATAGGCTTTGTGGCGTGGGTCTTCGCGGCTGTCCAGCCGGCTGCGGTAGACACGCATTCCCTGCCGGGTAATGCGTATGCCATTGATTTGCTCTGCGGGCAAATAGGGGATGTTGATGTTCAACAACACATCGGGAGGCAACTCCTCGTTGTCCAGCAGGGCCTGGACGATCTGCCGTGCCAGTGCGGCGGCAGGGGCGTAATCGATCAACCCCAAGTGGTTTTCTGGTGAATCCAATGAAACCGCGACACCCGGTATGCCGCCAATGACGGCTTCCATAGCTGCCGTTACAGTGCCGGAATAGGTCACATCATGACCGACGTTTGCGTTGGGGTTGATTCCGGATACAACCAGATCCACCTTATCAGGCAACAATCCCAGCAAAGCCAGAGACACACAATCAGAAGGCGCGCCATCACTGGTAAGCGCTGGCGTCCCATCACTGAGCACAACCTCCTTGACACGTAAAGGCCGATCTAGCGTCTTGACGTGCCCCGAGGCCGACCAGTTACGGTCCGGTGCCAGAATGCTCACTTTCCCCAAGTCGCGCATAACCTGCGCCAGCGCCAATAAGCCCGGGGCCATAACTCCATCATCGTTTGTAATGAGAATGTGCATATTTTTTCCTTAGAAACATCGTGAGATCATATCTGATTATAGAAAGGCAACGTTAACCAACTATGTACAAAAGGTTAACGTTTTGTTAAACCCCAAAGAATACCTGCGTGACAATCCATAGGGCCTGTAAAAGAATAAGTTCCCGCGCAGAGCGCCCCGGGGACGGGGCTTAGAGCAATAAAGCGGGAAGTTATATTTTTACGAACCCATAGCGATCACAAAACAAGGGTCTTGGGATCGCTATGGGGAACCGAGGTAGTTACAGATGGGGGCGAAAATCCGGGGAATTGAGCGATGGCGGTAAATGCGTTGGATGCTTGTCCACCACTGGCGTGGATCTAGATCTGAGCAGTTTGGCGTAGTCGTGCAATAAGCCGTCGAAAACGGCTTCCCAACTATGGCTTTCAGCAAAGCTACGCGCGCGTTGCCCCATCCGCTGTGTCATTGTTGGCTCTTCCAGCACACACTGGTGGATAAGTGAGAGCCATTCCGTCTGGTCGTTGGGCTCGCACAAGAATCCGTTGATGCCTTGGATGACTAAATCTACAGGCCCGCCGGCGCGTGGCGCAATCACCGGAAGCCCGGAAGCCATCGCCTCCAGGACGACATTACCAAATGTCTCGTTGGCTGAAGGGAACGTGAACACATCGGCGGCAGCATACGCGGCAGCAAGGTCATCGCCGCGCAGATAGCCCGTGAAAACCGTTGATGTACCGGCGAACTGCGCTTCCAGTGTGGAACGTATAGGTCCATCCCCCACTATTGCCAGGCAAACCTGCGGTAGAGCTTCCAACACTGGTCGTAGCCATTCGATGCGTTTTTCCACAGCCAGGCGACCTACGTAGAGCAGAAGCGGCGCGTTTGGACGCCCACCAGTGAGCCGCACGCGCCATTCCGCGGTGCGGTGGCGAGGATGGAACTGCTCGGTATCCACGCCATGGCTCCACACCCCTACCCGTTCAAATCCGTGCGCTTCCAATTCCTGCCGGGTGAAGTGCGAAGGTGTCAGGTTCAGATCAGCCTGGTTGTGTAGCCAGCGGAAGTAGGCCCAGAGTGTTTCGCGGAACAAACCCAGCCGATAGATGTCGGTGTAGCCGGGTAGATCGGTGTGATACGAGGCCACGACCGGTACGTTGAGACTGCGGGCGTGGCGCAGTCCCGTGAGGCCGAGGAAGGCCGGA
>JAFGSL010000534.1 GCA_016934645.1 Anaerolineae bacterium
ACAGGTTCGCAAACAGTTAATCGCCAGTTTTCGTGCAGAATTGGCCGAACACATCCAGACGATGACCGATGGTCTGTTGGCCCTGGAGCAGAACAAATTGGATAGCACCCAGAGGCCCGAAACACTGCGGGCGATCTTCCGCGCAGCACATAGCCTAAAGGGCGCAGCGCGCGCGGTGGGCGTCAACGTGGTGGCTCAGATGGCACACGCACTTGAGGATGTGCTCGACGGGGTGAACAAGCAAACCGTCGAGCTGACACCCGCGCTGTTCACAGCCTGCTATGGGATGCTGGATGCCATCCAGGACGTCGAGAAAGCGTTCGAAGCCGGGGCAACCAGCCCGCCACCGCAGGCGGCCCAGGCCGTGGCTGCGCTGGATCCCTTCCGCAAACCCAAACCATCCGCACCTGCTGAGCCGATCCTGACACCATCGGTGGCAACCCTACCCAAGGAAGCTACGGAACCAGAAACAGCCGCCGTAGCGCCACAAGCACTCGTCGATCCCGTGGCTGCCGAGGAAACGCCCGTGTTGCGTGCAGAGCGCGACGCAGGGCGCGACGCAGAACGGGTCGTAGAACGCGTCGCAGAGCGCGTCGCAGAGCGCGTCACAGAGCGCGCCGTAGAACGGGTTTCAGAGCGCGCGAGCAGCGTAGAGACCATTCGCATCGACGCAGCCAAGCTGGACGCACTGATGGCACAACTCAGCGAACTGCACATCACCCGCATCCGTGCCGAACAACGGCTGGCGCAGGTGCAACACGCGCAAGACGCGATGGGCAGTTGGCAAAAAGAATGGCTCGCTGTGCGTGAAACTTACGGCCGTCTAAACCGTCGTGCCGCTCGTCGCACGACCGATGATCACCTGAGCCGCGACACCGATCGTATACTCTCCTACCTCACGTCAAGCCAGGAGCACTTGCGCGATATGGTCGCGTTGATCAACGACATGGGGCGCGAATACTCCAACGATACAATGCAGCTCTCTCTCGCCGTCGATGCGCTGGAGGACGAGATCAAGCGCGCGCGGATGTTGCCGCTCAACACCATCACCGCTACCTTCGGACGGATGGTGCGCGACCTAGCCCACTCAGCAGGCAAGGAAGCCGCCCTTACCATTATCGGCGGAGACGTGGAGCTCGATAAACGGGTACTGGAGCAAATCAAGGACCCACTCATCCACCTGTTGCGCAATGCCATCGATCACGGGATGGAAACGCCGGATGCGCGTGCCAGTCTAGGTAAACCCAGATCTGGGGCGATCACGCTCAAGGCCGAGCAGGTGGAGAAGAACATCGTCATCAGCATCAGTGACGACGGCAGGGGATTGGATTTCGAGGCAATTCGGCGCGTACTCGCGCGACGCACTGGTGCTGAGGCACACACTCTGAGCGAGATGGAACTGACCGAAGCCATCTTCGGTCTCGGCATCTCCACCAGCCCTATCGTGACCGACGTGTCCGGACGGGGTGTGGGGCTGGATGTGGTTCGCCGCAACGTAGAAGAACTGCACGGACGCATCCACGTCGCCTCCAACAATGGCAACGGCGCAATGTTCACACTCACGCTGCCGCTCGCGTTGACCAGCTCGCGCGCACTCGTCGTACAGGTTTCGAACCAAACCTATGCCATTCCCTTGAACGCAATCGAGCGCATCCTCGATGTCACGCCACGCGAAATCTACCACGTGGGAGGGCGCGAGATGCTGCGCTACAATGAGACTGCCTTTAGTGTCGCGCATCTCAGCGACGTGCTTGGACTGCCCCGCACAGCGCAGGTGGATAGGCTTGACCATCGGCTGACCGTACTGCTGCTGACCTCTGCGCAACGGCGAATGGCCTTCATCGTGGATGGGTTGCATGGCGAACAGGAAGTCGTCATCAAGGACCTGGGAAACCAAGTACAGCGCCTTGGTGGGATCGCCGGTGCCACAATTACCGGTGACGGTGCAGTGCTGCTGGTACTCAATGCCGGAGACTTGATCAAGCTGGCGCTGCGCAATGAAGGACGGGGCATCGTAGCCCTGCAGACAGCGCCCGCGGAGGCCGAAGCTGACGCTTTCAAGCCACAGAAACACATCTTCATCGTGGATGACTCCATCACCACGCGCACATTGGAAAAGAACATTTTAGAGGCTGCTGGCTATAACGTGAGCGTAGCAACCGACGGTTTGGAGGCTCTTAATGCGATCGAGGCCGACATCGCGCTGCCCGATCTGGTGATTTCCGATGTAGCTATGCCACGCCTGGACGGCATTGACCTGACAACGCAGTTGAAGACGAACACACGTACCGCACAGGTTCCCGTCATCCTGGTCACATCCCTGGCTTCGGCCGCCGACAAAGCACGCGGCATCGAGGCTGGCGCCGATGCCTACATCGTCAAAGGCAATTTCGATCAAAATAACTTACTAGAAACTATCGAGCAATTGATTTGAGTGAAGTGGGGATTAGGGATTGGGTAACGAGTAATGGGTAATGAGTAATGAGTAAATTGCTCATTCGCCCATTCGCATGCAGGAGGTAGGAATGAGCACAATTTTAATCATTGAGGACAGTTTAGTACAAGCGCTGGCGCTGAAAAACGCGCTAGAAGATGCCGGACTGACGGTCCTGTGCGCCACCGATGGGCGCCAGGGATTGGCACTCGCCGACGCGCAACAGCCTGACGCGATTGTCTTGGACCTGGAAATGCCGGGGATGAACGGCTTCGAGGTCTGCCGGGAACTGAAAGCCAACCCACAGACCGCATCGATTCCGGTGATCATCCTCACCAGCCATGACGAGCCAGAGGCGTTTATGGAAATTCTGGAATCAGGGGCACGGGACTTTATTGTCAAAGACGATTATGCCTATAACGTCGTCCTGGAAAGCTTGGAACAAGTAAAGCCGCCTGCTGCAGAAGAGCAAGTCTCCGACCTGTTGCCGGAAACTATGCCCACTTCGGAGCCTACCGATGTCGTCGGATAACGCCCCCCAACCCATTCGCGTTCTGGTGATTGACGACTCGCGCACGGCGCGGGAGCTGTTGGTCGCCATGCTGGAAAGCGCCGGTGGCTTGCAAGTCGTCGGTGTGGGCGAGACCGGAGAAGATGCCGTACGACTGGCGCGCCGCATTCGCCCGGACATCATCGCCATGGATATCATCATGCCGGAGATGGATGGATTGGAAGCCACTCGCGCTATCATGCGCGAAGTCCCCACACCCATCGTGCTGCTCACCAGTACGCTGATGTACTCGGATGTGAACCTCACCTTCGAGGCGATGCGGCTAGGGGCACTGGCAGTTGTAAACAAGCCTCCTCTAGGTGACGAGGTGGCCTGGGAAACGGTGCTGCAAACGATGCGATTGATGGCAAAAGTGGCGGTCGTGCGGCGCTGGGATCCCGAAGCGCGCAAAACCGCGGCGCCAGGAGCGACGGTATCCCCCCCCACAACAACAGCACTGCCGGAACAGATGAAAGGCACAGGTCCACGCCCAAACGCGCACATTGTCGGCATCGGTTCTTCGACCGGCGGTCCGGCAGCCCTGGCGACCATCTTGGGACCACTCCCGGCGGACTTCCCCCTGCCGATTCTGATCGTGCAGCACATCACCAAAGGCTTTGGGCCAGGGCTAGCCGAATGGCTGAACACCCAGACCGCGCTGCGCGTCAGTCTCGCCGGACACGGAGACAAGCCGCAGCCGGGCAGCGCACTGATGGCACCCGACGATTGCCATCTGCAGATCAATGCATGGGGCATCGTCGAATTGAGCAAAGAGCCACCCTATCGCGGTTTACGCCCCTCAATCAACTATATGTTCAAATCTATAGCGAACGTATACGGACCACGCGCTGTCGGTGTCCAGTTGACAGGTATGGGCGACGATGGCGCCGAAGGATTGGAAAAACTGCGCCGCCAGGGTGGATGGGTCATCGCACAGGATGAGAAAACCTGCGTCGTCGACAGCATGCCGCACGAAGTCATTGCGCGCAAAGCGGCCAATGAGATCCTCGCACCGCCACAAATCGCCCAGCGTTTGCAAACGTTAGGCCACGTCACTTTAGCTACCATGAAGAATAAGAGGTGAAGTTATGGACAAAAAACGGGTTCTAGTTGTTGATGATGAACTACGCTTAGCGCGCATGCTAGGGGATGCGTTGACACGCGCCCTGGGCAATGAGTGCGAAGTATCGGTGCGCACCTCCGGCGAGGAGGCGCTGCAATGCCTGGCGCAAGGTGAACATTTCGACGTGGTCATCACAGACCTCAAAATGCCCGGCACGAACGGGATGGACTTGCTTCGTTACATCTACCGCCAGAAGCTTGTGTCGCGTACCATCCTCATCACCGCCTATGGCACGCCCGAACTTGAGTCACAGGTAGACCGCCTGGAAACCGAGTATCTCCTCAAGCCCTTCAACATCAAGGACTTTGTGGAGCTAGTGCGGCGCAATCTGGGTGAAAACGGACGGCTCAAGACCACGGTCATCGTTCGCGACTACCGCGACGTCATTAACGCGCGCCAGAAGACCCGCGAGTTGGCCCGCGCCATCGGTATGGATGTCACCAGCCAGGCGCGTATCTCGCTGGCAACCTCTTCGATGGCGAACGCGATGAGCTTGGGCATATTGCGCGTCGGTCAGATCGCCATCGAAAGCATCCAGGATCCGGAGCAACTCGGCGTCCGCGTTACCTGTACGACCACTGACGGCAAAGAAGCACACATCCCTCCCGCCGCGCTGCGCGATGTACAGTGGATGGTAGATCATCTCGCCGTGGATGCGCTGCCGGCCAATAATGTGCAGATCACATTGGAAAAGATGGAAGCGGTGAAAGCGCCATGAAAAAAACTATCCTCGTCATCGAAGACAGCCCTACCCAGGCGCTTGCACTGCGGGCACTGTTGGAGATCAATGACTTGGATGTGACCCTGGCCACTACCGGCGCGGAGGGGCTGACCTTGGCACGCACCCTGAAACCTGCTGCCATTATCCTCGATATCCAACTACCGGATATGGATGGTTTCCAGGTCTGCCAGACGTTAAAACACTGGCCGGAGACCATATCCCTTCCGGTGATTATGCTCACGCAACATGACGAGCACGACGCCATCGTGCAGGGATTACAACTCGGTGCGGTGGAGTACATCCCCAAAGATGCCTTTGCCGATTCGGTGCTGGTGGGGACACTCAAACAGATGGGCATCATCACGGGCACAGTGGTGCTGCCCGACCTTCCCGATAGTGACTGGGAATGGCTATAACTTATGGACGATACCA
The DNA here is from genome assembly GCA_016934645.1 of Anaerolineae bacterium. The sequence goes on from JAFGSL010000534.1 coordinate 5,261, forward strand.
CCGCAGGATACAGTTTGCTCGCCGGGATGACGCCTGTAGGCTACGGGTCACACCCGCTGCAGCCAGGTGCATCCGAGCAGACCATCCTGGTGGTAGAAGATAGCCCCACACAAGCGCTACTCCTCGAAGCCCTGCTGAGCGAAACCGGGCACAACGTCCTCTGGGCTTTGGACGGTCGCCAGGGATTGGCGATGGCCCGTCAGATGCAGCCCGATCTCATCATCCTCGATATGGAAATGCCCGAACTCAACGGCGACGAAGTCCTGCGCCTCCTCAAAGCCGAATCCGCTTTGCAGGACATCCCCGTAGTGATTGTGTCGGTGCTGGATGACATCGATAAAATCGCTATGTGCATCGAATTAGGTGCGGAAGATTACCTTCCTAAACCAGTCAATGCAGTCTTGCTCAACGCACGCGTTTCCACCTGTCTGGAAAAGAAACGCCTGCGCGATCAAGAGGTCGAATACTTACAACGCATCGAGGACGAGCGACAGCGCTTCGATGATCTACTGCACGTCATCCTGCCCCAGGAGATCATCGCGGAACTCAAGAACACCGGTACTGTCCAGCCGCGCCAGTTCCCCAACGTCGCCGTTCTCTTCGCCGACATCGCCAACTTCACTCCCTATTGCGAAACGCATACTCCCGAAGACATCCTCGCCAACCTGCAAACCCTGATCGAATCTTACGAAAATCTGGCGCTGCGCTACGGTCTGCAAAAGATCAAGACTTTGGGCGACGCCTTCCTGGCCACGGCCGGGTTGCTGCGCCCATTGAATAATCCTGTGCTCAATTGCATACGCTGTGGCCTGGATATGATCCCCGTGGCTCGGGCACTGCCTGCCGGTTGGCAGATACGCGTCGGCATCCACATCGGCCCGGTGATGGCGGGGGTCGTGGGGCACCGCCAGTACCTCTACGACATCTGGGGCAATACTGTTAACACAGCCGAACGCATCCAGAGCCACGGCGCAGTGGAAGCCGTCAATCTCAGTGAAGACGCCTGGGGCTGGGTCAAAGAACAGTGCATGGCCGAATCCCTCGGCCTCGTTCCGGTCAAAGGTAAAGGGGAGATGCACATCTACCGTGTGCAAACGCTGCATTCGTAACCTTTCGTTATCAAAGTGTAACGGATGATGAATATGATTTCGCTAAATCCGGGGTATAATGCGTTAAAAGGGTGTTAGAATCGAGCACAGAATCACAAACTCGACCGGGATAACAGTCGATTTTTCGTTTTCCTGGACGGAAGTGAGTTATGATTACATTATCTTTTCTCGAATTGGTGCACAATGCAGCGCTGTTGCTGTCGCTGGTGCTCGTCTTTGACATATTTGTGTCGCGCTGGCGCACCGGCCAAGAGGCGGCTTTTCAGCACCGGTTGCTCGCCGGTCTGATTCTTGGCGTCATCGGTGTCGCCGTGATGTTGACCCCGTGGGTCCTGGTTCCGGGACTGGTATTCGACACGCGCTCGGTCCTGCTCAGCATTTCGGGATTGTTTTTCGGCCCTGTCCCCACGCTCATTGCGATGGTCATCACCGCCACCCTCCGGATGCTTCAAGGCGGCCCTGGTGTATGGCCCGGCGTTTCCACGGTTTTGGTAACAGGCAGTCTTGGTCTTATCTGGCGACGCCTGCGGCGAGGGACACTGGACGAAATCAAGCTGCCCGAGCTTTACCTGTTCGGTCTTGTAACCCACCTCATTATGCTGGCGTTGATGTTCACCCTCCCCTGGGAAATGGCCGTGCACACGCTTCGCAACATCAGCGCACCGGTACTGGTGATATACCCAATCGCTTCCGCCCTACTTGGCGGATTGATGGCAAACCGGCTGAAACGCGAGAAGCTCATCGAAGAGCAGCAACGTGCAGAAGAAGCACTGGCGCAGGAGCGACGGCTCTTGCGCACGCTGATCGACAATCTGCCCGACGCCATCTACGCCAAAGATAGTGAGGGCCGCAAAACACTCGCCAACCGCGCTGACCTGGACAACATCGGTCTCTCGGAAGCCGAGGTGCTTGGCAAAACCGACGAGGAGTTGTTCCCACCTGAAATTGCCGCCAGCTTCATGGCCGACGACCAGGCTGTTTTGAGCACCGGTGTCCCGCTGCTCAATCGTCAAGAGTATTTGAGCAATGCTAACGGCAGAGAACTCTGGCAACGCACTTCCAAATTGCCGCTCTTTGATGCCAATAGGCAGGTGGTGGGCCTGGTGGGCATCGGGCGCGACATCACCGAGTACCGGCAAGCTATGGACGCCTTGCAGCAGAATGAAACATATCTGCGCACCATCCTTCAGACGACAGCGGAAGGTTTTTGGGTAGTCAACACTGTGGGCAGATTAATAGATGTGAATGCAGCGTATTGTGCTATGTCCGGGTACTCCAGGGATGAGGTTCTGACGTTGTGCATTAATGACATTGATGTTGTGGAAGATCCACCAGCAACCGCAGCACGTATGCAACGCATCATTGAGAACGGGGCTGAAATCTTCGAAACGCATCATCGCCGGAAGGATGGCAGTGTTTTTGATGTGGAACTCTCCGTGACATATCTGGACGCAGACGGCGGCAAGTTCATCGGTTTCTGCCGCGACATCACCGAACGGAAGCAAGCTATGGAAGCCCTGCGCGCCGAACGCAACCTGGTCAGCCGTATTATGGAGACCAATCCAGTTGGCATCGTGATGGTGAACCGTGAGGGGCAGATTGAGTTTGCCAACCCGCAAGCTGAACAGGTTTTGGGGCTGAGCCGCGACAAAATACGGCAACGGCACTATAACGCTCCCGAATGGCGCATCACCGATTACAATGGCGACCCATTCCCCAAAGACCAGTTACCGTTTGTTCAAGTGCAACGTACACTACACACGGTGACTGATATACGTCACGCCATCGAGTGGCCCGACGGCCGGCGTATCCTGTTAAAAATCAATGCGGCTCCGATGTTTGATGAGCACAGCGCGTTCAACGGCGTCATCAACACAGTCGAAGATGTCACCGCGCAGGTAGAGGCGCAAGAGATGCTGCGGATGACGCAATTTGCGATAGAACAGGCCGCCATCGAAGTTTATTGGATCGACAAAGACGGGCATTTCATCTACGTAAACAAACGGGCGTGTGAGGCATTAGGTTATACCCCCGAACAACTTCTAACTTTGGGCGTCACTGATGTAGACCCAGATTTTTCCCCCGAACGTTGGCAAAGCCATTGGCAAGAGATTCAACAACGCAAAACCTTCACATTGGAAAGCCGCCATCGCACCCGCGAAGGGCACATCTATCCCGTAGAAATCACCGTCAATTACCTGGAATACAACGGCAAAGGTTACAATTTTGCCTTCGGTGTTGACATCACCGAGCGCAAACGTGCCGAATCGGAAAAGGAAAAGATACTCGCGGCCTTGCGCGAGAGCGAGCAGAAATATCGCGCGCTGTTCGAGCAAATGACCGAAGGTTTTGCCCTGCACGAGATCGTCACCGACGCACAGGGCGTCCCGTGTGACTATCGCTTCCTGGAGATCAACCCGGCCTACGAACAAATCACCGGCCTCAAACGTGCGGATTGCCTGGGCAAAACCGTCCTGGAGATATTGCCCGGTCTCGATCCCCACTGGATCACCGACTACGGGAACGTAGCGCTTACCGGCGAACCAGCATACTTAGAAGATTACGTGCCGGAGCTAGAGCGGTATTACGAGGTATGGGCTTATAGCCCACGGCCCTGGCAGTTTGCCACGCTTGTTAAGGACGTTACCGAGCGCCGCCATCAAGAAATCGAGCGAGCCACCCTGTTAGAAGCGGAACGTGAGCAACGCCTGCGCGCCGAGACCTTACGCGACGTAACGCTGGCATTAGCCTCGGCCCTGGATACGTCCGACGTGCTTATGGAAATTCTACATCAGGCCCAGCGATTGGTGCCATCCACGGCCTCCAATATCGCCCTGGTGGAAGGTGAAGCGTTGCACATCGTAGGCTGGCGCGGCTACGCTGAATATGGCTCGGAGCAAGATATTGCAGGGATGATCCAACCGCTGTCCGATTTCAGCATCAGCGCGGAGGTCATTGCCACCGGCAAACCTTACATCACTGCCGACACCCATGACGATCCGCGCTGGCTGCGCCTTCCGGCGACGGTCTGGCTTTGCGCACACATTTCTCTGCCTATCTTCCTAGACAAGCATGTCGTGGGTGTACTGCGTCTGGATAGCGATCAGGTGGGAACGTTTAGCCCTCAAGATGTCGAGCGCTTGCTGCCGTTGACCCGTGCCGCTGCCATCGCCCTCGAAAATGCTCGACTCTATACGCAGGCGCAACAGGAACTAGAAGAACGCAAACGTTCCCAAGCAGCTTTAGAGGCCAGTGAGCGCAAGTTCCGTGAAATGCTGGAAAACATGCACCTGGTTGCATTGATGTTGGACCTGGAAGGCCGGGTCACCTTCTGCAACGACTTTGGATTAGAATTGGTAGGCATGGAACGGGATGCGGTGTTTGGTCGCGACTGGTTCGACACCTTCATCCCGCCTGAAGTTCGGGGCGAGATGCATGTGGCCTTCGCGCAACACTTCGCCACCGGCGACTTCCCTCAACACCACGAAAATGAGATTCTTACCGCAGGCGGGACTACGCGTGCCTTGATCGCCTGGAACAACATGGTCGTGCGCGATCCTGATAACAACATCATCGGCGTGTCCGCCATAGGTGAAGACATCACCGCACGTCGCGCGGCCGAGTCCGCCCTCAAGGCCAGTGAAGCGTGGCTGCGCTCGTTCGTCGATTCGATGGACGACGTCATCTTCTCTTTGGACACCGAACAGCGTCACACCGCACTATATGGGCAATGGATAGAGCGCATGGGGATGTCGCCGGAATACTTCCTGGGCCGCACCGCCCGCGAAGTTTTCGGGGCTGAGGCTGCGCGTGTCCACGAGACGGCCAACAGGCAGGTCTTGACAACCGGCGCCAGCGTGACCTACGAATGGGAGGTAAACGACGCACACTTTCAAACCACGCTCTCCCCATTGCACGGGCCAGAAGGTGAAGTCATTGGGATTGTAGGCGTAGGCCGCGACATTACCGCACTCAAGGACTACCAGATGCAACTCCAAACCGCCCTGGATGAGAAGACGCTGATGCTCAGCGAAATCCACCATCGCATCAAGAACAACCTACAGGTGATTTTGGGGCTTTTGGAGCTACAATTCGGTGCAATCGAGGATGAAGCCACGCAGCAGATGTTACGTGAAAGCCAGAACCGTATCAAGGCCATTGCCCTGATTCACGAACGGCTTTACCAGACACCTGGCGAATCGCAGGTCAGCGCACAACTCTACTTCCAATCCCTCACGCGCTATCTCACCCAAACCTACGACGCGATGGTGCGCGGTATCGTCGTAGAGCAATCCATCGCCGACCTGGAACTGAACATCGATCTTGCCATTCCCTGTGCACTCATCATGAACGAGTTGATTGCCAACGCGCTGAAATATGCCTTCCCACCAAAATGGCAGTCACCCGATGGGGCACCGCCCACCCTACGCGTGGCGTTGCATCAAGTCGATGGTCATGCACGGCTCGAAGTCGCCGATAACGGCGTGGGGCTGCCTGAAAGTGTGGAATCGGAGACCTCCACCCGCCTGGGGCTACGGCTCATCAAGATGTTGACGCGCCAAATCGACGGTGAATTAAGCATAGCACAAAACGCAGGCACATGTATTGCAGTCACATTTACCTGGAATGAGGAAAAGTAATATGGCAAAGGCACGCATTTTTGTGGTAGAGGACGAAGTCGTCGTAGCCGAAATGCTCAAGATGAACCTGGAACGCAGCGGCTACGAAATCGCCGGGCACGAAATCTATGGCGAAGCGGTCGTGGAATCCGTAGCGCGCAGCAAACCCGACCTGATCCTGATGGACATCCGCCTGAAAGGGAGAATGGATGGTATTTCTGCCGCAATCCAGGTGCGTGAGCGATTTGACATCCCTATCATTTATCTCACGGCTTACGGCGATGCCGAAACGTTAGAGCGTGCCAAGCAGACCTCACCCTTCGGCTATCTCATCAAGCCCTTCGAGATCGAAACACTGCGTTCCACCATCGAGACGGCGTTAAACAAACACGACCTGGAACGCCGTCTGGCCGCCAGCGAAGCGCGCTTGAGTCAAATCATCCAGCAAATGCCCTACCCCATCGGCGTCTTTACTCCTGAGGGCGTAACCACCATCGTCAACCAGGCGTTTTTAGAGATGTTTGGCATCCCTTCCGCAGACCTCGTCGCGGACAAATTCAACCTGTTGCATAGTGCCCTCGTGGATAATACGCCAAGTCTGCAAGCTATGGTGATACGGGCGTTGCAGGGTGAGTCCTTGCCCCCCTTTGAGGCTTCGATGGATTTGGAAAAGATCGGCCCGGAATATCATTCAACGAAAAAAGGAACCATCATCACCACCATCACAGTGTTCGCCATACGCGCGCCTACCGGTGAAATTACCCAAATCGTCGGTATTGTACGGGATATCACCGCGCGCAAGCAAGCCGAGGAAGCCCTCACGCGTCACAACCGCGAGTTAAGCGCGCTTAACAAAACCACGCAAGCTCTGACATCGACATTGAGTCTGGAAGAAGTTTTGGAGCAGATGATGCACGAGACACGCGTGCTACTTGAAGCAGAAGCCGCCTCGGTGCTGCTGTGCGATCCCATTGAAGGCAGTCTGATTTTCGCCGCTGCCGTAGGCCCGAATTCTGAGCAGCTTGTTGGCACCCGTATGCCAGCGACGGCAGGCATTGCCGGTGAGGCCCTGCGCGCCAGACGGGCGGTTCTCATCAGCAATGCACAACAAGACAAGCGCTTCTACAATCAAATTGACGCTCTCACCGGTTTGAAGACACGCTCGCTGTTAGCCGTTCCCCTCACAGCGAAGGACAAGATCATCGGCATTGTTGAGGCCATCAACTGGGGCGACAAACTGTTTGATGAAAACGATCTGAACCTGCTCAACACGTTGGCAGGATCGGCGGCGGCGGCGATTGAGAACGCCCGGCTGTACGAAGAAGTCACGCGTCGTCTTGCTGAAACCCGGCTCTTGCAGGAGGTCATTCTGGCTGCGGCCTCATCGCTGGATTTCGATCACATTGTGACGCAAGTACTCGAGACAATCCACCAAACGCTGCAACCGCATGGTTTGAGTCTTTCGTTTCCCGATCCTCAGAGTGAACACATGATCATCCATCCTTCCATCATCGGCATCACGGTATCTGAGCCAGAAGAGTTGCGTGTCCCAATACATAAGAGCGTCACCGGCCAGGTGTACCTCACAGGCCAACCCGTACTGATTCCCGACACTTACGCCATCCCAAACTACTACAAGTTTGCGGGCGCGATCGAGTTGTGTTCAGAATTAGCCGTGCCGGTGCGCGTGGATGACCAAATCGTGGCCGTGCTCAACGTGGAGCACAGAGAGCCCAACGCTTTTACCGAGCAAGACGTGCATTTGTATGAGTCCATTGCCGCGCAATTGGGGATTGCGCTCAAAAACGCACGCCTCTACGCTGCCGAACACGAGCAGCGCCGGCTGGTGGAACAGACTACAGAACAACTCGTCCACAGCGAGAAACTGGCCGCCACGGGCCGGTTGGCCGCCGCCCTCGCGCATGAGATCAACAACCCACTGCAAACGATCCATAGCAGCCTGGAGATGATGTTGCTGTTTCCGGTGGAGCCAGAGCACCAGCAAGAGTACATCCAAATGGCTGACGAAGAGGTACAGCGGCTTATCAGCCTGGTTACGCGCATCCTGGAATTTGCACGCAAGCCCAAACGCTCTCCCCGCCCCACCCAACCCAACGCTGTGGTAAATCGCGTACTCGGTCTGGCAAACAAACATCTCCAACACCGCAACATCCGCGTCGAGAAC
>JAFGSL010000067.1 GCA_016934645.1 Anaerolineae bacterium
CAACACCTCCACGTCCTGGTGGTCGAATTGGGTGATGACGAAGCCTTTGGCCGCCCACTGCACCGGCAGGATGTCGGTCAGCGGGCCAGGCGTGATGACCACGCCGCCGGGATGCACGCTCAAGTGATGCGGCTGTCCCACGAGGGCGTAAGCGGCGCGCAGAACTTCTCGCTGCTGCGGATCGCTGAAGGGGGCGAGCATTTCGTCCAGCGTGCGCATGTCGCGGTGGCGTGGATGCCAGCCGTGGGGCAGGTCTTTCAGCAGCGGTTGGAGCTGTGCGTCGTCCAGCCCGTAAGCTTTGCCGACCTCACGCACCGCTGAACGCAATTGCAGCGTGCTGATCGTCGCCACGAGCGCCACGTGTTCCGCGCCGTAGGTGCGCCGCACGTAGGCCAGCACTTCGTCGCGGCGGCGGCTGCAAAAGTCCAGGTCGATGTCGGGCAGGTCAGCGCGCGCCGGGCTGAGGAATCGCTCGAAGAGCAGGTTATGGGCGATGGGGTCCACGGTGGTGATGCCCAGGCAGTAGGCGACCAGCGCATTGGCGACGCTCCCGCGCGTGCTCACTGGGATGTCGCGCGCGTGGGCGTAACGCACGATGTTAGCGACGATCAGGAACAGCGGGGCGTAGCCGTAGCGGTTGATGGCGTCAAGTTCCCGCGCCAGGCGGGTTTGGATGGCAGGATCGGGGGTGAGGCCGTACCGCGCGGTCAATCCGGTCTGCGCCTGTGTGACCAGCGCCTCCGCCGGGGTTTGCTGGTCGGGAAGATCGAGCCTGGGCCAGAGAGTCGCGCCGCTGGGCAAGGCCGGATCGCAGCGTTTGGCGATCTCGCCCGTCCGCGCCAGGGCATCGGGTAAGGTAGCGAAGCGAGTGCTGAGTTCTGCTGGAGACAGCCAGTGCAGGTCGACGCGCGGGTCGCCATTGTCCGGCAGGGCTGACGCCGGGACGGCTTCCAGGGGACAGTTGTGATCGATGGCGGCCAGCAGGCGCAGCCGGGGCACATCCTCCGGTGTGAGGCAATACACCGGCTGGACGGCAACCGGCGGAATCCCCAGGAATTGCCCAATCGTGGTGATCTCTTGAGCGACAGAAATGTCATCAGCCGTGTGTAATTCCAGACCGAGGTAAGTCCGCTCCTCGTAGATGCCGGCTAACCGTCCGGCGAGCCGTCGCGCAGTTTGGGTGTCTCCGGCGCGCACGCAGCATTCGATCCAGCCGCGCCGTCCCCCGCTCAGGCAGAGCAGGCCTGCACGGTGGGTGCGCAGGTCATCCCAACTCAGGCCGCGCGCCAGACGCGTTTCGCGGTCGGCGTGTCCCTGGAGCAGCGAGGTCAAGCAGCACAGGGAGCGGTAGCCTGCTGTGTTGTTTGCCAGGAGCACCAACAATCCTGGCGTCTCGCCGGTATCCGGCGGCTGCAAATCCGCGGGCCAGGCGACAGAGACCGTCATTCCCAGAATAGGCTGGATGCCGGCGGCCCCACACGCGCGCGTGAACGCGACCGCGCCGTAGAGTGCGTTGGTGTCCGTGAGTGTGAGATGGCTCAATCCATCGGCTGCGGCGCGGGCTGCCAGGTCTGCAACGGACGCCGTCCCTCCCAGCAGTGTGTACTGGGAGTGGACGTGTAGATGGGTTATGGTTGTTGTTTCTGTCATAGGTATTCACAGGTTCGAACACAATGATTGTATAACAGATTGTCGTGGGCGCTATGGGCGAAAGGGTTTGCGCGGTTTCTCAGTCTGTTTCTGGTCTTCTCGACAAAATGTCACACTTGACTATCATAAAGGTATAATCTGTGTTGGTTTATCGGGATCGCACTCTCTGACCACCAGGGCGCATAGGATCAGGAGGCGCATTATGATCGATGAGGACAGAACCCGTGAGTCGTTGTTGGCCGAAGTGCACGCGTTGCGTCAACGTGTCGCCGATTTGGAAAAAGCGCACGTTTCGGCCGTGCAGCTTTTGAGAGAGCAACTTGCTGATCTGGCGCAGCACGCGCCGGTGGGCATCCATCTCTACAATTTGCACCCCGATGGTCGCCTGGTGTTTACCGGCGCCAATCCTGCTGCCGATCGCATCCTTGGTGTGGATAACGCGCAGTTTATTGGAAAGACTATCGAAGAAGCTTTTCCGCAACTCGCCGCGACCGAGATCCCGGATCGCTATCGTCAGGCTGCCGCGCATGGGGTTTCCTGGAGCACGGATCAGTTCGTGTATGAGGATGAGCATATTGCCGGGGCCTTCCAGGTGTACGCTTTTCAAACCGAACCGAACAGCACAGCGACCTTGTTTGTGGACATTACCGCGCACGTGCGCGCCGAGCAGGCGCTCCGTGAAAATCTGGCTCAACTCACCGCGTTGATGGAGAATCTCCAGCAGGGGGTGTTATTCGAAAACGAAGCGCGCCGGGTGCTGTACACCAACCAGGCTTTCTGCGACTTATTTGGCGTCCCTTCCCCTGAGATGATGATTGATGCGGACTGCGCTGCCGCTGCGGAGATGTCAAAATCATTGTTTAGCGATCCCGAAGGTTTTGTGCAGGGTATCGTGACGTGTCTGGCGGGCCGGGAGGTGGTGCATAATGAAATCTTGACTCTGGTCGACGGGCGCGTGTGGGAACGTGATTACGCGCCGATCACGTTGGGCGAGGCGCGCCACGGCCATTTGTGGTTGTACCGCGATGTGACGGGGCGAACGCGCGGTCGGGAAGCATTGCGGCTTAACGCAGAGCGGATGGAGACCTTGCTTCACCTGAATCAGATGCGCGAGGCGTCATCTGAAGCCATCATAGACTTCGCGTTGGAAGCGGCGGTGCGCTTGACCCGTAGCGAAATCGGCTACCTGGCGTTTGTGAACGAAGACGAAACCATCCTCACGATGCAAGCCTGGTCGAAGACGGTGATGGAGGAATGTGCGCTGACCGATAAACCGTTGGTTTGCCCGCTGGAAACGACGGGTTTGTGGGGCGAGGCCGTGCGTCAACGCCGTCCCATCATCACCAACGACTACACCGCACCTAATCCCTGGAAAAGAGGTTATCCTGAAGGCCACGTGGCGTTGCGCTGCCACGTCAATGTCCCGATTTTCTCCGGCGATCATATTGTGATTGTGGCCGGTGTGGCGAATAAACCGCATAATTATGATGATACGGATGTGCGTCAACTGACCTTGTTGATGGAAGGGGTGTGGCAGTTGATCGCATGGCGGCGAACGGAAGAGGCGCTGCGCGTCAGTCTGGAGAAATATCGGGTGTTGTTTGAGTCGTTCCCTTTGGCGATTACGATATCCGACGATTACGGGCATATCCTTGAGGGTAACCGGGCTTCTGAACGACTGCTTGGCCTGCCGGTCCCCAGGCAAAGCGAGCGCACCATCGACGGGCCGGAATGGCGCATCATCCGGCTAGATGGCTCGCCCATGCCGGGGGACGAGTTCGCCAGCGTGCGCGCCCTGCGCGAGAACCGTCTGATCGAGAACGTCGAAATGGGCATCGTCAAAGATAATGGCGAAACGACGTGGATCAACGTGACGGCTGCGCCCATCCCATTGGAAGGCTATGGCGTCGCTGTTGCGTATGGCGATATCACCGCGCGGGTGCAATCGGAAAACGATTTGAGGCAGGAGCGCGATCTATCGCAGGCGTTGGCTGAAGCTGCGGCGATCCTCAGCCGCTCACTGGATCCAGATGAAGTGTTGGATCGTTTGTTAGAGCAGGTGAGTCACGTGATCCCTTGTGATGCGGTCAATGTGATGCTGATCGACGAACAGCAGCGTGCGCGCGTTGTGCGGTCGCGGGGATA
>JAFGSL010000068.1 GCA_016934645.1 Anaerolineae bacterium
GGATATGATAGACCGTCATTTAACCAACCAAGAAGCCTTCGTTTTCCGCTGGCTTCCCTATTTCTGAAAAAGTGTCGGGTAGCTAGGACGCGCATTATGATAGCACCTCGACCATAGACTATCACGCCACCAATGAGTGCTGCATGATATTAAATCCCGAATCGTCCATATACCGCACTGTCTGATAGCCCAATCTTTCGTACAGACTTCGCGCTCGAACATTCGATTTGTGAACACGTAGTTCTATGGTTCCCACCCTGCCACAATACGTGGTCGCCAGCATCGTGAGCACCTGCGTGCCAATGCCCTTTCCCTGAAACTCGCTCGCCAATACCAGTCCAACTAAATACAGCACATTGTCACGTTCCTCAATCCAGTAAAAACCGACCAGTGCATCTTCCTGGTAAATCCCATAGGTCTGACCGACAGTTCCAAATAGATGTCGAGCTTCCTCAAGCGTCATCTGCATGTAATCGGTGGCTTGCCTTGAGATGAATTGCCAAAATATGTCGTACTGTTCACGGGTAGCGAGTTTATAGGTCAACATCGAAGTTTTTCCTTTCCAACCACATTATACTCCACTCCCCTTACGTAATATCAATGGCCACCACCTCAAAATCCACAATCCCCGGCACAGTTATGACGAAATGACCATCTTCCTGATCAACACGTGACGTGTTCCCGAACTTGAGCAGCCGTACTTGTCCGGCGCGGACGCCCTCCGGCAGGCGCACGCGAACTTCTTGCGCGCCCGCGGGCATAAGGCTGCGAAAAGAACCACGCATCATCATCGGATTGGTCAGGTTGACCAGGTGCACCGTCAGTGAGTTTTCCTGCCGCCAGATGGTCACATCCAATACACCCGGCCCGGTGACGACGACTGGCGATTCCTCATCCGTGGCCCACTGCACGGCGTTGCGCAACAGCAGGCCGTGATCGGCGTTAAGCACTTCCCAGAAAATGCGGTCGATGTCCCACGGAAAGTAGACGATACGTCCGCCATCGACTTGACGGCAGTAAACGCCAGGAATGTCCGTGTGCGGCTGACGTGGGTAAACTTCCTCCATTGGCAAGTCGGGATAGGGCAGCACGAGGGTGAGCGGCGGGGCGTAGGCCGGTTCCGTGGCCTCAACGGGCACGTGATAACCGCCGTAGATGAATCGCCCGGCCTCCTCCAGCCCCGCCAGCCACATCGGTGCAATTGCCGCTGCCGGTTCAGGGTTGAGATAGGCGTTCTTCAGCGGTCCCTCCACCGGCCCGACGAACCGGACGCCGAAAAGGTCGGCCAGTCCGAAGTCCTCTCGCTGCGCGCCGTGCTCATCGTAGAGCGAGGTTTCGAACGTGGCGACGAGGCTCCCACCCCGCGCGACAAAAGCGCGCAGTTGATCGCACTGCGCATCTGATAGCACGGCGACGTTGGGGAGGATGAGTGTTTTGAACGGCGCGAGATGATCCGCGTCCAGCAGCCCGTCGTGGACCATCTCGAAGGGGATACGCGCCTCGATGAGGGCCTGGTAGACGCCCAGGATGGGGTCTTCGACCTTCTGCTGCGCCTGCTCCCCACCGTAGAACGCCGCCGTCTGCTGCGAGTAGACCACCGCTATCCGCGCCAGCGACGCTGTGTTGCGCAGGTAACGCTCGTTGCGCGCGTGCCAGGTGAAGATGTCTTCGACGACGGGCAGCCAACGCCGGTCGTAAATCTGTCCGGAGAACTTGGTGAACCAGGGCCGCATCCCGTTGGCGACGGCGCTGGCAACCCAGACGCGCAGTTCGGCCTCGCTCTGGACGGAATCCTTCCAGCGATACTTCTCCTCCAGGCCGACGCTAAAAATGCCGCCGATGGGTTTGCGCCCGTAGACAGCGCGGAATTCCTTGGCGTTCTTGCCGTTAGCCCACGGCGGCGTGATGCCCTGGCGCGACTGCTTGTCGGCAAAGAGCAATGGGGTCAACTCGCTGAGCTGCTTCATATCGAGCGAACTGAGCGCGCCGCCGCCGGAGTTGGGGATGTAGCACGCACGCGGGTTGATGGCGCGAATGGCGTCATCCCACAGACGGCACAGCGCGAAGAGGCGCTCCTGCCGCCAGAGCAGGTACGCACGCCAGACCGGATCACGCAGATTGCGCGTGCCCGTTTCACGGGTGCCCGGTTCCCGGGTGCGCGGCAATTCCATCCCGGTGGCTTCACGGAATGTGCGCTGGCAATGTTCGCAGTAGCACATCCCGTGTCCGGCCCAACGATTGCTAAAAATGCCATCCACCCGGTAACGAGCTACGATTTCTTTGTGGACTTCGGTCATAAATTCGAAGTTGTACGGGCCAAGCGCACATGTCACCCAGGCGTCAGGTTTGGACCAATGGCGTCTGGGATTCCCCTCAGCATCCACGGCGATCCATTCGGGATGGGCGTCGGCGGCATCCTGGTGGATGGCGTGCGGGTCGGTGCGCGCCAGCACGGCCATATCCATCGCACGGCAGCCGGCAACCAGGTCGCCAAACGGGTCACACGGGGACTGCGTCCCCGCGTCCCCCAGCCACGCGCTGCGATGGTGCAAGGGAATGTCAGTGGGATAGTAGGCCACGTAGCCGCCCGCGCTCAGGCAGGCACCATCGGCGTGGACACGACGGAAGTAATCGAGCCAGAAATCCAGATCAAAATTGCCGGGATCGTTCTCGACCAGTGTCAACTGCGCCCAGCGCATCGGTTTATCGAACCAGTCTTCGGTTGTGGTCATGGCTACCTCCCAGAATCAACAGTCTGGATAAAGCATAGTGACATTTTGGCAAAAAACAACTTCGGGCTATGATAGACCGGCAATGGATAACACACTATCACTCACGTTGGGCGTCCTGTTACTCGCCTTCTTAATGCTGTGGGCGATCATCAGCACTTCCTTGCTGTGGACAGCGCCGGCTGGCGCACCCTGGCTGCCCACATCCCGCAAGCATGTGCGGCGGATGTTGACACTTGCCGGCGTGCAGCCTGGCGAAGTCGTGTACGACTTAGGCTCCGGCGATGGGCGTGTGCTCTTCATCGCCGCTCGCGAATTCGGCGCACGGGCCGTGGGTATCGAATTGGATCCACTGCGCTATCTATGGACGCAGATGCGAATCACACTATTGGGATTGCGAGGGCAAGTGCGCGTCATACGGGGTAATTTCTTCACCCAGGATATCAGCGAAGCAGATGTGGTCACGGTCTATTTGCTGCCGAAGACCAATATCCGGCTGCGCCGAAAGCTGTGGGGCGAGCTTCATCCCTGCGCGCGTATCGTGTCCAGCGTCTTCATCTTCCCCGGCATCGTACCTGCTCATATCGATAAAGAAGCGCACCTGTATCTCTACAAAGTCAATGCCTCAGGTTAAAAGACTGCGCCAAAGCCGAGAAGCGCGACCGTGAGGGTCACCAGGCTGATGAGCATACTCGATGAGATCAACATCGCCGCCAAGCGAGGATTGAGGCCTTGTTCCACGGAATAGAGCAGCGACGAGAACGCGGACGGCATCAGCGGGAAGAGGAACGTCACCGCGCGTAGCGGACCGTGATAGGGTAACAACCACAAGACCAGTAGCGCGACCAACACCCCCACGATGTATTTGTACAGCATACCCACCGCAACAATTTCACGCTCCTGCCGAGATATATCCAGTTCAAGGTAAATGCCCAGCCCGAGCAACATCAACGGGGAGTTGATCGCCGCCAAGGCATCCACCAACTCGGCAGGCAGTCCCCGCAGCGACACGCCGCCCACGTTCATCAAGAAACCGAGTGCAAACGCGTACATCGGGAAGAAGAGCAACACCTTCTTCACCGCATCGATAACCCTGAAATGCCCGTGGGTCGAATAACGGAAGGAAACGTAGTACGCCACAACGAAAATCGCGATGGCGTTCCCTAGGTCGCAAATCGCTGTGGCTTGAACACCCGGATCACCGTAAACCGCCTGGACGAAGGGGTAGAGCAGCGCCCCCATAAATCCACACGACGCCACCATAAACGTCCCCTTGTCGCGCTGCGGGAGATGCAACCACTGTGCGGGATACTGGCTCAACAGGCACATCGTAACCCCCACAAAAAGCAGCATCAAGGGAAGCAGCAACAGGTCCCACGAAAGCGTCGTGTTCATCACGGCTTTCAGGTTCATCACCGGGAGCGTCAGGTACAAAACGATACGGTTGAGGATGCGGCCATCGTCACGCGAAACCACGCCGAGTTTCTTGATCAGATAGCCAACGGCGATAAGGAGCAAGTTGACGAGAACTTTGTTGGTGATCGTTGGATCAGGCATGGACGTAAATCACAACTCCAGCGAAAGAATAAGTTCAACTATAACAGAATTTACCAGAATTCCAGTTCCTGCTAACGCCACCCCAGCTCAGTCAGCAACGGCCGATGGTCCGATTCACCATACATCCGGCTAACCGACGCTCGCGCTGCCCGAAAATCCTCTGAAATGAACACCATATAAGAACACAAAAATCACAAACGGCAGCGCCACGCTTCTCCAAAAGGCATGATGGCGATACACAAAGCACGCGGGAACCAACAGGATCAGAGGCAAAAAGAAGAAAGGGACAAATGCGTTGAGGAGAGCCAACCACCAGATTGTATCACCAAAGCAACCGTGCAGCAAAAACCACAAAACGATAATCTCGGCATATATTCAGGATAAAACAAAAAGTATCTTTTGATTAGTTTACCCCTGTATGCAACGCAAACTTGTCCATCCACGCTCTGTCTACTGTCTACGCGTCTAGCAGCCTCTCTGCCAGCCCTAGATACCACTCGTACTTCGTCCGCATCTCCGCCAACCATTGATCCGACCATTCAACGAGGCGTGCGTCCAGGCCACGGGGCATTTCGTAGAGGTAACGCGCCATCCGCACAACCCACCACACGGCCATAATCGTGTCATAGCTCCAAATACGGGTTGATGTTGTGGCATCGTCCGACAGATCGCAATACCGCTCCACCACCCACGCCCAACGCGACGCGGGCACGTCGAGGTAGGCTGCGTGGGTCATCAGGTTGGCGACATCGAAGGCCGGATCGCCCCACCCGCTGTTCTCCCAGTCAACCGAGAGCCACCTCTCCGGAAGGCGAACGTAGTTGAGTGTATTGTTGTCCAGCCGGATGAGCGCTACGTGCTTTTCTTCCCAATCGGGCAAGGCTGTAGCCTCAAACTGGTGCAGTAACTCTCGCAAGGCTGACGGCCGCTCCTCTGGCGGGATGTAAGCCACGTGCTCGCTGATGAGATGGTGGCCTTCCAGCACATTGTAAGCGTTAATCGTCGCGGTACGCAAATCCACATCGACTGTGTCCGGCGTGACGCTATGCACCGCAACCAGATGCCGCACTAGCTTATCCCAATCGTCATCCGAGGTAGGAACGGCGTCGATGACGTCGCCCTCCAGCCACGTCTGCACGACGACGGGGAGCGCGTAGCGGTCGCGATCCAACAGCAACGGCGCGGGTGCAAGCTCCTGCCCGGCCTGACGCAGCGCCGTCAGCGCGCCGAACTCCCGCCCGGCCCTGTCACGCTCGTCGCGGATGGTGAACTTGACCACGAGGTCCCCCAGAGCGCACGAAGCGCGATAGAGCCGGTTGTTGCGCCCCCCGTCGATGTTGGCAATCCGCCAGATGCCCCATCGTCCATCGGCACGGCGCTCCGCTCTGGCGAGATAATCCAGCAAGGGACGCAATATCGGTTCCCGTGCCGTTGACGGTAACTTCTCAAACGCATTCACGACGACTTTGCCACACAACCTTTAGTGTTCAAACTGATCCAGGTAGGACAATTGTACCTACAACCTAAACACGCGCAAACTGGCTAAAGGAGCGACACAATGACACAGGCCAAGACACCCCGGCATTGCCACGTATGCAGATTTCTAATGGACAGAGGTGTGCTATACTTGGAAATATAAAAGAACCAAGCAGAATTTCTACTTTCTCTATACATAACCCCTCATCGAGTTCTGGAGGTGAGCGTATATGAACGGAATTCCCGGAGACCTTCATGAACGTCTACAAGCGGTGCTCTTGCGCTGTGGCCCCTTCGACAGCGACCGCGCACTGCGCCCTCTCTTTGTTGATGCCCGCCTGAGCGCGTGGCGCGACCTGCTGCCTGAAGCAAGCAGCCGCGTGAAACGGGTACGGGCGGTTATTGATGAATTAAGCCAGCGCGAGAACCCGTCCGAAGAGAATGCCCTGGCCTTGCTCTTGCGCGTCCTTGCCGAGAACACGCCACCCGGCAACGCTTGCCGGGGACAGTTGGCGGCGCTGGCAGGGGAAGTCGCCGCCGCGCTACGTGCGGACGCATTGTCCGGCGTGGCGCCGGAACACTCCGCTGCAACTCCGACTTCCTCCAATCAACCAGGGATACAGGTCGGGACGCAGATCAACGTCGCCGGAAATTACTACGCCGCAGCACCGCTGCCTGCGCAGAAGCTGCCTGCGCAAGCACAGGGAGGGATAACCATCATCGGCGATGGAAACGTGGTAGGAAACGGCAATACCGTCAACGTCCAGAAAGGCACGGCTACAGCAGCCCCTGCCACCCTGTCATCCGTTGATGTTCCGGTCTTGCGTGCCCGCCTGCAACGGCTTGATGCCGTGGAGATCGAGAGCCTGTGCCTTGATCACTTCCCTGGGGTGTACGACAAGTTCGGGCGCGGCATACGGCGCGACGAGATGATCAATCTGCTGTTGGATCACTGCCGCCACAACCCCGACGATGCTGCGCGGTTGGCAAAACTGTAGCCGCGATTCCCCGAACGCAAAAAGGATTTCGTGGGGGCCAAAACCGGAGGTATCCATGCGATGCGTAAACTGTGATCGTGATTGGCCAGATGAGTTCAAGGTTTGCCCGCTTTGCGCAGCGCCGCTCGTTGCCGGAGAGGTGTCGCCACCGCCTGACTTCTCCGATCTCCGCGCGCGTCTGAACCGCCTTGACGATCCCCAAATTGATGCCCTGGCTTTGGATCACTTCCCCGAAGTGCAGAACAAATTTGGACGCGGCATGCGCAAGGATGAGAAAATCAACCTCATCCTTGAACACTGCCGCCACAATCCCGAAGCCATTCCTGTCCTTGGAAACTGGCTCAAGCGGCAGCCCGCCACATGCGATCCACAAGACGCCCTCGCCTGTTACCTCACCCGCGTCATTGACGAAAACAGCCGCATGCAGATGAAGTCCTCCGGGTGTTGCGTGGGGGGGCGTTCGGGCAACAATCGGAACCTCGCCCGCTGCGCCTACCGCCTCAGGTACGACCCGAACCTCTGGCTCGACCACAGGGGTTTTCGGGTGATGGTCTCCCTATGCGCGTAGCGCCCCTCTTTGCCCTTTGTACGCGCCGAAGGCGCGCCTTTGCCCTTTGGCTCTTTGGGATAACCTGGATGAGCGCGGATGTTTGGTAAATGTCAGGCTTGGTAGAGTATCCATAAAGCGTGCGTAGCGCGCCCGAATTTTTGAGGAGTTTCAATGTAGCAAGCCACACCAACGACAATGAAAATGCTCGCGCCGGATCACAATCCAGCACAACGGGAACGGCGGATTGTGATCCGCCTTAAGCGTTGAAGTAAGCTGTTTTCAGAGGAGAGGAAGATATCCATGAGAACGTTAAGAGGTAGACGTACATCAGGTGCATTGAGCTTAGCTGTATTCTTGTCATCACTGGCCTTCGTTGCTTTGGCATGGGGCATTCAAGTGAGTCAGGCGGCACCTTTGGCGGAGAAGTTGGCACGACCGCTCCAGCAAACGGCGGACGTGCCCTCCATCAGCAACATTGCCGGCGCGACGTACAATGCAGAACGTGGGGAGATCATTGTTTTCGGAGTCGCCGATCCCACATTGCCACCCTTGGATATGGCCTACATCCGGGAAAATCTGGCGATTGCGCTGCGCTCGTTCTATCATTCGACCGAGGCGGACATTCCTGGTGTCTCCATCAAGGGCACACTGGACCCATTGGACGTCATCCATTTTGGCGTGGTGACAGATACGCGCTTTGGCCAGGTCTCGTTCGAGTCGGACCGTTTGCTCAAGATCTACACGATGGGCGCGGATAACTTGACCGGTTTGCCGGTAACATCCACGGTAACCGGCTATATGAGTTATCCAGACCGGATGCAACTGCTCGAAGAGACCGTCGAAGACCCGATTCTGATCCGCTATTTTTTCACCCCGACGCTGCTGATTGAACCGATTACGTCTCCGCATACGATCATTTTCAGCCAGACGCAGAAGTTGATAGACTGGGCCTACGTGAGTGAGGCCACCAGCCCTGCCAGCGCTGAGGCCGCGCAAGGTTTTGTCGATAACTTCAACCAGTATGCGGTTTCTTTACATCAAACGTTTCACATTCCCCAAGATGCGCAACAAGCACGGTTAACTTACTGGCGAGCAGTGGCTACGGCAGAGACCTCGGGGCCATACGATTATTTTGCGGCAGTTCTCAAGGACGTTAGTGGACAAACGCTAACAACATTTGAAAACCTCAGTGATCATGATGCAGATAACTATTGGCACCAAGTAAGCTTCGATGTTACATCTTATGCAGGGCAAACCGTACAATTGTGGTTTTTAGCGACTACAGATAGCAGCAATATCACAAATTTCCTCGTAGATGATATCAGTCTGGATTATCTGGACCTTACGCCACCCTCCGTTGTTACGGTGGCGCAGACGCCGGAGCGGGTCTTGCTGGGGGACGAGGTGACCTTCGCGCTCACCTTCCACGAGCGCATAGATACTTCGATCGCCCCTACCGTCACACTCAGCCTTAAGGACAGCACTGCCCTCTACACGGTCACAGCCAAAACCGGCACGGGATATACCAACGGGTATCTTGACAATGACCCACACTACTGGTATGGCGACTATACCTTTGCACCGCCGATGGCGGGAGGCATCTATACGCTTACGGTCTCTGCGGCGCAAGACTTGGCGCGCAATGTGATGTTCCCCCAGGCTGCGCACACGCTCCTGGTCACACCGTTGACGGTCACCCTGCCCATCAACGGTGCGGGGACCTACGTTTTCGGTGATACCTGCTTGGAGTTGAGTTTTGCACCCGGAATGACAGGCGCATTGCAGACGGTGACGGCAACCCTGGTCTACACCTATCCGACAGGACAGGGAGCGCCCTATCCGTTGCCGCGCAAATATATGATTAACGGGAATGTTGACGGTGGTTTTACCGCTATCCTGAACCTGTGTTATGACGATGCCGATCTGGGCGCCGCTAACATCCCCGGTGCGGCTGAAGCCAGTTTGACATTGTATCACTACGACACGGGTAGCCACGTGGGTCTCCTACCCCACTACGGTTAATACGGTGACAAATCGCCTGAGTACGACTGTAACCGGCTTCAGCACATGGGCGATTGGGACTGAGCAAGGCGGCCATGTCCCTACAACCATCACCATACGCAACTTCCGGCGTGCATCGGTTATTTCAGGTGCATGGTGGACCGGGCTGTGTGGCTGTGTTCTTGGCATTGCCGGGACCTGGGTATGGACAAGGCGTGCCAGACGTTCACATCTGTCCAATGGAGTCCAACCCTCAAAAGGTGCACAATGACCATCCCCCAATGGACAGCTCGCTTCACCGATGATACCATCACTGGCGAAGATCACCTGGGCGTAGAGGGGGCCGCGCAGGGCTACCAGCAATACCTGATTCCTGGCGTCATCACGACCACCGACCGGGCACGCTATGATAGTTTCCATACATGAGCAAGGAGTAAACATAATGACATTTTTCCAAAACGCTTATGCCCTCATCATCGGCGTCGGCGCAGACCTGCCGAACACTGTAGACGACGCTAACGGTCTGGCGACGATCCTGCGCGACGAGGGCCGCTGCACCTACCCGCCATCGCAAGTCCACCGGCTCACTGGCCCCCAAGCTACCCGCGACGCCATCCTTGCCGCACTAGATATCCTCGCCCAATCTAGCGCTTTGCATCCTGCTTCTTGCATCTTGCTCTACTTCTCCGGTCACGGCTACCAAGTCTCCTCTTCTGTCAGTAACGCCTACTTCCTGATGCCCTACGGCTACGATGTGCATCGCCTGAAACAAACCGCCATCAGCGGTGCGGAATTCACGGCCAAGCTGCGTGCGATCCCGGCGCAAAAGTTGCTGGTGCTGTTGGATTGTTGTCATGCGGGCGGCGTTGGCGACGCCAAGGCACCGGGATTGGAATTTGTCAAGTCGCCGCTGCCGCCGGAGACGTTGGACCTACTCGCCGAAGGCAAAGGGCGCGTGCTGATCTCGTCATCCAAAGAGGACGAACTCTCCTACGCGGGCAAGCCGTACAGCGCGTTCACCCTGGCGCTGATCGAGTCTCTCTCCGGCGCGGGTGTCGCCAAGCAAGACGGCTTCGTCCGCGTGGCGGATGTGGCTCTCCATGCGCGCGAGGTCGTGCCGGGGCGTACTGGCGGCAAACAGCATCCCATCTTGCATTTTGAACACGCCGACAACTTCGCACTAGCTTACTACGCCGGCGGTGATACAAAGCCAAAGGGGTTGCCATTCGATGTCGAACCGGAGATCGAACCGGAGCCAGGTGCGTGGCGCGGGATTAGTCAGGCGGGACAAACTGTCCACGGTCCTCAGACCAATATCGCCGGCAACGTCACCGGCCCGGTACTTTCCGGGCAGTTCGATGGCCCGGTGGCGGTGGGCGGAGGTGAGGCAGTGGATATGCGCGGGTCGCAGGGTGCGGTGCATAAACCGAGCGGGCCGGTGAAGCAGCATTTCGGCGAACGGATCACAATCGCCGGCAACGGGAACGTGATTGGGAACAACAACCGCGTCAACGTGAACAAGTCACAGACGACCGGCGGTACTATTGATCAGTTCCTGCGCCTGCTAAACGAACTACGCCAGGCTATCCCGCAGGCTGGGTTGGATCCCGATGAAGCCGCATCCGCGGTGGCGGATTTGGATGTCGTTGAGCGACAAGTGCGTAAACCACAGCCCAAACCCGCCTTCATTATGGCAAAGTTGAACGGCATCCTCAGCCTGCTCGCGACAGCAGACGGCGTGTGGGAGCGCGCCGGGAGCACGTTGACTGAGCGCGTTCGTCCATTGGCGGAACAGATTGTGAATTGGGCAAGACAATTGTTTTGATAGGGATGAGCAACGACCAAAACTAAAAAAGGAGATGCTATGCGAGACAACGAAAAACTTTCTCTGAAAGCCTTTTGGGAAGCTGTGGAGCAACGGCTGGCGGCGAGTTCTGCCGATGAGCTGCGCGCCGTTCTCCGGGTGATGGCC
>JAFGSL010000535.1 GCA_016934645.1 Anaerolineae bacterium
CGCAGCATCTCCGCCCGCCCGATAGGGAGCGTTTGTGGATGCGCGAGAAGCGCTGCGCCTTCGCCGGCACCCCTGGGGTAGCGGATGGCGACCGGGCCATCGATGGTCAGCGCCGTCCACAGCATCTCGACCAACTCGGCTTCGTCTTTGGGCGCCATCACGGTGAAGTTGGGGATACTGCGCAGGTACGCCAGATCGAACGCGCCCTGGTGCGTGCGCCCGTCGTCACCGACGATGCCACCCCGGTCGATGGCGAAGATCACCGGCAGGTTCTGCAGCGCTACGTCGTGGATGAGTTGATCGTAGGCGCGTTGCAGGAAGCTGGAATAGATCGCCGCGACGGGCCGCATCCCCTGTGCCGCCAATCCCGCCGCGAACGTGACCGCGTGCTGTTCGGCGATGCCGACGTCGAAGAAACGCTCGGGAAACGCCTGGGCGAAGCCGTTCAAGCCGGTGCCCTTGGGCATAGCAGCAGTGATCGCGACCACGCGTTTATCGGCGCGCGCTATCTCGGTCAAGGTGTTGCCAAAAACCTGGCTATAGGTGGGCGTGGTTTTGGAAACGGACGGCTTGGGTTCGCCACTGTGCGGTGCGACGCCATGCCATTTCTCCGGGTTCTCTTCGGCGGGACGGTAGCCCTTGCCTTTCTGCGTGCGTACGTGGATCATCACCGGCTTGTCGGTGATGACTTTGGCGGCGCGCAGAGCATCTTGTAACGCTGCAAGATCGTGCCCATCCACTGGCCCGATGTACTGAAAGCCCAGCGTTTCCCACAGGGTGGGGGACGTCGTATTGGGCGTTGCATTGAGATGATTGGCGACCGCACCGACACTTGGCGAGATCGACATTTCGTTATCATTCAGAATGACGATGAAGCGTTTCTGCAAGTATCCAGCGTGGTTGAAGCCTTCCAGTGCCATCCCTGCTGTGACCGAGCCATCGCCGATGACGGCAATCACGTGGAAATCCTCGCCTTGCAGGTCACGCGCGGCGGCGATGCCCAATGCCGACGAGATCGATGTGCCCACATGGCCTGCTGTGAAAACATCGTGGACGCTTTCGCGCGGCTCGGTGTAGCCGGAAAGCCCGCGATATTGACGCAACGTAGCAAAATCGTGCGCGCGCCCGGTGAGCAGCTTGTGTGTATAGCACTGGTGGCTGACGTCCCAGATGAACCTATCACGCGGGCTATCGAAGACGGTATGTAGCGCCAGGGTCAGTTCCACGACGCCCAGGTTGGACGCCATATGGCCACCGTTTTCGAGGACGGTCTCGATGATGCGCTGCCGGATTTCCGACGCTAGCTGTTCGAGTTCAGGTAGTTCCAGAGACTTAAGGTTTTCTGGTCCTTTGACCTGCTCAAATAATGGGATCATTATTTGACCTCCAAAGATATAAATCAACGCCCCCGGCTTTTAAGGATTTGGGGGGCATAGGCGTGCTCATCTGCTAAGTACGCCCATCATAGCATAAATATCCTCTCAAAAGCTATCAGGATAGCGTCGTGGGGTATCTTGGCGGTCTTTGATAGTGCATTTATGGGGTTTCTTTTGTTAGTGAGATCTTTGCTTCGCAACTTGTTTATTTGATGAATTTTTTGATTGAGGGGCATCATATTGCGACCAGCGACCAATGCGACGACGGTAAAATGGCCGGGTCGCATCAAGCTTACGTCCAGGATTTGCTGTTTCCCCTGAGTTTTTTTGTCACTTCACTGGTTGTATTCCTGTGGTCATATTAGCGCGCGGAGAACATCTCGGGGAACGTTCGTTGGATCACACTGACGATTCCGGCGGCGTCGAGGTTGTAGCGTTTCAAGAAGAGGGCGCGGTCGCCATGCTCGACGAATTCATCGGGTAGTCCAAGGCGCTTGAGCGTGACGTAGTTCAAGCCACGTGCCTCCAACGACTCCATCACGGCGGAACCGAATCCGCCCGCCAGCACGCCCTCTTCGACCGTTACCAGGCGGTTGAAGTTCAGCGCCAGGTTCTTGAGCAGATCACCGTCCAGTGGTTTGATGAAGCGCGCGTTGACGACGGCGGCTTCCACACCCAGACTTGAGAGGGCGCGCGCGGCTTCCATCGCGGGATAGACTGTTGCCCCGAGCGCGAGGATGGCGACGTCCGAGCCCGCGCGCAGCATTTCTGCCTTTCCGATGGGGAGCACGTGAGGTTGCGCGGGGAGCGCCGCGCCTTCCCCTGCGCCTCTGGGGTAGCGAATGGCAACCGGACCATCGATAGTCAGTGCCGTCCACAGCATCTCGACCAATTCGCCTTCGTCTTTGGGCGCCATCACGGTAAAGTTGGGGATGCTGCGTAGGTAGGCCATATCGAACGCGCCCTGATGCGAGCGTCCATCGTCACCGACGATGCCACCGCGATCGATGGCGACGATCACCGGCAGGTTTTGCAGCGCCACGTCGTGAATGAGTTGATCGTAGGCGCGTTGCAGGAAGCTGGAATAGATCGCCGCGACGGGCCGCATCCCCTGCGCAGCCAATCCCGCCGCGAACGTGACCGCGTGCTGTTCGGCGATGCCGACGTCGAAGAAGCGCTCCGGAAACTTTTCTGCAAAGTCGGCCAGGCCGGTGGCCGCGGGCATAGCGGCTGTGATCGCGACCACGCGCTTGTCGGCCTGTGCCATTTCCAGCATCGTGTTACCAAAGACTTGGCTGTAAGTGGGTACGATTTTCTTACCTGGCACCTTCGACCTGCTGTTTTGCGACCCGTCCCTGTGCGGCGCAACGCCATGCCACTTCTCCGGATTTTCCTCGGCGGGATGGTAGCCTTTGCCCTTCTGCGTGCGCACGTGGATGAGCGCCGGCTTGTTAGTGATCGCTTTGGCGGCGCGAAGGGCGTCTTGCAACGCTGCAAGATCGTGTCCATCCACTGGCCCGATGTACTGAAAGCCCAGCATTTCCCAGAGCGTGGGGGTTCTTATGGCGGATGCTGGAGCAGGCGGCGGGGTTGCCTGAAGGTGATGCGCGACTGCGCCGACGCTTGGTGAGATCGACATTTTGTTGTCGTTCAGAATGACGATGAAACGTTTCTGCAAGTATCCGGCGTGGTTGAAGCCTTCCAGCGCTATCCCTGCCGCGATCGAGCCATCGCCAACAATGGCGATCACGTGGAAATCTTCGCCTTCCAGGTCGCGCGCGGCAGCGATGCCCAACGCCGACGAGATCGATGTGCCCACGTGGCCTGCTGTAAAAAGATCGTGAACACTCTCGCGCGGTTCGGTGAAGCCGGAAAGCCCGCGATGCTGGCGCAGCGTGCTGAAATCGTGGAGGCGCCCGGTGAGTAATTTGTGAGGATAGCACTGGTGGCTGACGTCCCAGATGAACCTGTCGCGTGGACTGTCGAAGACGGTGTGCAGCGCCAGGGTCAACTCCACAATACCCAGGTTGGATGCCATGTGCCCACCATTTTTAAGGACAGTTTCAATGATGCGCTGCCGAATTTCCGACGCTAGCTGTTCGAGTTCGGCCAGTCTTAGAGATTTTAGATCGCCTGGCCCTTTGATCTGCTCCAACAATTGAGTCATAGCATAACCTCCACAAAATAATGCATTCATCATACCATAAATGCGCTTTCAAAATCTATCAGGATAGCGTTGGCGTGGATTAGGGACGTTTTCCACTTGTTTGTTCAGCGAATTGGTATATCCTCTGAGTTAGTTCAGTAGCTTTCTGATGAAATTACGTTGGAAAGACTCTCTTCCCTTAATGGTGGACCGTGTTACGCGAACTGCATATCAAAGACTTTGCAATTATCGATGATCTCCATCTGACATTGGAACCCGGCTTTAATGTCCTGACCGGTGAAACGGGCGCGGGGAAATCTATCCTTATCGACGCCGTAGCGCTTTTGCTTGGTGGTCGCGGCGACACGACGGCCGTGCGTGCTGGTGCCAAGCTTGCCCGTATAGAAGGCTTGTTTGTGCTGACGCCATCGGAACAGAACAACCTGGCTACGCTATTGAAGGCTGAGGCTCTGGAGGGTGACACGCCGGATGCGCTTTGGCTAAGCCGCGAACTGCGCAGCAGTGGGCGTACGGTGGCGCGGGTCAATGGACGCGTGGTATCCGTGTCCCTACTGCGCGATGTCGCCGAGAATCTCGTCGATATTCATGGGCAGAGCGAGCATCTGAGCCTGCTGCGTGTGCGTGAGCACTTGAATCTGCTGGATCGCTTCGCCGGATTGGAACCGCTGCGTGCGCAGGTCGCCGAAGTTGTGAAGCAAATTCAGGCCGTCCGTCGTGATCTGCGTGCGCTGCGCCAGAGCGAGCGCGACCGGATGCAACGTATCGACCTGTTGCGTTTTCAGGTGGATGAGATTAGTGCGGCTAAGCTCACGCCGGGAGAAAAGGAGGCGTTGGAATCCGAATTGGTGCGTCTCTCCAATGCTGAGCAGTTGGCGGCGCTGATCGCCAATCTTGTAGCCGTGCTCGAAGAGGGACGGGGACAGTCACCTGCCATCCTGGACCTACTCGGGCAGGCGCAGCGCGATATGACGACACTCGCACGCATTGATGTGACCCTGGCACCCCAGGCGCAAACGCTTGAGGAAATCGGGTATCAGGCGGAGGATTTGGCACGCACATTGCGCGACTACCTAGGCGATGTCGAATTCAACCCGCGCCGTCTGACGTGGGTTGAGGAGCGGTTGTCATTGCTGCGACAGTTAGCACGTAAGTATGGCGGCGCGGTCGAAGATGTGCTGGTATATGCGGAGAGGTCTGCTGCTGAACTTGAGACGCTGGAACATAGCGACGAGCGCATCGCTGAGTTGACACAACAGGAGGCGATGCTGCTTGCGCAGTGCGCGACGCTGTGCCAGACCCTTTCCAAAAAGCGGCGCGCGGCCGCGGTGCAACTCTCGCGGGGCGTCGAAACCGAATTGCAGGATTTGCGCATGGAAGGTGCCCGGTTAGGCGTCGCTTTTCAGTGGCGCGAGGAAGCTGACGGTATTCCCCTCGACGAACCGTTGTCCAGCGAGTTGGCTGTGTCCAGCCTGGGGACGGAAACGCTGGTAGAGGGCACTGTTATGCGGGCGGATTTCGACATTACCGGGATGGACAGGGGTGAGTTTCTTATTGCGCCCAATCCCGGCGAAGGACTGAAACCGATGACGCGTATTGCCTCAGGCGGTGAAACTGCTCGGCTGATGTTGGCGCTCAAAGCGGTGCTTTCCCGCGCCGACCGTACGCCTACGCTCATCTTTGACGAGATCGATCAAGGTATTGGCGGTCGCGTAGGAGCTATTGTGGGACGGAAATTGTGGCAACTCACATCGCCGGGTGGTAATGGCGGTGTACAACATCAAGTTCTCTGCATCACGCACCTACCACAGTTGGCGGGGTTTGGCGATGTGCATTTTGGTGTGCAGAAGCAGATTGCCAATGGACGGACCGTAACGCAGGTCATACGTCTGGTGGGTGACACACGACTTGCCGAATTGTCTATGATGCTAGGAACGCAGGGAGAGGCTGCGCACCAGGGTGCTGTGGAAATCCTGGCGCAGGCTGCTGGCCTCAAACAGCGCGTCTCTGTATCCCCTGAGAAGTGAGAGTATGGTTAAAACGCGAATCACATTTGCTCAATGGCAGAACGCGTTTATAATGATTATGATTGTGTTTGGCGCATGCTTAGTCGCATTTCA
Source organism: Anaerolineae bacterium (assembly GCA_016934645.1). The sequence continues at coordinate 5,661 of JAFGSL010000535.1, forward strand.
AGTTAAGCGTTAAGCTGCTAGAGTCTGGAACTCAAAATTCTTGCTCAACAGGCGAGAAGACGGGCATCAGAGGCTTTTGGTTCCGGTTTGTCCAGTCTAGTGGGGGAAAATTGCTGTGATCCTGTGGTGTACAGGGTTTCTGGACAGCAGTGTTTTACCCCCCTTTGATTATCAGGTTAAGGATGGTTGGAAATGGCGCTTAAAGGCAGGCTAGAAGATTTCGGCATAACACAACTACTAAATCTTATCAATTTGGCCCGGAAGACAGGGACGCTTTACCTTGAAGGAGCGCAGAAAAATTCGTATCTTTGCTTCCGTGAAGGGAAGTTGATTTATGCAGCGCTCGAAGGTGTAGAGGATGGTCTTCCCGCCATTCTGCAACGCGCAAATGTTTTCACGGCTGAGCAGGTGCGGATGATTCAGGCGAACATGGCTGGGAGAACGGACCGCGACATCGCGCAGGTCCTCATCACAAGCGGACGTTTGCAGCAACAGGTCGTGGTGAAGAGCGTGCGCGATTCTATCCTCAACTTGGTCTATCAAGTCTTTTCCTGGCATGAGGGACAGTTCCGTTTCGAACCCTCTAAACTGCCGGTCCAGGGCAAAATCACGACCTCCATTGCCCTGGAAAATGTCATTATGGAAGGCAGTCGCCGGGTGAAGGAGTGGGAGCGTCTGCAAGATGAGCTTCCCGATCTGGATATTCCTCTGAAATTTGCCGAACGCCCAACGACACCGTTGCGCGATGTTAACCTTAGCGTCGAAGAGTGGCGCGTTATCTCTTTTGTTAGCCCTAGCAACACCATCCGGCAGATTGCGCAGTTCAATAACATGAGCGAGCTGCAAATCCGCAGAATTGTCTATAGCTTGCTCCAGGCAGGACTGGTGGAGATCATTCGCCCACCACGCCCCACGGTTGCGCCTACAAGCTCGCGACAAGTCTCTGAAGGTGCACCTCGAGCGACTACTGCTGCGCAGATGCAGCGGCCTGCTGTTAAGCGTGGTATCGTCCAAAAGTTGATTAGCCGGATCCGGGAGTTATAGTAATGCAGACGTTAAAGATTGTTGTGACAGGACCTTTCTCATCCGGGAAGACAGAGCTGATCCAAAGCGTCAGTGAGATTGATGTGGTTTCCACTGAGCGCAAAATCTCCCAAGAAGCCGAGCGTATCAAACAGCAGACTACGGTAGCGATGGACTTTGGACGAATCACCATCGACGATGAGTTGATTCTGTACCTCTTCGGGACACCGGGACAGCGCCGGTTTGATTTCATGTGGGAAATCCTCTCCGAAGGCATGCTCGGTTTCGTCGTGCTGGTGGACAGTACCCGACCAGAGACTTTCCGCGAAGCGCGCAGAATCCTCGATACGTTCCGCAGTTACTCACCCGTTCCGTATATTGTGGCCGCCAATAAGCAGGACCTTGAGGATGCATGGCCGCCGGAGGATTTGCGCATCGTGCTCCACGTTGAGCCAGGCGTCAAGGTGGTTCCGTGTACAGCCACAAGTAGAGAGAGTGTCAAGGAAGTGCTGCTGGAATTACTCTACTCCATTTTAGAGCTAGTGGACGAAGAGTAGTAACTGTTTTTTAACTGAATTGCAACGGCCTCTTTTCGTGGGGAAATAAGGTTTGTGGTATGATGAAGGAAAAGGGGTGCAGGACTAGGAATAATGAGTTCAATAGTGACGGATCGGGGTATAGTCCACTACGAGACCTTTGGCCGGGGAAAACCGGTGGTCTTGTTGCACTGTTGGCTTGGTTCATGGAATTATTGGTATTCGACGATGGAGTACCTGTCCGCGCATAAGTACAAGACGTATGCGTTAGACTTCTGGGGATTTGGGGATTCGGCTAAGCAAGGTTCTTTTTCTGTTACTGAATACGTGCGCATGGTCGATCAGTTTATGGAGCGCATGGGCCTGGAACGTGCGCGAGTGATGGGCCATTCGATGGGGGGGACGGTTTCTCTGAGTCTGGCGCTTGCGTACCCGCAGCGAGTATCCAAGGTCGCAGTGGTTGGTTCCCCGATTACCGGCTCGGGTCTGGCTTTTCTGCTCAAAATGTCAGGATACCGCGAGTTTGCCCGTATGCTCTATGCTGTGCCGGGTCTTTTGTCCTTATCCATGAAGTTGCTCTCGCTCTCGTATGCCAAAGACTGGCGCACTCTGTACGATATGTTGAAGAAGGACCTGTCGCGCACGACGATGGAGTCTTTCTCTGCCAGTATCCGCGATTTACGCTTCACTGATTTGCGCCCCCGGCTTGGCGAATTGCATATTCCCGCGATGGGCATTTATGGACGTAAGGACAACATTGTCGATCCTAAGCAAGCGGAACTGATACGCGACGGCATCAAGAGTCACATTGTTCACTATTTCGAACACTCGGGGCATTTCCCAATGTTGGACGAAACCGACCGTTTCCATGAGACGATCTTGGACTTCTTGACGGATTCGTGAGCGTAAGCGATCTCGTGAGTATAGGCGGACTGGTGAGTGACGATGTAGAACGACGTGATTACTGTTTTCCCAATCGTATTTCGCGCATCTTGTTGTTGGCGCTACGGGATGTGATGGGGGAGAACGGGATTCACGCGGTATTGAATATTGCACGGCTTCAGCACTTTATTGAGGAGTGCCCACCGCCCAATTTCGAGCCAGGTATGACATTCGATGAGGCCGGACGCCTCTTCGAAGCTATTGAGGGCATCTATGGCGTTCGTGGTGGCCAGCGGTTGGCCCGGCGCTCCGGGGAAGCATGTTTCAAGTATGGTATCGAAGGATTTGGCGGGGTAATCGGTTTTGCCGATTTCGCATTGCGGTTGTTGCCGATTTCAATGCGCGTGCGCATTGGTCTTGAAGTGCTGGCCGAAATCTTAAACCGCTATACGGATCAACAGGTGGCACTCGGCGAGGGCGAAGACTGCTTCTTTTTCGTCATCGAGCGTTGCGGGTTCTGTTGGCGCAGGCATTCCGACACCCCCGCCTGTGCGTTACTTAAGGGATTGCTTGAAGAGTCGCTTTACTGGGTTAGCCGGGGAAAGCGTTTTTTTATCGAAGAGGTCAGTTGTATTGCCTGCGGTGATCCGGTGGGAACGTTGCGTGTAGATAAGACGCCGTTGAACTGACGATTGCAAGGTATAGGCTGAATGCGTAAAATCATCCTGCACGATAGACGGAAGATACCGCCCTTCAACGAGCCGGCACGCGAGCTGAGCGTGCTGACCAAGCCACTGTGGCTGCATCAGCGGGATGTGTTGGCACGCTATACCACCGAAGAGCGCGAGGTTGACTCGATTCACGAAGTCGACAATGACCGTGAAGAAACCATGGTCTGCCGCGACAATCTCTATTTCGATCAGGCGTTCATCGACGAATTCATCCAGCGCGCGCAAAAATCCGGCAAATCTTGCCAGGTTGCCTTCAAACTCGACGATCCAGCTATTACCGGGCAGGCTCTCTACCTGCAACGTGGCATTCGTCGTCAGGGTAACTATTATGTTGCTGATCTGTGGTACTACCCCTACGGCATTGAACCTGTGGTACGCCCCCTGGTGATGGATACCGAATCGCGTGAAGTGGGTTTCTACCACGTGCCCACGCATATGTCTGACTTTCAGGGCGATCTGGTTTATAATCTTCCCACGAAACCATTCCTTTCCATAGAACATTGGATTCACATCCTCCATGCCAACATCGACTTCGGTATCTTTGCGATTGGAGTCCGTTTCGAAAAGCGCTTGGAGCACGATCTGGGGTTGCTTTTGAAGATGTTGTGGCGGGGCATCCTTGAACGCAAACAAGTTCTGACCTCGTCAGAGATTGTGGTGATGGGCAAGAATTGTACGATTGACCCTACAGCGATCATCCAGGGCCCGACTTTCATCGGTGACAATGTGGATATTGGACCTGGTTCGGTCGTCCGAAACTGCGTTATCGGCGACGATGTTACCATCGACCAGGGGTGCCAGTTGATGCTCAGCGTTGTGGGTAACGGTACCTTTCTGCCTTTTCGCGCTGCCCTCTACCGCACCGTGCTGATGGACCGGTGCATGGTGGCGCAAAACTCGTGTTTGCAGATGTGCGTTGTAGGTCGTGATTCCTTCGTGGGAGCCGGCACGACGTTCACCGACTTTATGCTGGTCGATAAGCCGTTGCGCTCGCACTTCGGCGGCAAGCTTGAAGAGACCGGTATGACGGCTCTGGGCAGTGCCATCGGGCACAACGTGCGCATCGGTTCGGGGCTGATCTTCTTCCCTGCGCGGATGATTGAGTCGGATGTGATCATGTTTGCTTCAGATAAACACCGTCGTGTGATCGACAACAACGTTTCCTACGAAGAAAGCGATCACCTAAAACTTGACGGTGGGGAAAAAATGCACCCGCGTTTGTACAAGCGGGATGCATAAGACGCGGGAGCCTGGGCCACGCTGATGCGTTCTTTTTCCTTTATCATTCATCCGATCGATCCCAAACGGGACGTGGCGCGCAAGTACCCGTTCCTTGGTAGAGTTTTTCCGGAAGCGGTCATCCACTTTGTTTGCCGGTTCTGGCCGCCCGTTGAACTTTCACATGTCACTGGTGCGCGCTCTAAGGCCACCGGTGAGGAAATCGAAGGCTGGTTGATCGCTGTGCCGTATACGCCGCAACGGATGCTGCAACTGCCAACAACGGAAGTTTACAACAAGATCATCGCTGCCGGTCATCTGGCGGCCCGTTTGGGAGCGCAGATTCTCGGTTTGGGGGCATATACGTCAGTGATCGGCGATGGCGGCGCGACCATCGCGCGCAACCTGGATATTGCCGTGACATCGGGCGATAGTTACACGGCAGCGCTCTCAGTGCAGGCGGCGCTCCAGGCGGCACAATTGATGGATATCGACATTGCGCAAACGACGCTAGCTGTTGTGGGTGGGGCTGGAGCGATTGGCGCGGCAGTGGCGCAGTTGTTGGCATCACATGTGAATCACATGCTCCTAATCGGGCGACAGCGCGAGACTCTCAATGTTGTGGCAGAAAAGGTGCGGCGGGCTGGTTGTCATGAGGTGCAGATATCCACTGAGATTATGGATGTGGCCAAGGCGCAGGTTGTGGTGACTGTAACGAGTGCCGGCGGCAATCTGATCCAGCCAGAGATGTTGCGACGAGGTGCAGTGGTATGTGATGTCTCTCGCCCGCGTGACGTTTCGCATCACGTCATCCAGGTGCGCGACGACGTGTTGGTGATTGATGGGGGGTTGGTACAGGTGCCAGGTGAGGTGGATTTCGGATTCAATTACGGCCTGCCGCCTCATCTCACGTATGGGTGTCTGGCAGAGACGATGACGCTGGCCCTCGAAGGACGTTTTGAGGATTACTCTATCGGCAAGGACCTTTCGGTAGAGCAGGTGCAGGAGATCGATGCTCTGGCGACTAAACACGGATTCGAGTTGGCAGCTTTACGTAGTTTTGAACATAAATTGGAAGATACCCTTCTTGAAAAAGTGAAGGCGAATGCCAAAAAAGGGCTTGATTGTTAGATTTGACACAGTGAACAAGGAAATTAGCATTGAATGTGTTTCAGGTTTCGGCTTATCTGGGTCAGTCAATTATGCGGTTCCATAACCGTTGGCAGGAGGTAAACACATGAGTGGTGGCCGTGTTCTGGTTGTAGAAGATGATTTTGATATTTCCAGCATGTTGCAACTCTATTTCAAGACCCAGGGTTACGAAGTATACGTGGCCCCGCGCGGTGGCGTAGCCCTGGAGATGACACGGCAGAATATGCCCAATGTCATTGTGCTAGATATCATGTTGCCCGATATTGATGGGTATGAAGTTTGCCGCCAGCTACGGACTAATCTGCGCACCAGCCATATCCCCATCATCTTCTTGACGCAGAAGGACGAACGCAACGACAAAATCCAGGGCCTTGAATTGGGGGCGGATGATTATATCACGAAGCCCTTCGACCTAGAGGAACTGCGTTTGCGTGTGCGCAATACGATCAAGAGCGCCGAAGTCGCCAGCCTGACCAGTCCAAGTACCGGTCTGGCCAGCGGGCGGCTGATTGAACAGCAGCTCCGCGAGCTGATGCGTAAGCAGGATTGGGGCATCCTGTACATCGGCATCAGCGGCCTGAGCGCCTTCAACGAGGTCTACGGCTTTGTGGCCGGAGAGGAAGTCCTGCGTTTTACCGGGATGCTGTTGAATGATGTCATCGACGAGATGGGAACGGCCGATGACTTTATCGGTCATATTGGTGGTGATAATTTCATCATCATCACACGCAAAGAATTGGTAGACCCGTTACGCACAGAGATTGCCCAGCGCTTTAGCGAGAGTGTGGGGACGCACTACGATTTCATGACACGGACGCAGGGATATCTGGTTATCAAGAACGATGATGGTAAAGAAGAACATGTTCCTCTGATGACTTTGCAAGTTGGCGCGTTGACTGTCGAAGACGGACCGTTCACCGATATTCGGGAGATCACCGAGGCCGCGGCTGAGGTGCGGCGGCAGGCGCGCAACAAATAAGGCTTGATCGGGGAAGAGGAATGGTGGAGGCGTTTTGGTGAAAGGGTTGCAGGCGCTTAGTGCACGACTGTTAGCCGCTTCCAGTGTGGAATCCCTGTGGGAGATCACGCTCGATGAAGCGGTGCAATGGTGTGAGGCCGATGCCGGCGCGTGGATTTGGGTCACGCCCGAATCTACAGTCGGTCCGGTGCATGGCGCTGTGGCATCATGCAACTTCTCTACCTGGCAAGTCGCGTTGACGCACGATGAAGAAGCTGTGGAGGCGCGGTGTTGGGGCCTTTCCGAAGAGATGTCCGATTTTGCGCTAAGCGTTCCCCTGTCGGGAGAGGTATGGAACGGCTGGCTTGTCCTGGCGCGGCAAACGCCGTTCACGGAGGACGATGTGGAACGCGCTGGTGGTGCTGTCGCTTTGGCGCAAATCGCAGCCACTGGGATGGGACGGTTTGAGCGCGTTGATCAAGCGCGCGCCAGCCAGGTGCAGGAATTGGAAACTATGCAACGGATGGAGCGCCTGATCGGTGAAAGCCTCAACCTTGAAACCACAATGGATGTGATCCTGGAGACTCTGTCGGGATTAATCCCCTATGACGCGGGTGAGATTACGCTGTTTGACGCGGAACAGGGTGTGTTATTGAGCCAGGCCACGAGAACCAACGCCACGGCGCGCCGTTCCGTGCAAAACAAGGGTGTGTTGTATCGGATTGACGAAGGGCTGAGTGGTTGGTTGGCTCGTAAGTGTCGGCCCTTGCTTATTGACGATGTATTAGAGGCAGAAACCGCCGAACCCAAGAACGAGACGCTCAAACTGTGGGCACGCTCTTTCCTGGGAGTGCCTATGGTGGCGCACGGGGAATTGGTGGGGACATTGGAGATTGCAGCAGCAAAGCCAGGACAGTTCACCGAACATCACCAAAAATTGGCTGAAATTTTCGGCGGGCAGGCGGCGATTGCGATTGAGAACGCGCGACTGTATTCCCAAACCGACGCTGAACTCCGCCGTCGTCTCGAAGCATTGGAGGCCTTGCAGCGCATCACGCGCGACATTACCGCGACGATTGATCTGAACTATATCCTCAATGGGGTTCTGGAAGAAGCGATCCGTTTTAGCGGAGCCACGGCGGGTTTGATCGCGCTTTCTGATGGTGAAGGCTTTGAATTGCAGACTTCCCGAGGGTATGATGAGGCGGCTTTAGGCGACCTGGAGCGCTCACTGGCTTCTGAATTCCTGACCCGCCAGGATACGATATACATTCCTGATACGCAGAAGTTACCCAATGCTGAATCATTCCCTCCTGGTGCGCGTACGTTGCTCGTGGAACCGGTCTTCTATGAAGAACGTCTAGCCGCGGCGATTCTTGTGCAGGCAAACCAACCTGCGGCTTTTGCTCCAACCGTTTTGGAGTTCATCGCCGGGTTGGCGGTGCAAACATCAATCGCAGTGGGAAACACGCGACGCTATCAAGAACAACTTGAGCGCGGGGAGTTGATGCACAAGCGTGCCGAACAGATGGCGCTGCTGCTGGAAGTCTCGCGTACGATGCGTTCGGATCGTCCTTTGGAAGAGACATTGCTTGATATTGCCTACGCGGTGCAAGAAGGTACTGGGTTCAACATTGTATTGATCAGCGTGGTGGAGGGCGTGACGCTGCACCGGGTGGCTGGTGCAGGGATTCCGTTGGCGCGTCTGGAGCAGATGAAACAAGTGCGCCATTCCTGGCCGCACATCCAATCACTGTTTCAAGAACGTTTCCGGCTGGGGCGCTGTTACTACATCCCGGCGGAGTACTACGATAGCGTTCTCGTTGGTCTGGACGTCTTTGTGCCGGAGACCGAAGAAGTCGTAGTGCGGCAGCCTGGAATGTGGCATCCCAAGGACTCGTTTATCATACCGTTGTATGCCAGCCACGGGGAAATCGTAGGGATGATGTCGGTTGATAATCCCCTTGATAGACGCGTGCCTACAGCGCTGACGGCTGAAGTGATCGAAGTTTTTGCGGCGCAGGTCGCGTTGGCGATCGAAAATAACCGTCTGGTCGAGGACTTGCGTCGCCAGCTCAATACCTTGCGGCTGTTCAACGAGTTGAGCCGTTCCATCACCACCAAACTCGATTTACCGCTGGTCTTGAACACCGTCGTGCAATCGGTGACGAATTTGTTGGACTATGATTATGCCACGGTTTTCCTGCACAGTAAGGTTGGTGAGCGCTTTGTGCCACTGGCCACTTCCGGTTATGCGTTGGATTTGGTGGATGAGCCCACTTTTGACCAGCGTGTGGGAAGGGTCGTGCAAACTGGGATGCCTTTGATCGTCGAGGATGCTGCAGCCGATTCCCGTTATAAATCCGGGCCAGTGAGCATTGGCTCATCGCTTATGGTTCCACTGATGGTGGAAGGGCGTTCGGTGGGCGTGCTCGCCGCTGAACGCAAGATCACGGGCGATTTTACCCCTACCGAGGTTGCCACATTGACCGCGCTGGCCGACCAGGTGGCGGTGGCTGTCGAAAATGCGCGCCTTTTCGAAGAGGTGAAGCGCTTCAATGAGGAACTGGAACTACGTGTGGTTGAACGCACCCGTGAATTGGCCGAAGCATTAGAAGGCCTGCGCTTACAACGCGACCGGTCCAACGTACTCTATCACATTGCCTCCGAGTTGGTCGCCAGCCTGGATATGGATCGCGTACTCAGTCAGGCACTATCGCTGCTGCAAAAGGCTGTCAAGGCTTCGCGGAGCGCTGTGATCTTACTCGACAACAACAACGGACAGTTGTTCTATCGCGCCGCTATTGGGCATACCGAGCCGATTCCACCGGGTGGGCGCCGCGCGCCCTTTAACCGTCAGGATGGCGTTATTGGGTGGGTGTTCACCCACAAGAAGGCATTGATTATTCCGAACGCCTCTAAGGATAAACGCTGCGTGGTAGGTATTGAGCGGTCCGTGCGCTCGGTTTTGGCGGCACCAATTGTAGGAGGGGCCGGAGAATCGCTTGGTGTCATTTTGATGCAGTCGCCGTTAGAGGGGGCCTTCGATGAGCCGGAACTGCGTCTCGTCGAAGCGGCGGCGGTGCAATTGGGCAACGCGCTGAACAATGCCGAATTATATCGCCTGATCCGTGAGCAGGCTGAGCGCGTTGGTAGCATGTTGCGCGCGCAACAGATCGAGGCGGCAAAGAACCAGGCCATCCTTGAGGGCATTGCCGATGGCGTGATGGTGGCCGACGAGAACGGTAAGGTGATTCTCTTCAATGCAGCGGCAGAGCGCATCCTCTCGATTGCGCGTGAGCAGGCATTAGGCCGTCCGCAGGACAGCATTCTAGGTCTCTACGGCAGCGCCGCGCGTGAGTGGCTGGCGCAGATCGAGTATTGGCGACAGGACCCCGGCGCGTATGGTACGGAGGAATTTCTGGTCCATCGTATGGAAGTGGGACGGCGCTTCGTCAGCGTTCACCTGTCGCCGGTTGTCTCGCCGTCCCAGGAGTTCCTGGGGGTCGTCTCGGTCTTCCGCGACATCACGTCTGAGGTGGAGGCCGATCGCGCCAAGAGCGATTTCGTGTCCACCGTTTCGCACGAGCTGCGCACACCGATGACGTCGATCGTGGGCTACGTTGATCTGGTCTTGATGGGCGCGACCGGGGCCTTGTCGGATATGCAGCGTGATTTTCTTAAGCGGGTAAAGACCAACGCCGAGCGCCTGACTACGTTGGTCAACGATCTACTCGACATTTCCCGCATCGAGACTGGGCGTGTGGTATTGCAACTGTCGCCGGTTGCCATAGAAGACATCGTCGGGCAGGTGGTAGACCTGGTGCATCCCAAAGTGGAGGAAAAGGAACAGCACCTTTATACCGTGTTACCTGCCGATCTTCCCAAGGTATACGGTGATCACGATCGCCTGGCGCAAATTTTGACCAATATTGTGGGCAATGCTTACAAATACACGCCTGTGGGAGGGGAGATTAGCATCTACGCTTATGTCCGGGATGCGAAGATGTATGTGGCTGTATCCGATACGGGTATTGGTATTGCGCCTGAAAATCAGAAGAAACTTTTCTCGCGTTTCTACAGGGTCGAGGATGATCCTGCTGTCTACGAGGTATCTGGGACAGGGCTGGGGTTGGCGATCTCGCTGTCCTTGATCCAGATGCATGGTGGCAATATTTCTCTGGATAGTGTGTTGGGGAAGGGGAGTATCTTCACGTTCTCTGTGCCGCTGGCCGAGGGTGAGTCGACCGAGGATGCCGGGACGCCGCCGCCACGCATCGCCGGAGAGGCTCAGGTGACGGTGCTGGTGGTTGAAGATGATCGCGAAAGCTCCGATCTGTTGAAGTTGATGTTACAGCGAGAGGATATCGAATTCTTGACCGCGAGTTCCGGCGAGCAAGCATTGCATATAGCGCGCGAAAAGCGCCCTGATTTGATCACACTGGATATTCGCCTGCCGGATCTGGATGGATTTGAGGTGTTGCAGTTGCTTAAACGCGATGTTATGACGGCCGATATTCCAGTGGTCATTGTCTCTGTAACGCAGGATCGGCAGCGGGGGCTGCGTATGGGAGCGACGGAATTCCTGGTCAAGCCATTGGACGAACAGCGGTTACGGGAGGTCATTTTGCCGTTGCTCGACCGTAAGGAAACCGTTGTGGTTGCTGGGCACGACCGTGGTTTGCTCGACCCGCTCCGTGCGGCGCTGCACGTGCGCGGTATGAATGTCCGCACGGCCCGGCGTGGCGAGAGTGCACTCGATCTAGTGCGTGAGGCGCATCCGGCGGCCATTGTTGTGGATCAACAGTTGCCCGATATGGATGGCTATCAGATCGTGCAGAATCTCAGGCAAGACGCGGGCACGGCTGACATCCCCGTTATGTTATTGGCCGAAGACGGGCTACAAGGCGAGCACTTTGGAAATGGCAGCGACGGCGTTGGGCCGGTACAATTTACTGTAAAACCATTTTCCGTTGAGAAACTCGCGACCAACGTTGCTGAACTGGTTCGCAGTTTCGTTTCATCCAGGGAAACGGTGTACTGAAGGAGTCGTGAGCATGGTCAGAATCTTGGTCGCAGAAGATGAGCGTGACATTCGGGAGTTGATAGCTTTTACCCTGCGTTTTGCCGGGTTCGAGGTTGAGTTGGCGAGCAATGGCGCGGAGGCGGTGGAAAAAGCGCCTGATGTCGTTCCCGATCTGATTTTGATGGATGTGCGGATGCCACGGATGACCGGGTACCAGGCGTGTGAAGCGTTGAAGGAGAACCCTGTCACGCGGGATATTCCCGTGATCTTCCTTTCTGCGAAGGGACAGGAGAGCGAGATCCAGGAAGGCTTGGAAGTTGGGGCGATGGAATATATCCTCAAACCTTTTGCGCCGGATGAACTCACCGCGCAAGTACATAGGATTCTTAAAGAAATTGGTAAGGTGTGACGCATAAAGTGGAGCTCAGTTTATGAGTGCGATTATCCTTGAGAGCAGTCTCGTTCATTACGAGGCTTTAGGACGTGGTAAGCCGTTGCTGTTTCTTCACGACTGGCTTGGCTCGTGGCGTTACTGGGTGCCCACGATGGTTGATATGTCCTCTTCTTTCCGCGCGTACGCTTTGGATTTCTGGGGATTTGGAGATTCTGATAAGGTGGTGACGCGATACAGCATCCCCGGATATGTGGCGCAGCTCGAACTTTTCATGGATCAGATGGGCATCAACAGCGTGCCGGTCATTGGTCATGGTTTGGGTGGGGTGGTGGGTGCGCACTTCGCTCAAGCGCATCCTGAGCGCGTCGAGCAGTTGCTGACGGTCTGCACACCTCTGGCCAGCAGTGATATCGCGCGTTCTTTAAGTAGCTATACCGGCGGCGATAATCCGGCTAAGGTTATCCTGGGCCGCCGTTTGAAGACGTATGAGGAAGTCGATATCGAGGCCGGCAAAACCGATGCCAACGCCGTGGTACAGAGCGTGAAGTCGGTGCTGGGGCACGACCTGCTGGACGTGTTGGAGAACCTGGACATCCCTGTGCTGTTGGTTTGTGGGCGGGAAGACCCTATCATCCAGGTGCCGGATGACGATGTGTTAGAAGACCTGGACTACAACGTATACCCGTTTGTTTTCGAGACTGTACAGCACTATCCCATGTTGGAGGAAACCAGCAAATTCAACCGGTTGTTGCGGGATTTCCTGGTCCACAAGGATAACTGGGACGAGATTGAAGTGAAGGATGAATGGAAACGCCGCATGCGGTAATGCGTGGATGTTAAATTGATGAAGAAAACGACCGTGAGCACTGACCCCTGGGCTTTGGGATGGATGATACGTGTTTTGGTTTTGCTGGCCCTCCTCGCAGCCTTTGGGGTACCGATGGGGGTGATTCCGATTGTCGCGGTGGAATCGGATACCGCTGCACCAGACCCTGAAAATTCCGGTCTGGTCGTGATCCCGCTCAATGCACCCACACCCACTGCGACGGCGGTTCCTGCGCCGTCCCTCACGGTCACGCCACACACGCCGCGCATTGGCATCATTGCCGGGCACAGTGGCAGCGACAGTGGCGCGATCTGCGCTGATGGGTTGCAGGAAGTGGACGTGAATCGCGATATTGCGCGACGGGTCGTCGCTTTGCTGGCGCAAAGAGGTTGGACTGTCGATCTGCTGGATGAATTTGATGTGCGTCTCAACGGCTATCAGGCCGATGCACTGCTCTCTATCCATGCCGATTCTTGCAACGTGCCGGGTAAGTCTGGCTTCAAAATTACCCGTGCTGAAGCGGGGTTTCACACACCCTCGGCGGATGTGCTGGTCGATTGCCTCATGCGCCACTACGCGGCGCGCACTGGATTGGAGTTCGATCCTTACACTATCACTTACGATATGACACGTTATCACGCTTATTACGAAATCGACCGCAACACCCCTGCTGCCATTATCGAAGCTGGCTTTATGCTGGACGACCGCGAACTTTTGACCCAACGTCCTGACGTGGTGGCGTCGGGAATTGCGGATGGCCTCGTCTGTTTCATCGAAGGTGAATCCCCCTAATCATTCGTAAAGCTGTGGCCGATCTTCTGACCGTGCCCCCCCCCGCACACACCCTGGCAATTTGCTTGTCCTCAAATTTGCACTTTGTGCTGATCGGTATACAATTCATTTGGTTTGTATATATTCCCCATAACGCAAAGGAGGCAACGCAATGGCATATCAAAAGCTGATCATCGTTGGTAATCTGGGCCGTGATCCAGAGATGCGTTACACGCCGGATGGGACGCCGGTGACTACGCTGAATATAGCGACATCTTTCCGGTGGAATAGTCCCGATGGCTCTAAGAACGAGGAAACGACGTGGTTTCGTGTGACTGCTTGGCGGAGGGATGCAGAAATTGCAGCACAGTATCTTACTAAAGGACGTCAGGTTATGATCGAGGGGCGCCTTACTCCTGACAAGGCGACGGGCGGCCCGAGAATCTGGACTCGACAAGATGGCACGGCTGGGGCTAGTTATGAAGTTAGAGCCGATCGGATCGTGCTATTAGCTGACCGTGGCGGCGAGATGGCGGGCGCTCCGGGCGCGGCGGAAGCCCCTGAAGAGTACGAGGCAGAAGGCGACATTCCGTTCTAGAAAACGGGAGTGCAGTGTGTGAGATATACAGAGGGGCATATATGCCCCTCTGTTCCTTGTCAGAGATACAATGCAAGGGTAAACGTGAACTCATGGCGTGGTATAATGGAGGTACCTATGTCAGCAAAACCTAAATCGCTCAACGTTGAATTGCCCGCCGGTCTGGAACCCATCTACGCGAACTTCGCGCTGATTTCCCATTCCCCTTCCGAAATCATTATGGACCTGGCGCAAATGCTGCCCAACCAACCACAGGTGCGGGTGAAGGCGCGTGTGGTAGTCACGCCTCTGAACGCGAAGTTGTTACTGCGAGCATTGCAGGATAACCTTGCCAAATACGAGGCCAACTACGGGGAGATCGTCGTCCCAGGTCACGGCGATGACCTAGCCCGTGAGTTCTTTAGCGGCGTGCGTCCGCCGGATGGGGAGGGATAGTATGGTCGACAAGTTGCAAGTATGGTTCGATCAATTGGCCGAGGCTGCGCAGGCCGACTTAGAAGCGCGCAATCGGGCCCGCGACGAGGCGCTCAGCAAGAGCCGCGAACTAATCCGCCTGTGTTCCAGCGCTATCCGCGCGGGTCATCGCAATGTTTGGGATGAAGCCAATGAATTGTTGACCCAGGCCGAGGCCGTAGGACGCCAGATGCAAGCACTCCTGACCCCTTTCCCTGACTTGTTCTACGCTGGTTACACACAGGATGCGCTGAAAGAGTTGGTCGAAGCGCGGATCACGTTGGCGCTTATCTCGGACGGTGCATTGCCGGCACTCGATGCCCTGAATGTGCCCTACAACACCTATCTCAACGGGGTGTGCGAGGCGGCTAGCGAACTACGACGGCGCTGTTTGGACGTGATGCGCCAGGGTGCGATGGATGAAGCTGAGCGGTTGCTGGCGGCGATGGACGCAGCCTACGAGGTCTTGATGTCGTTCAGCTACCCCGACGCGATTACCGGTGGTCTGCGCCGTCGTGTCGATCAACTGCGCGGCGTCTTGGAGCGCACGCGCGGTGATCTCACCAACAGTTTGCAGATGCAGCGTCTCCTGCGTGCTCTGGAAAACGCTGAGACCCGCGAATAAAGTTTGACAGGCATTGAAAATCGTTTATAAGAGCATTGACGTATCACGCGTGACGCGTAACGCGTGATATGTAATACGTAATTCGTAAGGAGTTTTTCTGTGACTCAACAACAGGCTGATGATCTTCTAATCCCTCCTTATGGAGGAAAACTTGTTGATTTGGTCGTCTCCGGTGCAGAGTGCGAGGCACTGATGGCCGAGGCGAATCATTACCCTTCTTTGCAAATCACCGACCGCAACCTGTGCGATCTCGAATTGCTGGCGGTGGGTGGTTTTTCGCCGCTAGATCGTTTTATGTCCAAAGCGAACTACCAG
>JAFGSL010000536.1 GCA_016934645.1 Anaerolineae bacterium
AAGCGGGAATCCACTCCTGCACAGACGACTGTCATTCCCGCGAAAGCGGGAATCCACTCCTGCACAGACGACTGTCATTCCCGCGAACGCGGGAATCCACTCCTGCACAGACGACTGTCATTCCCGCGAAAGAACTTTCACAAACTAATCCAGTCACCGTACAGGTCAACGTAAACTCACTCCCATGTTTGTGAGGTAAGCCTATATCTTTCCTGCGCAAGAGAGAATCCATAGACATGGAAGTGGATTCCCGCTTTCGCGGGAATGACAGCGTTGATAAGGCGCTACTCACACAAGAACCTGGCAGGAACATAGCAAGTTATGCGGTACTGCGCTTTTTGTTTTTGCTGATAGCTGATAGCTGATTGTTGAGCATCGACCGAATAAAACCACCACCAACCTCGTTAAAGACGTAGAAACCACAAGCTAAAGCGCTGCCGAAGTAGCCAGCGCCGCAATCATCCCGGGAATGGTGAGGTCTTGAGGCGAGTTGGTCATCGAGAAATGGAATAGAAAGAAAGAAGGAAGGAAGGATAGAAAGATGAAACACACTGAGATTTTGAAACGAAGCTGGCACACGATGTTACAGTACCGGGCGCTGTGGTTCTTTGGCTTCATCCTGGCGCTGACCACTGTTTCAGGAAGCGCGGTCTGGCACGGCGGGCGTGACAATGACCATGACTACCGGCCACCCCAGACGTCCCGCATGACGTTCGATGAAGATGCCCGGAGCGAGTGGCGCGAGGCCATGAAAACGGGCAACGCGGAGTTCGACCAGAAGATGGAGGAATTTGAGCAGCGGTTCGCCAACGGCATTCCGGCCGATGTGAGAAACACGATCATCACGATCGCCATCGTGGCGGCTGCCATCTTCCTCGCCCTGGCCATCCTGGGCGTCATCGCGCGGTACGTCAGCGAGACATCGCTGATACGCATGGTGGACGATCACGAGGAAACTGAGAGCCAGAAAAGTGTTAGCCAGGGATGGAAGATGGGCTGGTCACGCACCGCGTGGAAGCTGTTTCTCATCGACTTGATGATCGATATCCCGGCGGCGCTGGCCTTCCTGCTCCTGTTCCTGGTGGCTGCTGCTCCGCTGCTGCTGTGGACGACAGGGGATATTGCGGCCGGGATCGTCGGCGCGCTGACGACAGGCGGCTTCTACCTCCTGCTGATCGTCCTGGCGATTGTCGCCGCCGAGGCGCTCAGGCTGCTGAAGCACTTTGCCCGGCGGGTATGCGCCCTCGACGAGCAGGGAGTAGCGGCATCGATTGGCAAAGGCTACGCCCTGGCCAGAGGGCACCTGAAGGATGTCGGGCTGATGTGGCTGGTCACCGTCGCGGTGCGCCTTGCCTGGCCATTCGCCCTGGTTCCCATTGTCCTCCTGCTGATGCTGGCCGGTTTGCTGGCGGGCGGCCTCATGGCGCTGATTGTCGGCGGGATCGCCACGCTGGTGACGAGCATAACGACTGCCTGGATCATCGGCGGCGTAACGGGTGGCGTCATCTTCATGCTGGTGCTGGTGCTGCCGCTCGTCCTGGTCGAGGGTCTGCGTGAAGTGTTCCTTTCGAGCACCTGGACGCTCACCTACCGCCAGCTGCGCGCCATGCCGCTCCCGGAGCCCGCGCCGGCGCCACAGGTTGGCCCCCAGGCCGAGCAGGCCGCCGCCTGAAGCTGAGCGATATGACACCTGCGTGAGGGATGGCCTCTGGTGAGAGGCCATCCCTTTTTGATTGACGATTGACGATTGATGATTGATGATTGCACTCGTTCCTACGCTCTGCGTAGGAACGCGCACGGGGACGCTCCGCGTCCGGTCGGGAGCCGGGCCGCAGCGACGCCCTGCCTGGCGCCCGCGGAAGGGCAGCCTAACCAAACTCCTACCAAACCCGAACCTTCTCTGTATTTTCAAAATGAGACATTGTGTTTATAATCCCCTCAGTTTTTGCCGCAGTGAGCTGTGCGGCGACGTGAGCGCCGGGCCCGGAGCGCGTCTTTATACATTCCACCCTTCCCCATTAGCGACTCCTTTTCATGCCCTGCTGCGTTATGTATTGTGTGATTGAGTGATTGTCGATTGCTTTCGCCCTGTGCTTTTAAACTGATCACCACAACCAAGAACTACCAACTACCCAAGGAGCCCCCCTCATGTTTCTGCCCACCCGTCTTCTTAAGACCATGCACGGATTGTTAGCCTTTGCGCTTATTCTGCAACCCATCCTGATGGCCGTGCCAATCCCCGCGTACGCGAGGGAGGTGGCCCACGCCGCGCCCGCCGAAACGACACCGGTGGTGGCAGCCGGCCCTGCCTACCCCGCAGCGGCCCCTGCCGGGCCGCTGGTGGTGAGGGAGCCGGTGGAGAGTGATGTACTTGCCACTACTGCGCAAAATGCCGCTGTACCTGGACAACTAGATGCTACCTTTGGTGGTAATGGCATCGTCACCACCGATTTAGGTGTGTGGGATGCACAATGGGCTTGCGTTGCCATCCAGCCAGATGGCAAGATAGTAGCTGCCGGAACAGTGCAGAATGGTGATGGTGACTTTGACACTAGCTTTGCAGTGGCACGCTATAACACTGATGGGACGCTCGATACCACTTTCGACATCGATGGTATAGCCATCACCACTTTTCAGCCAGGGTATAATGTCGCCCATGCAATTGCTATTCAGCAGGACGGTAAGATCATCGTTGCTGGAGACTATATGTCTCCACAGGATTCATCTTTTATGGTGGTTCGCTATAATACTGATGGGACGCTTGATACTTCTTTTGGCGTTGATGGCATTGTCACCACCAGCGCTGGGGAAAAAGCTAATGCGGTTGCCTTCCAGTCGAATGGCAAGATTGTGGTGGCTGGTTCTTCCAGCAATGAGGATGGTGACAGAGCAATAGTGGTTCGTTACAACGCCAATGGGTCGCTAGATACCTTTTTTGGCTCCGGCGGCATCGCGATCACCGATATCGAAGAGACCAATAATATCACCAGCATAGCTATCCAGCCCGACGGTAAAATCGTCGCTGGTGGAGAAAAGGATCTTCTCAACTCCGGTGGTCAATTCATCTTGTACCGTTACACTCCATACGGGCGTTTGGATACAACTTTTGGCACTAATGGTATTGTCACTACCGACTTCAACCCAGGTGGTGTGTCGTCTACTGCCGGTATTGAGGCCATTGTTCTGCAGGGTGACGGTAAAATCATCGCTGTTGGGCCTTGTGGTGGTTATGCCGAAAGCTACGATATAGCGTTGGCGCGTTACAACACTGATGGGGCACTCGATGCGTCCTTTGGCACAAACGGGACAGTGATCACTGATTTTGGGACAGCACTATGGGTTTGGCCTCGTGACATTGTGCTTCAGTCGGATGACAAAATCTTGATCGCCGGAATCGTCGCAGACTTTGTAAATGATTCTGACATTATGGTGAGCCGTTATAATTCTGATGGTTCGCTCGATACCACTTTTGCTAACAGTGGTATCGTTACCACTGATGTTAACTCAGTTTATGACGGCGCTCATGGCATTGCTCTCCAATCAGATGGGAAGCTCGTCGTCGCGGGCTACGCCGAAGGTGATCTCGCATTGGCTCGTTACCATACCGGCTCGCCCGCCAACGAGTATGTATCGAATACCTGGACATGGGTCAGTGGCTCAGATGTTGCTGATCAGCCCAGCGTCTATGGCACAAAAGGGATCCCTCACCCTGCCAATGTGCCAGGTGCGCGAATGAGTAGTGTTACGTGGACGGACACGCGCGGACACCTGTGGCTTTTTGGAGGAGGCGATTCCAACAACGTAGGTTGGATAGTGCCGACAATGAACGACCTGTGGGAATACGATGGGGGCAACTGGACCTGGGTCAGTGGGACGGACATCAAAGATCAGCCTGGGATCTATGAGGACGGCGATCCCTCCAAGAATATGCCAGGCGCTCGATGGGAGAGTGCTTCCTGGATTGATGCGGAAGGGAATCTGTGGCTCTTTGGTGGAGAAGGAAAAGACAGTCGTAACCCTCCCCCTGCCCTTAGCTATCCCTATCTAAATGATCTATGGAAGTTTAATAGAGACAATTTGACCTGGACCTGGGTCAGCGGCTCGAAGATTGGCGGTCAACGTGGCATTTATGGCAGTAAAGGGGTAGCACATCCCAACAACGTGCCTGGCGCACGGACGGGTAGCGTCTCGTGGATGGATGCAAAGGGCCATTTCTGGCTCTTTGGAGGACGGGGCTGCGACAATTCCGGTCCCTGCAGTGTGAGCTTGAATGACCTGTGGAAATACGATGGGGTCAACTGGATGTGGGTCAGCGGGTCGGGCGTCGGTGAGCAGCCTGGCGTCTACGAGGACAGCGATCCTTCCGAGAACGTGCCGGGCGCTCGTTACAACAGTGTCTCGTGGACAGATGCGGAGGGTCATTTCTGGCTCTTTGGTGGCCTTGGTTTCGATAGTGTGGGGCACGAGGGACTTTTGGACGACCTGTGGAAGTACGATGGGGTCAACTGGACCTGGGTCAGCGGGTCAAAAATCGCCGATCAGCCTGCCAACTATGGTGCCAAGGGCGTGCCTTCCTCCATCAACACACCAGGTAGCCGGTTCGATAGTGTCTCTTGGGTGGATGCGATGGGACACTTGTGGCTCTTTGGGGGCTTAGGAACTGTCAATGACGATTCTCCTCCTGGTGGCCGCTGTGAACTGAATGATCTGTGGAAGTATGATGGAGAAAATTGGACGTGGGTCAGTGGATGGAATGGGTGCGCGCAGATCGGCGTTTATGGTACAAAGAAGATGCCTTCTCTTTACAACGTGCCAGGTGCGCGACTCTTCGGAAGTGTCTCCTGGATGGATGTGGAAGATCACTTCTGGCTCTTTGGTGGACTTGGTTTCGACAGCACTGGCGATGAAAGTTTTCTAAACGATCTATGGCAATACGACCTATCTGGGTCGGGCATTCAACCCTTCCCACCCCTCCCCTCCGGCCAAACCGCCGGCGTCCGCGAAGCCGACTACAACTTCGACAATTACGGCGCCTACACCCAGGGGCAGGTGGGCGCCGACCCGATCAACACCCGCACCGGCAAGCTCACCGATTACGAGGTTGACCTCTCCATCCCGACACTGGCCGGGGCGCTTTCTTTCGAGCGCAGCTATTCGAGCGTCAACGCCCGCGCCGTGGCTGATGGCGATCTGGCAGCAGGCGCGCTCAGCCCCGGCTGGAACCACAATTACGAGGTGCATCTCATTCTCCCCACCGCGCCCGATACCCGCGTCGAGCTGTACACCGCCGGTGGGAACCGGCTGGGCTTTACCGATAACGGCGATGGCACCTTCGACCCGGAGCCCGGCGTGGGCGGGACGCTCACCTACAACGCCACCGCCGGCGAGTTTGTCTACCGCAGCACCGCCGATATCGGCTACACATTCGATGAGGAAGGGGTGCTCCAGCGCATCGATGACGGCATGGGGCACGAGTTGATACTCAGGTACGATGCCGCCGGCCTGCTCACCGAGGTCTACTCCCCCGATTCGCTGCGGGCGTTGTTCTTTGGCTACAACGATGAAGACCCGCCCCAGCTGGACGAGGTGCGGACAGCCGTCGTCCAGAGCGACGGGACGTGGGTCAGTGACCTGGCGCAGTCGGTGAGCTTCACCTACAGCCCCGGCGGCGACCTGGCGACGGTCACCGATGTCAATGAGGATATCTGGGGCTACGAATACGAAGACCCCGATCACCCTCACTTCCTGACTGCCCGCATCGACCCCAACGACGATCTGCTGGTCGCCATCGAGTATGACGACGATGGGCGGGCCGAGCGCGAGTTCAACAACGCAGGGGAGACCCTCGTCGAGCTGACCTACACGGCGAATGACGTCACGACCATCGATTACGGGCAGAATGGCGTGGGCGGCAGCGTCATCCACGAGTACAGCACCGGCGGCGTGCTGCGTCTCGTGACCGACGGCGCGGGCGGCGTCACCGAATACGGCTACGATCCGGACAACTTCCGCGCGAGCTCGGTCATCGATCCCAACAACAACGAGACCACCATGACGTGGAGTGACGACGGGGCCGACCTGGAGATCGTCGAGGATGCTGAGGGCAACGAGACCACCACGACGGTCGACGACCGCCACAACCCCACGCTGGTGACCAACCCCGACGAAACGCAGACACGCTTCGTCTACAATGGAGACGGCAGCGCCACCAACCCGCTCACCGGCTCGCCGATTGGCAACAGTGCCTGGGACGAAGACGTGCTGCTCTTGCGCATCGACAACTACGTGGACGGCTCAAGCGCCCTCGATGCCAACCGGGTCACCTCCTACGAATACAACGGCCAGAGCCTGCTGGTGGAGGTCACCCGGCCCGACGGCACGGCCACCTGCACCACCTACACCGATATCCTCGATGCGTCCCCCGCGGGCCTGCCGGAAAAGGTGACGGAGAACTGCACCAGCGACCCCAACGTGCCGGGCGCGCATGCCATCACCACTTACACTTACGATGCCCTGGGCCGGGTGGAGACCGCCACCGACCCCATTGAGCGGGTGACTCTGTATCGCTACTTCGACGATGACGACCTGGCCGACGAGGTCATCAGTAACTACGATGGCAGCGATCTCAACAATGCGAATAACTACTACAAGGGCGGCGTCTACAACCTCTCGACGCGCACCTACCGCGATAAGCTGGGCCGGGCCTATGCCACCGTCGCCAACTACTACAACCCCTTTGGCGAAAGTCTGACGGCCGATGAGATCGGCGCCGGGCTGCTGATTGGACGCAACCTGGTCGACCGCGTCTACTTCGATGCCGCCGGGCGGGTTGAGACCCGCGTCACGAACTTCGTCGACGACCTGGTGGAGGGCGACACCACCCCACCGAGCTTCGACCCCGCTTCCCCCGACCGCAACCTGGTCACCCGCACCGTCTATGACGGCGCCGGGCGGGTCGTGGCGACCATCGACAATTACTATCGCGGCGATGCATCGCAATCCTTCGACCTGAACGGCGATGCGGTTGGAGGCGTCGTCACGCTCGAAATCTCGACCACGGAAACCCAGTACAACCAGATCACGCGCATCACCTACGATGCTGCCGGACGCGTCCAGACCACCACCGCGGCGGCCTGGCCGGAGCAGCAGCCTTTCTACCATCCGCCTTCCTACCAGCAGAGGACATACAACCTGGTCTCGGCCAACGCCTACGACCTTGCGGGCAACGTCATCGCATCGATCAGCAACTACGATCCCACCCTGACGGATGGCAACAGCAACGCCCTCACCGCCTCGATCGCGCTCAGCCCGGACGAGGCGCCGGTCACGCTGATCATCGACCCCGACACGCCCGACCGTAACGTCATCGCCTGCGCCACCTACGATGAGATCAACCGGCCGTACCTCACAAGGTCGGCCTGCGTGCCGGGCAACCCAACCGATTACCTGGAGAGGGATGGCGGCCTCTACAACCTGCCAACACGCGCCTACTACGACGAGATGGGCCGCGTCTACGCCACGGTGGACAACTACGAGCGCGCCCCCGGCGGCGATCTCATCCTGACAACCGAGCGCAACTTCATCACCCGCACTTACTATGACGGCCTGGGCCGGGTGACGGCCACGGTGGCGAACTACAATGTGGAGGTCTTCGACCTGGACGATCAGACCTTGCCGGACTACAACCCGGGCCTACCCGACTACAACCTGATCACCCGTATTCTGTACGATAACAGGGGCTACCCGGTGGCGACCATCTACAACCCGGAGGCCGCCGGCGACCTGCCGACCCAGGCTGAAGTCGCGGGCAGCGCATCTGATGTCAACCTGGTCACCGTCACACACTACAACGCCATCGGCCAGCCGGATTGGACGGCTGCGAACTACGTGGGCGAGATCGATGAGTTGCTTGACATCCCCGCGGACGCCGGGCCGCCGGCTTTCGTCCCCCCTGCCTGGAACCTGGTCAGCAAGGCTGCCTACGATGAGCTGGGCCGCCAAGTCGAGGCCACCATCACCCGCGATGCAGGCTCGGAGCCGCGCGTGGCCCGAACCACTCTCGACGATCTGGGACGGACAACCCAGACCGTGCTCAACTACCAGCCTGGCGCGCCCGCTGCCCCAGACATCAACGTGACGACCGGCATGGCTTACGGCAACCTGGGGCGCATCGTGACCGTGACCGGCCCGACCGGCCAATCGCAGCGCACGAAGACCGACGCGCTGGGGCGGGTCACTGACAGCATCATCGACCCCGCTGACCTGGCCCTCACCACGACCACCGAGTACGATGCCGCCGGGCGGCCGGTGCGCACCGTCACCGAGAATGAAGAGGATGACCTGCCGGCAGACCGGGTGACCACCGCTCGCTACGACGCGCTGGGGCAGACTATCGAGACCATCGCCGACCCCGACGGGCCGGCGCCCATCAGCACATCGGCCACCTACGACCTGCTGGGACGGGTGGTGGAAGCCATCGACCCGATGGGGACGATTACCCGCAGCTACTACGACAACCTGGGGCGGCTGCAAAAGACCTTCCAGAACTTCACGGGCGGCGCGCCGGCCTGCAACCAGGAGCCGAACGTCGCCACCGATGCCAACGTCTGTACCTCGTACACGTACGACGACGCCGGCCATGTCAAATCGACCACACTGGGCAACGGCAGCACGACTGAGTACACATACGACGCGCTCGGCCGGGTGACCC
>JAFGSL010000537.1 GCA_016934645.1 Anaerolineae bacterium
CTGAGCAGCCCCCAACCCGATCACGTGGATGAGTTTATCGTGGCACAGCTGACGCCGCCCGAGGCGCTCATCAACGTGGACCAACCGGCGATGTTCGAGATCAACATCGTCAACGGCAGCCCCATCGTGGCTTCGTTCACGGTCGATGTCGTAGGACTGAACCCGGAATGGGTCGCCATTGCCCCATCACAGATCAACCTGAACGAGGGTGAGCGCGGGAACGTGTACGTGCAGGTGATGCTGCCACGCCACCCCTCGAGCCTGGCGGGAACGTATTACGTCGCGTTCGTCGTCACGTCGCCGAATCACCCGGAGCGCAACACCACGTTGGGCGCGACGGTGACGGTGAATCCCTACTATGCGTTCAAGGTGGGTGAGCTTTCACCCCGGCAGCAGCGCGTCTCGTGGCGGCGGCAGACGGCCCAGGCAACGATCCCCATCACCAACCAGAGCAACACGCCCTCCGTCTTCCGCTTGAGCGCCGAAGACGACGAGCGCGTCTGCAATTTCGAGTTCGAAGTGCCCGAAGAGCGCACGCGGTTGGCGGTTCAGGCGCAAATCCCCATCCAGCCGGAAATGACGGCGACCGTCCCCCTCTACGTCACACCGACCAAACGCCCGCTGTTCGGTGTGCGCAGCCGTCTCCACAGCTACACGGCCACCATCACCATGCAGGAGACGGATCAAGCGCCACGCTCGCTGTTGGGGCAGCTCAAAAGCAAGCCGCTCATCGGACCATTCTTGCTGCTGCTGCTCATGTTCACGCTGGCGCTGTTGACCGTGTTGCTTCTGCGGCCCAACGCGCAATCGCTGTTAGCCAACGGCGAACAGACTGCGACAATTACTTCTGGCGACGCGGTGACGCTGGCATGGCGGGCGTCGGCGTTGTCGACCAACGTGAGTCTTTCCCCGGCAGAATCGCAAAATCCGCCGGTGGACACCAACCGGGCGCGCAGCGGACAGACGCGCATCACGCCGCTTTTCTCCGGCATCTACACCCTGCGGGCTGAGAGCATTCTCTTTCCGTTGCTCGATCCCTTCTTCCCGCCGACGTTCAAGCCGCTCATCGTGGATACCGAAGATGTGCGCATCCACGTACAGCCGATCTATCCCATCATCCAGTTCTTCAGCCTCGAAGGCTACCGCGAACAACTGGATGTGACGTCGTATCGCGTCTTCCAGGGCGATCCGATCAATCTGCGATGGGCGGTGATATACGCCGAAGAGGTTGAATTCGACATCAACAGCGAACCGCAAATTCTGCCGACGACGGAGCACACGGCCAACCGCAACCTTTCGCCGCAAGTCAGCACGGCCTACAAACTGATCGCGCGGAATCGCTACACCGGTGCGGGCGCACCCGCGCCGGAGGAAGGCCTGACCGTGTTCGTCGTCACGCCCACACCGACGCCTGTGCCTGTGCCCGTGCCGCAGCGGTTCACCGTGCGTCCCCTGGAGATTACGGCAGGCGAAGCGGTGACGATCGAGTGGGAAGTGCCCAACGCCACGAAAGTGAACATCACCAACGTGCCGGGGGATTTCCCGCCGATGGGCAGCACGTTACACCGTCCGCCTGAGACCACCGACTACCGCCTGACGGCCTTCTACAAAGACGGCGACATTGAGAAGAGCGTCGTCAGCAGCATCGTGATCCGCGTCATCGTCAGACCGGCGCCCACGCCGACGCTGCCGCCGGTACCGGTGCGGATCGAATTGTTCGAGGGCACGTATACCGGCGACTTCTATCGCGGGACGGCCAAAGATGTGACGCTGGTGTGGTCCGTCACGGGTGATACCACCAACATCGAAATCGAAAGCGCCGTTATGGGAACGGTCAGCAACCTCGCGCCCAACGGCCGGCTGCCGATTGTCATCAGCGATGATGCCTTCTTCATCCTCAAAGCCTATTACGAAGGCGATATCAAAGCCTCGAAGATGATTCAACTGACGGCCAAAGACCCGCCCCCTACCCCAACGCCGCCACCGCCCGCGCCCATCATCGTGAAATTCGAGGCTGCCGCCGCCGACGCAAACAGCGTCATCATCGGCGTGCCGGTGACCGGCAACACCGGTAACACCCGCGCCTACGAGGTCAAGTACGGTTCCAACATCCTGCTCTCGTGGATCGTGGAGAACGCCGCCAGAGTCTCTTTGGACTTTACCACCCAGGCCGGCACACAGATCAACTACGGCGAGCAAAGCCCGCAAGGCCAACTGCCAGTCAACGTGACTGCGGCAGGCCAGTATCAACTCCGCGCCGATCACCAGGACCCAACCCAGAGTCCGGTATACGCCTACATCCAAATCTGGCTGATGGCGATGGAGAAGCCGCCCGCACCGAGCAACGTCCGCGGCCCTGTCAGCACGCAGCAAACACCGCCCATCGATATCACGTGGGATTATCCGCCGGCCAGCCGGAACAACATCATCGGGTTCATTGTCTACCGGGGCAACACCGGCGATTCGCCAAACGATTTCTTACAGCTCTCCGGCCTGATTTCGCAAACAGCGCCGCCCTTCGTGTGGACCGATGGGGATGCTCCGGTATGTGGCAAGGGCTATTACGTCGTCGCCGTCTACATCGACATCGCCGACAACCAGATGAAAGAGAGCAATAAGAGCAACATCTGGTATACCGAGCCTTGTCCAACACCCACGCCATAATCGCAACGAGGATTTTCTCAACGGAGTCAACGGGATAAGCGAATATTTTCCCGTTTGATCCATTCGATCCGTTGAGGCTATGGTGAAAGGGTTTCTACGAGGTTGTGCGTATTGGCCTGCCCATCTTATAACGTCGGGGCAGGCTTTCTTTAACCACGAAGCTACACGAATTCTGGTTCCGGTTCGTGAACATGCCTGTGGACTCGTGGTTGTTAGCAAGGGAGAACAAAAATGATGAAGCGCAAGGTCCGTTTATTGTGGCTATGGCATTTGTTCTGCGCCAGCACACTCATTGCGGCGCTGGTAATGCCGGTGCTAGAACCAGTACACGCCGCCAGCGCGACCCCGGGGACGGGGTTGCAGAGTCTATATGCACAAGAGTCGCAGAGTGTGTATGCACAGGAGCCGCCCGATCCAGACGGTGCACAGACGCCTATGCTCATCGGGCCGCAAGTGCGGCATCCGGCGTGGCTGCTGGATTTGCTGGGCCGCCCCGCGCCATATACCACGATGGCGGGCGTCGTCATCCTGCAAGCGGCGGATACAGGAGATAACGGCCTCGACGCCGAACACATCTACAACGGCGACCGCATCACCTACACGATTATGCTTTCCAACACCAGTGGAGTGGCGCTTAACGACATCAACGTGGTAGACATTCTCCCGCGCGACGCTCTGGCTGACATCGTCATAGCAGGCAGCACATCCTGGGAATTCAACTACGAGACGATCACCTACCTCGACCAGATCGGGATCGAGGAGACCATCACCGCCACCCGCGAGATCAGTTGGAGCATCGCCTCATTGGCGCATGGTCAAACACACACGTTGACTTTTTCAGGCAACGTGGTGGGGCAAGAGGACAACACCACGTTCATCAACCGCGCCTTCGTCCTCTACTATCCGGAAGGATCGCCAGATCCCGGCTCGGCCAGCGCCGCCGAACTGTTGATCACCGCGCACATGCGCATCCCCATCGCCAACCTCGGCGGGATGACGATCTCCTC
>JAFGSL010000538.1 GCA_016934645.1 Anaerolineae bacterium
ACCTCGTCATACTCCTCTTTTGCCGCCAGATTCACCGGCTCCAGACGACGAATTTGCGTGCGCAAGTCACGAATTTGCCGTTCTAATCCTTCTGGCAGTTCTTTGACGACGGGCAGCGGCGCAACGATAGCGTCTAGCGGCAGTGGTTGCTGGGCGGACAGCGTTTCTGGCAGGTCACCTACCACGATGCCCAACGTTTCTTCGATTTCGCGGTGTAGGGCTTGCACGTGGTCTTCGCGGCGATTGGCTTCCACTTCAGCCTGGGAGAGTCGCTGTTCCACCTCTCGCAGCAGGCGACGGGATTCACGCTCTCGCACTTCATGTTGCTCCACTGCCCGCTCCATTTCAGCCAATTGTTTCTCAAGAGGCGGAATCTGGGTGGAAAGGGTCTCAGCCGCAGTGCGAACTTCATCATAACGGCTTTGAAGCGTACTGAGCTGGCTCTCTAATGCTGTTAACTCACCGCCTAATGAACGGATGCGGTGTTCTTGGGCAATGATTTGCGTTTCCAAACGGTGTGCCTCTCGTTGTTGGGTTTCGGCCAACACGCAATGATTGTGGTGCACCTGTTCCGCCAGTGCTGCCTGTGTGCGAAGTTCTGCCGTAATGCGGGCGGTTTCGTCGTCGGAAAGGGCTTCCAACTCACGCGCCGCATCTGCGAGTTGGGCCTCGGCCTCGACCAGCGCTGTTTCGGCTTCGGTGCGTTCCTGCTCCAGGCGTTGTTGGCTTGTTGCCAGGCGTTCTTGTTCCTGCTCGACCTCGTCCCGCAAATTGCGCTGCCACTCAGTTCCCTGGATGAGTTTGTCCAAAGTGCGTACTTCGTTTTCTAGGGCATGGTTGGCTTGCTGGCGACGTTGATCAGCCTCGCGGCGCTGGTCAGCCGCGTCCTTTGCCGCCTGTGTCAAGGTCTGAACCTCGGCATCTTTAGCTCTGAGGGCCGCGTCCAGGTCACGCGCTTCGTTTTCCAATGCTGCGGCTTGTTCGGGAAGCTCACGGCGCTCGCGCTCGCGGGCCAACAATCCCCCACGCGATCTGGTCTCTTCGCCGCCGGTCACAGCGCCGCCGGAGCGCACAATTTCCCCATCCAATGTGACGATGCGGAAGCTCCCTTGCAGTTGGCGATAGAGGTTCCGTGCTGCATCCAGACTTTCCGCGATCGCGGTACGCCCCAGGAGCAACACGATGGCGGGGTGATAGCGCGCGTCATAGTCAACCAGTGACGATGCCACACCCACAATGCCGCCATTGGCATTCTTGGGGATCTCCAAGATGGCAGGGGGACGCAAGGTATTCAGGGGGAGAAAGGTCGCACGACCGGCCCTCTGCTGTTTGAGCCATTCGATGGCGGCTTGCGCATCGTCCCACCGGTCGGCGATGACGTTTTGCACTTGAGTGCCCAAGGCCGTTTCAATGGCTCGATCCAGGTGCGGCGGAACACGCACGAGTGACGCCACTGTACCGGGCAGCCCGTGCAGTTTGCCCTCGCCGGTTGCCTGGAGCACGGCGCGCACGCCCGCGTAAAGCCCTGCGCCCTCGGTGTGAAGACGCTCTAAGGCCTCCAAACGCGCGGTGATTCGCTGAAGTTCTGCCTGTTGAAGCCCTCGCTCACGGCGCAGTCGCTCGCTTGTGGCACGCGCGTCGCTCAACGAGGTTTCCAGGTTTTCGACCTCGGTCCGAACCAAGTGTGCCTCGACTTCTGCCTGTTCCAGGGCGCGGCGCGCTTGCTCAACTGTGGTTTGTTGAGCGCGCCGGCGCCGGGTTGCGTCGGCAAGCGCTGTTTCCAATTCTGCTACGCGCTGTGAGAGCTGTTCCAATCGCTCGGTGATTTGTTCCAGGCGGCTCTGGCGATCCGCCAGGCGATGCCGGCTTTCCAGTGCGCGAGCCTGCGCTTGCCCCTGGTGGTGGAGCACGGCCTCACGTCGTTTCTCCACGTCCCGCTGTGCAGCTTCGGCCTCGGCCAGGCGGACCTGGGTCTCGCGTAGCTGCGCAGCGGATGTATCGAGGTCTGCATGTAACGCGGATACTTCCTGCGTTTCAGCTTCTAAGGCCGAGCGCAATGGCTCGAGGTTGGCCTGGCTTTCCTCCTGGCGTTCCAGCAATTGACGACGGCGCTCGCGCGCTACGGCCAATTCACGTTGTTGGCGTTCTGCTTCTGTATGTTGCGCACCACTCTCGCGGTGCAGATCTGCCAGACGTGTGCGTACTTCGGCAATCTGATGGCGTAGGTCGACGATGCTTTCGGTAATCGCTTCGGTCGCTTGTAAACGTTGCAAAGCGCGCTCCTCGCGATATGCCACGCGTTGACGAGCCTGTTCGAGATCGGCGACGGCGCGTCCCCAGGTGTATCCATACCATGTGCGCAAGGTGACGTTGAGTTCTTGTGTCAGTTCAGCGTGTTGTTCGGCGCGCGTCGCCTGGCGTTTGAGACGGCGCAGGCGTGGTTCAAGCTCGCCGACGATGTCGTAGACACGTTCCAGGTTGTGGTGGGTCTGCTCCATACGTTTGGCGGCTTCCTCCCGGCGCGTGCGGTAGGGGGCGATCCCTGCCGCCTGCTCGAACAGGGTCAGCCGCTCCTTAGGACGCAGGGAGAGAACGTGGTCAACCAATCCTTGCCCGATGATGAGGTAAGCGTCACGCCCAAGCCCCGCGCGATCCAGCAAATCGCGCAGGTCCATCAGCCGGACTTTGTTGCCATTGAGCATGTAGTCGGTTTTGCCGTCGCGATACGTGCGACGCTCAATGGTAACTTCAGCGAAGTCGACTTGTAGCCAGCCGTCACTGTTGTCAAAGGTGATGGCGGCGCGGGCCATTCCGGCGCGCGCGCGTTTTTTGCTCCCGGCAAAAATCATGTCCTCGCCGGTGTGGCCACGGATAGCCGTCATCCGTTGTTCGCCCAGCACCCAGCGGATCGCGTCTGCCACGTTGCTTTTGCCACTGCCATTCGGCCCAACAATGGCGGTAATGCCGGTGGGGTAAAGAAACTTCAGGGAATCGGCAAATGATTTGAAGCCTTGTACATCGAGTTGTTTGAGTTTTGGCATATTTTTCGAGGGCTTGCGAACAGAGGTTGTTTTGACGCCTGCCCTTTAACTCCTGTCTCTCCAAACGGGAATAAACATCATCCATTGATCTGGGGCACGCCGGATGAAGCCTTCGATTTGACTCAGGATACGGCGCAGATTGATTTCCTGATCACGTCGCCGGTCGCCGGTGCGCACCATTTCCATAGGTGGATTGCCCATAATCCAGTATACGCCATCCTGGTAGATAAACGATACGGTCATCACCAGGCAGTCGGTAATCAAGGGAATGCGGATGTAGCCGGTGGGCAGATATGCCGTAGCGCCGAAGAATTCCACCGGTTCGTCGCCCTCGCCAACAGGACGGTCAACGCCGGTGATAACAACGCCGCCACCCTGCAATCGCCGCATCGCATCGCGCAGGGTTTGCGGGGTGATTGGGGAAATGAATCCGTGCCCCTTGCTCCGCAGGCG
>JAFGSL010000539.1 GCA_016934645.1 Anaerolineae bacterium
AATGGTCAAACAGCGCTTAGGTTTATCCCTGGTCATTTCTATTCCTGGAGGCCTTTGATTGCGATCTACTGAGTATAGCGGAGGTTGACGTGAGTGCAGTCAAGATCTTGATCGTCGAAGACCAAGTCATCGTTGCGCGAGACGAACAGCACATTTTGGAGGCTCTCGATTACAACGTCGTCGGTACGTCGGCGACGGGGGAGGATGCTATTACGCTGGCTGAGTCGCTACAACCTGATTTGGTGTTGATGGACGTTATGCTCAAGGGGGAGATGGACGGTATTGAGGCTGCGCGCCATATCCGTGAGCGTTTCGACATTCCTGTGATCTTTGTTACCGCTTATGCCGATCAAGCCACACTCCAACGCGCAAAACTGATAGGGCCTTTTGGTTACATCCTCAAACCGTTTGAGGAGCATGATCTGCTGACGAGCATTGAGATGGCGCTGTATAGGCACCAGATGGATAAGCGTCTCAAGGAGAGCGAACAGTGGTTTTCCGCAACGTTACGTAGCATCGGTGATGCCGTTATCGCGACTGACGCGGATGGTCGCGTCAAATTTATGAATCCACTTGCTGAAATGTTGACGGGATGGGAGCAAGCCGAAGCTGTCGGTCGGAAATTGACTCAGGTGTTCCGCACTAAGAACGAATCAGATCCAGGGCAAGGCGAAGCGCCAGGCGCTAGGGTATATCGATATGCGGACTTAACGAATACAACTGATACAGTGCTGATTCCGCGTTCGGGAGCGCCGATTCTCATTGACGACAGTAGCGCGCCCATCAAGGATGACCGGGGTAACATCACCGGCTTGGTTCTGGTCTTTCGGGATATCACAGAACGTCGCCGGGCAGAAAGGGAGCGCGAACAGCTCATCAGCGAATTGGATGCTTTTGCGCACACGGTGGCGCATGACCTCAAGAATCCGCTGAGCATCATCGTGGGATCGACAGAAATGTTGGAATACGATTTTGCCTCCTTGCCCGAACCTGTGTTTCGCAAATACCTGCGAGCGATTGCGATCAAAGGACGACAGATGAGCAATATCATCGACGCGTTGCTGCTGTTAGCCGGTGCGCGCCAGTCGAATGTGCAACTCAGGCCAGTAGAGATGGCGAAGGTGGTGGCCGAATCTCTTGAGCGAGTCAGCAATATGATTGAACAAAGCGGCGCACAGGTTGTCTCGCCTGAAGCGTGGCCCGTTGTGAAAGGGTATGCTCCGTGGATCGAAGAGGTATGGGTCAACTACCTGAGTAATGCGATCAAATACGGCGGTCGTCCTAACGAAGATGTGCCGCCCACTCTGGAGCTTGGATTTGATGCCCCACTGGCTACCGACGATTCGGATTATGCGTGTTTCTGGGTCCAGGATAACGGTATGGGGCTGACGCCGGAGCAACAGCAACATCTTTTCACGCCCTTTGTGCGTCTTGACCAAGTGCGCACTGAAGGCCACGGACTAGGGCTGTCCATTGTGCAGAGAATTGTCGATAAACTTGGCGGGTATGTTGGTGTTCAGAGCACCGTCGGCCAGGGCAGTCGTTTCTATTTCACTTTGTCGTTGGTCTAAGAAGGCGCTCCTGTTTCTCGATTCCGCCCATGAAGCTACCCCTCCAAAACTACCGGGCCTTGCTGGCCGACCACATCAAGCCGCAGAAGGCGCGCTTTGCGCTGCTGGCGGTTTTACTGCTGAGCAACATCGGGTTGCAACTCATTAACCCGCAGATCGTGCGGCATTTCATCGATGCGGCACAGAGCGGCGAAAGCGTCGAGAATTTGCTCTATGCGGCGCTGGCGTTTGTCGTTATTGCCTTGGTGCAGCAAGTCATCGCAGTAAGCGCGACCTACACAGGTGAGAACGTGGCGTGGACGGCGACCAACACGCTGCGTGTGTCGCTGTTACGGCGCTGCCTTGACCTGGATATGCGCTTCCACAATGAGAAGACGCCCGGTGAGTTGATCGAGCGCATCGATGGCGACGTGTCGCAGATTGCCGCGTTCTTCTCGCGTTTTGTGATTATTATCCTCGGCAACGTGTTCTTGCTGATCGGCATCCTCATCGTTCTGGCCTTCGAGGATTGGCGCCTGAGTGTGGCGTTCGCGGCTTTTGCTGCGCTCACCCTTTGGGCGCTGAACCGTGTGCGCAGCCTCGCCGTGCCCCACCAGAAGGCGAGGCGGCAGGCCTCTGCAGACTTGTTTGGCTTCATCGAAGAGCAGCTTAACGGCGCAGAGGACATCCGTTCGAGCGGGGCGGTGAGCTTCGTACTGAGCGAACTCTCGCGTTTCCAGACGGTCATCCTACGCCATGCGTACAAAGCTTCGCAGAAAGAATGGCTAATGGGGCTGACCGGAAGCTCTTTGCTGACCCTGGTGAATATCACCGTGATGGTCGCGGGCTACTACCTCTATGGTGGCGGCACCGTCACCATCGGGACGGTTTACCTTCTCATCAGCTACGCGAAGTTGCTGGCGCAGCCGATATGGGAACTCTACCACCAAATTCGTGAATTCCAGGCCATCGGTGCCAGCGTGGAGCGCTTGAGCGAGTTGCAGCGCATCCCGCGCGAGATCGAGGACGGGCCGGGCGCGGAAATCACCGCCGGTGCACTGGCGCTCGCGTTTGATGACGTGGAGTTCGCCTACGTTACCGACGATCCGGTGTTGAGCGCCATCTCCTTTCGCCTGGAACCGGGCAAAGTGCTGGGTGTGCTGGGGCGCACTGGCAGCGGCAAGACGACGCTGGCGCGGCTGGTCTTTCGCCTGTACGATCCCGGCGCAGGCGCGATCAGTCTTGGCGATGTGGACGTACGCCAGCCGACACTGGAAATGCTGCGTCACCGCGTGGCGATGGTGACACAGGATGTGCAGTTGTTCCAAGCCAGCGTGCGCGACAACCTCACCTTCTTCGATCCCGCCATCCCAGATGACCGGATTCGCGCCGTCATCGCTGACCTGGAATTGAGTGAATGGTACGCCGCGTTGCCTAATGGGCTGGATTCGCAGATCGAGGCCGGGGGACAAAGCCTCTCGGCGGGGGAAGCGCAGTTGCTCGCGTTCGCGCGCGTCTTCCTGCGCGATCCGGGCTTGGTCATCCTGGATGAGGCCTCGTCGCGGCTCGATCCGGCGACCGAGCAGCGCATTGAGCGCGCCGTGGATAAACTCTTGCGGAACCGTACTGCTATCATCATCGCGCACCGTCTGGGGACCGTCCACCGCGCCGACGAAGTGCTGATCCTGGAGCAAGGCCGCGTGTTGGAACACGGCGACCGTGCAAAACTGGCGTT
This sequence comes from Anaerolineae bacterium, assembly GCA_016934645.1. The sequence goes on from JAFGSL010000539.1 coordinate 3,286, forward strand.
GGACCACAACTCGCACTTTTATCATCTACTGCAAACCGGCTTAGAGGAAGTGCTGGCGTAATGCGTGATACGTGATGCGTGATTTTTCCTCACGTATCACGCTTCACGCATCACGTTGAGGTAAAACGAATGAGTGATGGGGTAAAAACACCTTCAGAAACGCGAACTA
>JAFGSL010000540.1 GCA_016934645.1 Anaerolineae bacterium
ATGCTCAGAGCGGATCGCCAGATCCGCGATTCTTGCGCACAACGCCGGGATCTGACGATCCCTGGCAAGCACAAACCGATGTACTATCTCCAACCTACAAACTACACAAATCAGTATAGCACGGAATCCGAATCGGTGCAACAAAAAAAAACCAGAGGAAACAACCTCCGGTTCTTTTTCACACTTCTTCTGCGAGTACAACGGAATTCTGGCGAACACGCGTATACGAAAAGCGACAGCCGTTTCTACCTACAAATAATGCAAGCCCTGGTCGCGAGCGGCACGCTCCAGGCGGCGCACGGTGAGTTGAGCCAGGAGGCCGTAGACCACAACCTGACCGAGCAGGATCGCCCATTCATAGGGCAGAGCAAGCACTGTCCGCGTGCCCATAACGTGATGGCGCAGCAGATCCATACCAAAGCTCTGCGGCAATGCGACGATGCCGATGATGCGCAGCGATGCAGGCATGATCTGCAAAGGGACAAACATGCCGGTCATCATCTGGAAGGCAAAGTTGAACAGCCCGAAGATGGCCGACACTTGCTGGTGCCGCAACACCAGCGCGGCAAAGCAAGCGCCCATCTGCGCCAGCGCACCGACCGACAGCGCGGTCGCCAACAGGCCCAGCAGCAATCCCGGCAACGTCAGGGTCTCGCGCGTGAACCACAGCCCAACAGCAAACATAGGGATGAAGAAGAGGCTGCTGCGCACGGCCATAGCGGCGACGTTGCAGATCATGTAGCCGTAGCGGGAAAAAGGACATGTAAAGGTATAGTCAATCTGTCCCGATCCCAGTTCGCTGCGAAACATATCGGCGGCACCCCACAACGCAACGCTCTGCCAGCTCTGGTAGGCCACACCAAAGATCATGAACGACACCCAGTTCGTCGTGCCCAATGTCCTTTCCAGCAATGCGGCATCAAAGGCCAGGGCAAAGAGGAGCATACCCAGGCCAAAGAGTGCGCTGCCGAACAGTTCAAAGATAAAATTGACCTTGTAGCGCTTCAGCGTCAGCCACTCGCGCCAGAGAGCCATATAAAACAATCTGCCGGTATTTGCCCACCCTCTATCACTTACCATGCCCTACCTCCCAGTTATGCAGGTGCAACGCACTTGAGTTTACACACAAGAAACTGATCTGTAACCAGATCTCTGGTCAAATCAGCCAAGTGCATTGCACCTTATGTGTGATTGACGAAGATGCTAAAGGCATCTTCCAGAGACGGTTCGACCATACTGACCGTCGCCTTGACGCCGGCATGGTCGAGGACCGACACCACGTCACGCAACAGCGAGAATCCATCGTTCGCATACAGGCGCAGAGCGCCATTGTGCGTCGCGTAGCTAACACCTGGCAACTGCTGCAACCGTTGCGCTAACCCATCCTGATCTGCCCCTGATACCTCAACCGTCTCTTGCACACTCACCGAGCGCCGGAACTCGCGCGGCGTGCCCACGAACTGTAAGCGCCCCTGATTGATGAACCCCAGCCGGTCGCAGATTCGTTCCGCTTCACCCATGTTGTGCGTGGTGAGTAGGATGGTCATCTCGTGGCGGCGTGCATAGTCGGTCAGGAAAGTGCGCACCCGCTCAGCCGTCAGCGGATCGAGGCTCTTGGATGGCTCGTCCATAAACACCACCCGCGGCCGGTGCAGCAGCGCGCGCATGACGACAACCAGTTGCTTCTGGCCACCGGAGAGGGTGATGAACTCCGCGCCGAGTTGATCGTCAAAGCCGACCCCGGCAGCGACTTCGGCGATGCGTTCGCGGGCGGTGCGCAAAGGGATGCCGCGCAGGGCATGGGCAAAGTAGAGCAGGTTTTCACGCACCGTCAGCCGAAAGTAGGCCGAGCGCTCCGAGTCCTGCCCGGCATAGCCGATGATGCGCCGCACCTCCTGCTCGTCCTGGATGACGTCATAGCCACCCACCCAGGCGCGCCCTTCGGTGGCGCGCAGCAAAGTGGCCAGGATGCGCACGAGCGTGGTCTTGCCGGCGCCGTTTGGTCCGAGCAGGCCGAACACTTCGCCGGGGCGTACAGTCAGGTCCAGACCCTTGAGCGCCTCCACAGGGGCGTTGTTGAGACCGTGCTGTGTCTCTCCGGGGGCATTACCGCCATCGTGGTGCGCCGCCCCGGAATCGCGACTGTTGCCGTGACCGCGGTAGGTTTTGCTGAGCGACTGCGTCTGAATAGCAAACTGTGCCTTCGGTGTATTCATAACTCGACCTCCCCAATCATCAAAAAGGTGCAACGCACTTGCCAGATTTAAAACGTATTCATTGACGTTTACCTCAATTTTTCACTAACGGCCAAACCTTGGTGAATAAGAGTACCCAAAGGATCATCAGCGTGGTCGGAACAAGCCCAAAAGAAAAGATGACGCCATAGATCGCCTGAGTCTGAATGGACGCAGAGGCCTGCAAGTACGCTGTGAGTGACCCGACGAACAGATTGCTCAGGTAATGAACGACCATAGCCGGCCACAGGCTGCCCGACTTGAGAACAAGAACCCCGTAGAACCCCCCTAGAATAGCTGCCCAGACGGCCTGTCCAAGTACCCAGGCCGGTTCTAAGCCTGCTCCCAGATTAAGTATGTGGATCGCACCAAAGCTGAGGGCAGTCACAATCACCGCCGTTGATTTTGGATAGTGGGCCAGGAACAGGCTCAAGAGCACACCCCGAAAGGCAACCTCTTCGAAAATGGTAGGAAACGCGACCAAGAGGTTCCAGGATTTAGGGGGTAGATCGCCAGACAGATCCAGGATACCACGCACAAACGGCCAGGTGACGGCTTTGCCTTCAAGGATCCTGTAGACAAGGACGCCAGATGCCTGGCAGAGAGCAAGGATGAGGTAACAAGACAATCCCAGCAGCAACAGCCGACGAAAGGGCCGCACGCGGTTCAAGCGAATTGCGTCCATATAGGCAGTGAATGAGCGCTTTCCCGCCGGCAGCCCGAGTACAAACGGGACCAGCACAAACAGCACCAGGATATGTGCCAGTGTGGCCACGATGAACTGGGTCATCGGCGCATCGCGAGGCTGTTTGAATAGACCGATGACTACCACCCCGACAAACACCTGCATGATCGGTATGGCCGCCATAACAATCAAAAGCGCTAGCCACGGCTGCTCCGCAAGCTGAAAATCTTTCGTCGTCATTTGAAATCCTCCTGTGAATCGAGCCTGCCCGATATCCTGATCTCGAAGATTACCGGTCTGTCAAGCTCACGGTTGTTGGACATCGTGTCGGTCTCTCTGTATTCGCCGGATGCATATAGGATATCAATCAGATGGATGAGTTGTCATCACATGCATGGATGATTGAATGGGGTGATATTAGAAGGCCATACAAAGACGAATTCCTCATCCTAGGATGAGGAATCAGTTAAGGTGCAACGCACTTGAGCTAAGGGTTCGTAAAAGGATAACTTCCCGAAAGGCTGTGGCCGATCTCCGACCGCGCCACCGCAAGTCCAGGCGTGGGCGGACACGGTCTGGAGACCGGCCCGAGCGGGAAATTGTTTCTGTACAAACCCTAAGGAGCGAGCAGACTTTGACGTTGTCGGCCCTCTTGGTAAACGTAAAAGCGCGTTGCACCTCAGAAGGAAACTACAGCAGGCCCAAGGCCTCCGCACGGTCGGTCGCTTCGATCCTGCTGTGGACATCGAGCTTGGCATAGATGTGCTTGCAGTGGGTGCGAACTGTGTTGATCGAGAGGTAAAGCTGGTCGGCAATCTCGTGCTGCGATAAGGTGCTGTTCAACAAACGCAGCACCTGCAGTTCACGTTCAGTCAGAGGCTCAACAAGGGCGGTTTGCGCTGAGGGGCGCGCTTCTGCCGATGGCTGCTGCGTCTGGCGTGCTCCTGCAAGGCCGCGCATTTCAGCGCGGTCGCGCATGTCGAATGCAGCCAGGATCCGGCGCGCGTAATCCGTCTCGACGTTCCGGCGCATTGCATCGTGCAAAAGATCGACCATAGGTGGGCCGTGCTCGAGAAAGTCCAAAACGCGCCCTGTCGTTTGGGCAACGGCGAGCGCGTGGGCCAGTGAGGGTATAGCCTCCTCAATCCGTCCCAGCGCCTGGAGAAGGAGCGCTTTGAGCAGCATCACCTCGACCTGCCACCCACTCGATTTCGTTGGCGGAGCCGCAACGTGCCCATCAAGCACGGCCAGAACCGGCAGCAAATCCGGTTTGCCGTAGGCGCGATACTGGGCGATGCGCACCCGGATCAGACTCTGTAACTCCCAACTATAGTCTCCCGGGTTCACCAGAGTACGTTCATCAGCCCATTGAATGGCTTTGTCCAGCCAGCCCGGATCATCCTGAGCCTGCGCCAGCCAGATACGGGCCCGTAGGGCATGGAGGTAGTCCGGATCCCAGGAACACGCATGCACTGCTTTGTCCATCCAGGTGTGTGCCCGCTGGAAATCCCCTTGCATCCAGTACAGACGTGCCAGGTCGCGGCAGCCATCAACCTGCGAGCCCGACTCAAAGACATGTTCTGCCAGCTTCACCCCCCGGATAAGAAGGGGTTCCGCTTCTTCCAATTGATTCCACGCGGTGAGTGTCCGGCCCAAGTACACATAAACCAGGCACGCGTAGGGATGTACAGGTTCACCCACCTGCTCGGTAGGGCCTACCAAACTGGTAGGCTGGATAAGCGTACTTATGGCCTCCCGGCAGATTTCGGCGACGGCGTGCAAGTCTCCCCGATCCCAGGCGTATATCGCCTGGAGCCCGGCTGCGGCCAACGCGATGCTATGTCCCTCTGCCGCCAGCCCGAGTTGCCTGGCTTGCGCAAGCGTCCGTGTTGCAGCTTCACCGTCGTGCAATTGTTGGTAGGCTTGGGCTAGGTAAAAGGTAACGCCGCTGCGTTCAAACGCGGCCTCTTCCGGCAGACCCTCTAACGCCTCCATGCAGAGGTCAATAAGCTCCTCCGGATCAGCTTTCTGCGCGATCGCAAGGTTAACGCGAAACAAAAGCGCATTCTGACGGATGATCTCGTGATCGGTGCGCGTCGTGCCGTCCAAACCGTGGACGGGATGCGGATCCGCTGCCGATAGGGTAAGCCCCCGTTCCAGCCAGAAAACCGCATGGTCTCTTGTGTCAGGATAGGGGATCAAGGTCCAGGCACGCACCAAGCAGAGGAGCGGCCGGGCGCGAATGGTCTCTTCGGGCAAAGCTTCTATCCAGCGGCCAACGCGCATAAATTCGCCCTGCATGAGGGCTTGCCCGGCGTATCGTTCTATGAGATAGACCACCCGATCCTCGTCGCCCGCCGCGTGGGCATGCATAACCGCCTCGTGGATCGCGCCCTGGCTTTCATACCACACACTGGCCCGCCTATTGTCCCCGGAGACTTGATCGGGATATGTGTCATGCAACCGCTTGCGCAGCAGGTTGGCAAAGAGATGGTGGTAACGATACCAACACCGCTCCTCATCCAGGGGAACGAGAAACAGGTTGGCGCGTTCCAACCGGGTCAGGAGCGATTGGCTATCCGGCGGGGCATGAAATGGGCCACCCTCTTCTCCAGTCAGCACAACGTCGCACAGCGGAGCCGTCAGACGATCGAGGATCGAGGTGTGGAGCAGGAATGTCTGGATCTCATCGCTTTGCCGATCGAGGACTTCTTCCACCAGGTAGTCCAGGACAAAACGATGGCTGCCGCTGAAAGCCCGGATAAAGGCCTCGGCACGCGCCGTTTCGTTTCCCTTCATCGCTGCAGGCGCTTGCATCGCAACAGGCGCTTGCATCGCAAGCGCCGCCATCTGCAAGCCGGCGATCCAGCCTTCCGTGCGCGCATCGAGCTCGCTGATACTCTTTGCCGGCAGTGCAAGTCCTGTCGCGTTGCGCAGAAACGTAGCAGCTTCGTCCGGGGTAAAGCGCAGATCCTGAGCGCGCAGCTCGATCATCTCGTGGCGCGTTCGCATACGCGCTAGCGGCCATGGCGGATCGGTACGGGTGGCGATAACCAGGTGTACATGGGGGGGCAGATGATCAAGCAGGAAGAGCAGGGCGTCGTGAATGGACTCCGCCGTGATCTCGTGGTAATCGTCCAAAACCAGCACGACAGGCTCGGTGTGTTCCGACAAAGCATTGACAAGTGGAGTGAGTATCGTTTCAACGGGCGGTAGCTGTGGTGACTGCACCATCGCCACGGTCTCTTTGCCCAGTTCGGGATCGATGGTCTGGAGCGCCGCCACCAGATAATTGAGGAGCCGGGCGAGATCGTTGTCTTCTCTATCCAATGACACCCAGGCGACGGGAACGTCGATCTGGTGAACCCATTCGCTGACCAACGTGGTTTTGCCGAAACCGGCAGGGGCGGAGACAAGGGTCAGCTTGCAGCCCGGGCAAAGCCCTTGCCGCAATCGCTCAATCAGATGCGGTCGCGAGACCGTCCCCGGTCGAACGGGTGGGATATAGAGTTTGGTTTTTAGATACATCACCCAAGATTATCGTACCATTTGAGATAATACTCAAGTTCGCCTATACGGGTCTGCAACACAAGGTCGTTGATTCGGCGGTTGAGCGGCGCGTTGCAACGCCAGCAGCTTCCTGCGTAATCACGGCTTCGCCAATCACGGCGGGCTGCGCGCCTATCCGACGAGCAACTTCAACCGTCCCGAGCTGGCCGGGGACTTCAAGGTCGCGGTGCGCCTGCACCCCGAGATGCTGTTGGGCCACAAGGACGGGGTATACTTCGCCCGCGAGATCACCGCGCCGGCAGAACGGGCACTGGCCTGGGTGCTCTGGGCGCTCTTCGCGCACAGTCTGGAGGTTGGGCTGAAGCTGCAAGGGGAATATCCGGCGTTTTGGTAAAACGGCAGGGCTGGAACCCTAAGGATTCTAGCCCTGCTTATGCCTGATTACTGACTATCGATGTTTTTTAAGGAAATTCGTGAAAAATCTGCACGATTCTATGCTATACTAGGCATAGCACTAATTCAACGCACTTGACGCGATGTGTGCCGTGCTTTCTCCTTCATCCCTTTGTTCCTGAGTATGTACCTACAGTAGCCCCTGCTTCGCGACTGCCGGACCGGTGTTGACAAC
>JAFGSL010000541.1 GCA_016934645.1 Anaerolineae bacterium
GCCTCGGCTGCTTCTGCGGCCAGGTATGCCTTGTCGTGCAGGCTCTCCAGTGGCAAGTGGCGGAAGATCAGGCGGATGCCGGGCGTCGTCGCCACCACCGATTCGATGGCGGGCGTGGCGCCGGCGCAGGCCGGGCACTGGAAATCGGAGTATTCCACGATAGTCAGATAGGCTTCCTCGACGCTGGCTCCTTTACTCCAGTCGCTATCGCTAATGGTAATCGGTAGTCCGTTAAGGGGCAGTTCCGGCAAAGGATTGACTTCACAATATCCCGGCTCGTCTGCCGCCGCTGTGGGAACCACAACCGGCGCTGGCGTCGATGTCGGTGTTGCCGTAGGTGTGGGTTCGGCGGTAGGTTTTGATCCACATCCCCCTAAAACAAGAACGGCCAATAGAGTAGCCGACACAATCCATTTCATTTTTCCCATTGTATGTTCTCCTATGGTCGTCAGTATTTCGTCAGGCAGTCTGAGCAGTTAACTACTCCTGCTCCTCCTGAATTTAGTAGATATTATACCACTAAATCTTATTTTTAGCGTTTGGGCGGCCAGAACGGCGGGTGTTCCATACGCCATAGAGCGTAGAGTCCAGCGATTCCGGTGACAGCGCCCATCAGATAGCCTTCCCACACCGTAGCGCGGGTGACGAAGATGGCGACCAGTCCTACGCCGAAGGCGATCCCATACAGCACCAATACGGCCTCGCGGCGTGTCAGTCCTGCGTACGTGAGGCGGTGCGAGGTGTGATCGACGCCGGGTGTCGTCAGAGGATTAAGGCGACGCCTCAGGCGTGAAATCGTGACCAGCGTGGTGTCGAAGATCGGCACGGCTAACACCAAGAGGGGAATCATCCAGGTGACGATGGGAATGTTTAGGGGGAAATCCACCTTGATCCCGATCGCGGCTAATACAAATCCCAAAAAGAGGGCGCCGGAATCGCCCATAAAGATCGTCGCGGGGGTCCAGTTGTAGATGAGGAAACCGATGCACGCCGCCATCACTGCTACCGATAGCGCGCCGACCAGGTATTGCCCGGTGAAGGCGCACATCAGCGCGAAGTGCGCGGCAGCAATGGCGGCAATCCCCCCCGATAATCCGTCCATATTATCCAACAAGTTGAAGGCGTTGGTGATCCCCACCACCCACAGCGCAGTCGCCAGCAAATTCAAGAATGGATGGGGCAAAACGCTGATCGAAACGCCACTGATGATCAACAAAGCCAACGCGATGAACTGTCCCACGAGCTTGACGCCGGCGGATAACGAAAAGCGGTCATCCCAAAACCCCATAAACGACATCAGCGTCGCGCCGATCAGAATCCCGGCCAATTGGCTGACGTTGTACTGCTCACCCAACAACAGGGTAACGACCAACGTGCTCAGGAAAATGGCGACGCCCCCCAGACGCGGCGTGGGGATCGTGTGGACTTTGCGGGTCGGATCAGGCTGGTCGATGGTGTTGAGGCGCAAGCCCAATTTGCGCGCCAGCGGCGTCCCGGCGACGGCAAGGAGCAAGACCCCGGCAAAGACGACAATGTAAGTGCTCATCGGTGAACTTTCAAGGCTGCGACGGCGTCTCGACCGGTGTGAATTGCGCTTGCAACTGCGTAATAAGCTGCTCTACAGCCTCTTTTTGCGCTTCCGGTGCAGCTTGTAGCGACAGCGAGGCGGTTTGTAGCGCAGCGTCTATCTGACCCAGGTTGGCGTAAGCGATTGCCTGTACGCGGTAAATGTCCCACAATTCGCCTGACGTGGGGCACTTCTCTACAGCCTCTTCCAGCGAGGCCGCCGCCTCCGCCCACAGATTTTGTTGCGCCTGCAACGTGCCAAGCACTCGGCGCACCGTGCAGTTGTTGCGGACCTCCAGGGATTTCTGGTATGCGGCGACTGCGCCCGCAAGGTCGCCCTGCGAAGAGCGCATATCCCCAAGCAACATCCAGGTCTGCTCGAACAAGTCGTCCACTTCCAACGATGTGGAGATAGTCTCCCGGAACCTCAAATCGTCGCCAAAATCAATGGCGTAGAGCTGCGCCAGCTCATTCCAGATGATGGGATTGTTGGGGCTAAGCATCAGCGCGATTTTGTAGTTTTCCTCAGATTGTTGCAACAGCTTGTCGTATTGGTTCGCCAACGTCGTTTGCTGCGCAGCGGTGAGTCCCTCGGCGCGCAAATCGTTGGCGATGCGCGCCGCCCACGATTTATAGAAGCGCGCCAGGTTCGCGCTGTGGTCGGTGTTGAGGGGGTTAATCTTGCGCGCGTGGTTGAGAACCTCCTCGGTCTTGCGGAAAATGAACTCTCGTTGTTCTGGTGTTGTTTCCGCCGGGAGACCCTGCGCCAGTTCCAGATAGGTTTTGCCCAGGAACAGATTGTAGTAATCCTCGCGTGGCGCGTACTCCAGCGCCTTTTCGTAATGGGCGATGCCGATTTGTTTCTCGTTGGCAGTGCTGGCATTGGCAAATACCCCACCCTGCTTGAAGATGATGTCCGCACGGATCAGGTTATATCCGGCGGGGGTAATGAGCAGGATGAGACACAGCGCCAGCAGTCCGATGAAGATCAAGGGACTCCAAATTTCTCCCAATTTACGCGGGAGCGGCTCTTCCCAGAGCAACGCCAGTCCCGCCAGCGCCATCAAGACGAAGATCAGGCTGTAATAACGGACCATAAGCGTCGCCAACCGGTCGGCGACGCCGACGACGCCGCTGATCAGGCTCTCTAGCGACGTTTGATCGACGCCTGTAGCCGTCAAGTTGGCCTGATGTGTTGCCAACGCGCTTCCGAAAATCAGCAGGCCCATCAGCGAGATGACGGCATAAACGGCAATTGCCGTGACCCAGCGCGTGCCGCGTTCTTCGTTGAACGACCCTTCGCGGTCGAACTCGCTCAGCCCCACCACGCCAAACAGCACCCACGTAAAGATGAAGATCATCAGCGCGCCGTAAGCGGTCGTTTTCTCTGGATGATATTTTACCGTCAGCGAGTTGGCGAAGATTTCACCCGCGCTCGTCAGCCGCTCCGGGTTGTTGATGAAGTCAAAGGCCAGCGTCCCCAGCAGGAAGGTTGCCACGAAGCTCAGGGCCAACACCGCTGCAAGCCACGCGGGAAGCCCTGTCTGTTTGCGACGCGCACGTGTCGTGCGCTGCTGGCGTCTGGCTTGTGACGCAGATAAGGGTTTCTGCGCAGCTTCGTCCGCCACCGGGGCGCTGCCCGGTGCCCACTCGAGGCCGAGTACGACCAGCAGCCCGGCAAACGCCCAGAAGGTGGTGCGGGTTGAGGCGATGGCGATCCCGAAGTTGATTTCCACGAAATGCGCGATGCTACCGGCAAGCAAGCCGATGATGAGCAGCGTGTGCGGGTGTAGCTGTGGATTTTCGATTTTTGGTTTTGGATTTTGGATTTCAGATTGGGGATCAGCGACCGGTGGATGATCGTCTTTGGTCGTATCCGTGGTGTGTGCGGTGAACTGTGCGCGGAAAGCATCCACCGTCACGTAGACTAGCGTGCCCACCAAAACGCCTAGCGGAATCGCTACAGCGAAGAGGTACGCGCCTTCCAATTGCCACGCGATAAGGAAGAAAATGCCGCCAAAAGCGACCATCAATCCAATATACAGCCACAGTTGACCACGGGTTTTTAACAGACCGAGCCATTTCATTCCCCAGTAGAAAAAGCTGGTGAATGTGAACAGGTACGCCGCCAACCCCAAGACGCCGGTAATGATGATGGAGTCCAGCGTCTCGTTGTGCGAGCGATCCGGCGAGGCCGTGCGAGACTCGTAGTGCCCCAGCTCCGGCGGGTAGAAAGAGTTGTACGCCACGTACATCGATTCCGGGCCGTAGCCGATGAGCAGACGGATGGCGTTGAACCGGTCTTCGCTGCCGTCCGGGAATTTGAGCGGCTCGTGCGACTTTATTAGTTCTACCGCGCCTTGCCAGATCAAGCCGCGTACCTTGCCCGTGCCGCTTTGCAGTTCCGTGATCGTCGTCAAACGGCGTAGCGCTTCGACTTTCCGCACCTGGGTTTGCAACGGACCGGGCACGTTCATCATCAAAAGCCCCGCCGCCGCCGCCAACCCTATCGTTCCCCATCCGATCCACAGCCAGCGCCAGCCTTTGCGTTCGACGACGCAATACAGCCACGCGCCGCCGAAGATCAACGCGGCCAATCCGCCGCCTACATAGGCGCCCGTTTTGTCCTTGAGCACCAGCACGCCCAGTGCTGCCAGCCCTCCGGCGACGGCGAGCACCCCCAAACCAAAGCCTATGCCTTTTAGGATATCCCCCCACGCTTGAGGCGGCGCTTGGCTCTCGCTGAGGGCGCGGCGTTGCAGCGTGATCAGTGCCAGGTAAGGAAAGAGCACTGCCGCTGCCACGATGCCGAGCCAGGGACCACGGCTCTGCGAGTACCAGATCGTGAGCAATTGCACGGCAATGATGAAAATGTAACCCGAGGCGCGCAGGATATCACTCACACGCGCTTCTTCACGGCTCAGGATATCATTGAAACTTAGGATAATGCGCGCTGCCGTCAGCGGGACGATCATGATCAGGTAGGCCCCGACAAAAATCGCGTTCCCCATGTTCGAGGCGACGCGCGTAGTCACGTCCCCGGCCCAGGGCAGCGGGTCCAGGCCGTTGTGTTGGATGATGCCGTAGAGCGATATCGGCAAGCTGTTGAGGATCAAGACTGTAATCAGTCGTGTCAGTTGCATGCGTGTGCGTAAACTGGTGATGATGGCGAAGAAGAGCACCAGGTAGCCGAACAGGGTATACGTCCCTTGCAGGCGCTGGTAAGAGCCGGCAAAGCTGGTATAGGGGACCAGTGAGAAGACAGAACTGATGAGGTAAATCCCCATCGTTGCCAGCGCGGGTAGCACCATCGGGGTGCGCCAGGAGAAACGTAGCGGCTTTTGCTTGTGCATGATCTCCTCGAACAGGCGCACCAGCCATAACACGGCCATCACGGTCGCCAGGATGCGTAGCGTTGTCAGCTTATCGGGTTCGAAGACCCGGCTGGAATACACATTGAAGAAAACCGGTGTAATGGTCACACCTATCAGCCAACCGGCTTCTAGCGCGCGGTCGCAAAATACACTAAAACGAGATGATGGCGCCGGTATGTTATGCGCAGCTAAGCTATGCATCGCGATGCTCCTTGAACCATTCGACAGTCTGATGTAATCCCTCTTCCAGAGAGGTTTTTGCCCGGAAGCCGAGAACTTTTGTCGCGCGGGCGACGCTTGGCAGCCTCCGGGGTGTATCTTCAAAAGACGCGCCGTAAGCCTGCGCATAGGGCACGTAGACGATGTCCACGTCTGCGCCTACGCCCTCCCGGATTCGCGCAGCCAGTTCATTCATCGTCACCTCGCTGGGATTGCCGATGTTGAACGCTTGTCCGGCGCTCTCCGGCGTTTCCATCGCCGCGATGGTGCCACGCACCGTATCGGCGACGAAGGTGAACGAGCGTGTTTGTTGCCCGTCTCCGTAAACGGTGAGCGCTTTACCGTCAAGGGCTTGATTGATAAAGCGGGCGATGACGCTGCCGTACCCGCGCGGGTCCAATCGTGGCCCATAAGCGTTGAAGTAACGGACGGCAGTCGCCGGCAATCCTGCCTGGCGATAATACGCGAAGGCCAGGTGCTCATCCAGCAAC
>JAFGSL010000542.1 GCA_016934645.1 Anaerolineae bacterium
AAATAGCGATCCCGGATACGATCGAAGTTGTAGATGGTCTCCAATTCCTTGTTGCGTTGCGTGAGGTCGTGATGCACGTAAGCCTGGATAATGGCCGAGTCGATCTGGCTTTCTGCGATGTGCATCAACTGAATTTCCTGCTCATCGAATACAGGAGCATTGCGCGCCATCAGGATGAGGCCAAGTGGCTTCTCGTCCAAAAAGACGGGAAGCGCTACCATGCGAAACGTGGGAGGGAGTTTAGACACCATGTCGGGCGGCAGCACGTCCACAGCCTCCCACAAAGAAATTTCGCCCTCACGCATCGCCTCGCGGATACGAGTTTCTGAGAGAGCCTGGGCGGTATCACGCCAGGCTGAATCGCGCTCCTGTACTACTTTCAGATCATACGTATGCGCCTCGCGGTCCATCACGTACAGCAGGCACGCGTCCACGTGGAAATGATCACACATCACGTGTGCCAGGCCGGAGAAGATAGCTCCAGGTCCGGGAGAGACATCACGAACCCGGTCAATCGACATGACAACATCTAATGCCTTCTGGTTAAACGCCAGTTGTTCTCTAAGCTCTGCCTCTTTCATCATCGCCCTACCTTTCAAGTGCTATTGGGGAGAGATCATCATAGACACTTCACATCTTTATTCTACCACAGAGGTCAGACTATGTTAAATGCAAGCAGGACCTTATCATTCTCGCGAGCCAAGAAGCTTTGGAGTGTCATCTTGCCGCTAAAGCGGCTTTTTTAAGGGTTTTGCGGCCTAAAGGCCGCATTTGCATCTGGTAGAATCCTGGCGCGAAACTTCGCGCTTGGACTTTGGACTATCGCGAAGGGTGTGACGAACGTCATTGCTGCGCGCCTCCCCCTCTGTTATGCTAGAGGTAGAAAGACAAAGGAGGTGTGACATGTTGACAATGCTGATCTTAGCACACTTACTCGGCGATTATCTCTTCCAATTCGATTTTCTGGCGCGCTGGAAATCGCGCTCGCTCTGGGGCGTGGTTGCGCACGGCGGGATCGTCACACTGACAACGATGGTTTGCGCCAGTCTCGTTGATCCAGGATGGTGGCGTTACGCGGCGCTCATCGGCGTGACGCACACCCTCATCGACGTCGTCAGAGCACGCCTGATCCGCGCGAAGAACACAACGTGGGATATGGTCTACTACTTACTCGATCAGGTCATCCACATCGGCATCATCGTCCTCACCGTGACCCTGCGACCAGCGACCGTGGCGGGCGGTTTCGCGGTCGCGCCCAAAGTCCTGGCCTTTGCCATCGGCTATCTGATGCTGCTCCAGCCTGCGTGGGTGCTGCTGCGCTTCGTCGTGCGGGGCGTGTGGGGACCGGAGGCTGCGCCACATTTGGGCATCGGCGAGAAATACGAACCCATGATCGAGCGGGTACTCATCGCCAGCTTCGTCCTCGCTGGGCAGGTTGCTCTCATCCCCCTGGTGCTGCTACCGCGCCGCCTGACAGCCGTTCGCGTGCAGAACAACGGTATGGGCGTCCTGATGCAATTAACCAGTCACTGGGCCGAGACGTTGTTGAGTGTACTTTTAGCTGCAGGTGTGGGCTTGATCCTGCGCATCGTGATGCAAGGTGGGTAAAAAGGAGGTTGCGCATGAACGGGATAGGTTTACAATGGAGGTACCAGCCAACGGCGACAACACGTCCCCGATATCAGAAACCGGCTACGAGGCCGACGATGACTGACAATAACAAAGCACAGGATCCACTAACAGAACGGGTTGCCTTTCTACGCTCCCTACCATTATTTTCTGGATTGACCGGCGAGGAACTGCGGTTCCTGGCAGGTGAAGCCCGGGCGTGTACATACGAGGTTGGGGAGGTCATCTTCCACGAAGGAGAACCGGGATACACCTGTCACATCATTGTCAAAGGCAAAGTGCGGATCTATGTTATCGGCGAGGATGGGCGGGAGTTGTCGGTCAGCATCCTCGGGCCGGGAGAAATCGTCGGCGAGATGGCGCTCTTCGAGGATTTGCCACGCTCGGCCAGCGTGGAAGCCATCGAGCCAGCCACAACGCTCGAACTACACCAGAATGTGCTGCTCCACGGGCTGGAACGCTCCCCCACCCTGGCGCGTAGCCTGTTACGCGCTCTGAGTGAACGGCTGCGTCATATGACGGAAGAGGCCGAAGGGCTGGCCACGTTGACCGTGTCCGACCGGCTTATCGCGCGGCTACGACGACTGGCCGAGTGGTCGGGTCGCCCCGTGACGGATGGGGTACGCATTACCTTGCCGATGACACAGCAAGAGTTAGCCGCGCTCGTGGGGACAAGCCGTGAAAGCGTCAATCGGGCACTGGCGACGCTGCGCCGGCAAGGCAAAGTGCGCCTCGATAACGGTTGGATTATATTGGTAGATACGTGATCAACTCACAAAAGGGAGGTATTTGATGGGAAACGACGATAAAGAAACGATCCGCGCGCAACGGCGACGACGCCCCGGTCCCGGTGACACCGGAGAACGCGAGCGCGCCGAAGCACCACAACGGCGGAGACCGCCCAGTACGTCTACGCCCTCCGGTACAGGCACTGCACGACCGCCCAGTTCCAGTGGAACCTCACGGCCCTATGGCACCAGCACTTCCGGCAGCAGTGGCCAGGGTGGCATACCCATTTTGTCAATTCTCAGTCAACTGCTAGGCGGTGCCAGCCGCGGTGGCGGCAAAACTAAGCTGTTGCCCATCATCATCCTGGGGGGGATCGTGCTGTGCGTGGTTTGCGCCCTCATCTACTTTATCTCAGGAGGATTGGGAGATTTAGGGGGACTCTCTCTGCCGGAGCCATCAGATGAATATACCTACGACTATCCCACCGCCGTTTATGAGGAACCTACCGTCGCCCCGGCAAAACCCACAGCAATCCCCTTCGTCCCGCCAGCGGCGTCAGGAGACGGCGACACGTGGCTGGTGATGCTCTATCAAGATGCTGACGACAAAATCCTGGAACAGGACATCTACATCGACCTGAA
>JAFGSL010000543.1 GCA_016934645.1 Anaerolineae bacterium
GATCATAGCGGAGTTTTCAGCTTAGGTGCGTTCCTTTTCGATCATCATTTTCGCCCTGGGTGCGTTCCTTTTAGAGTATCAAAAACAGTCTTCGACGCAGGGGTACATGGCAAGGCCGTGGCGGTGGCCGGAGACTATGCTTACTTCGTTACCTACGACGATCCCGACTTCATCTTGCGAATTATTGACGTCTCTATTTCAGCCACCCCAAACCAGGTCGGTTCCTGCAAAATAGGGTGGGGCTTCAATGTAGCGGTGGACGGGAGCTATGCCTACATCGCGGGCAGTAGTATCGCGGGCAGTGGCCTGCAAGTGATTGACATCTCCAATCCGGTTACACCAACCCAAGTCAGCGCGTACCACATAAGTAATGCTCTTGGTCTGGCGGTAACCGAGGGCTATGCCTACGTCACCGACGAGGGCTTGGGAGGGCTGTATGTCCTTGACGTTTCAGACCCGGCGGCGCCGAGCGAGGTCGGCAGCTTCACCGCTCCACTGGCGGGGACGGTTAGCGTGGCAGTGGCTGGTGGCTATGTCTATATCATCGATGACGACGCAGGATTGCTTGTCCTGCGATTCACCGGTGAGAGTGAGACGTATACGATGTCCGGCTATGTACGCGATGGCGATGGAAAGCCTGTCTCTGGCGTCACAGTATCTGCCGGGGCTGGCGGTCTAGCCGCGACCGACCCGAGCGGGGCATATACGTTGACCAACGTGCTGAGTGATACCTATACGCTTGTCCCAAGCAAGGCCGGCTGGACCTTCAACCCGTCAGCGCTTGTGGTCAGTGTGCCCCCCGATGCAACCGGACAGGACTTTGTGGGCAGTACACATCGCGTGTTTCTGCCGCTCGTCCTCCGTGTAACTTTATAGCACTGCTTTTCGCGTTCAGCGCGACGGAGTCGCGGCTTGCCGCGATAACGAGTCCAGGGCTTGCCCTGGAGTTCATACCTATGATTGGTGTAAGTTTTCATATGATGCAAGAAAGGAGTGATCGAACCGATGAAACGTCAATATAAACCGCTTATCATTGTTGTTTTGGTGCTACTTTTGGGCCTATTGGCACTGACTGTGCTCGTGCAGGCCGCGCCATCCTCGCGCCCTCAAGCCGTCACACCGCCTCCGGCACTACTTAACTACCAGGGGATGTTGGGGGATGATGCTGGCAACCCGCTCACGGGACAGTATGAAATGGCGTTCGCGCTATACGCGCTCGCGGAGGGGGGCACGGCATTGTGGCAAGAGACACAGGCCGTTACCGTGACCAACGGCCTCTTTAACGTTTACTTGGGCGACGTGACGCCCTTGAGCGAGACGGTGTTCGACGGCCAGAACCTGTATTTGGGTGTGACCGTCGGCACGGACGATGAGATGACGCCACGTTTGCGAATAGCGTCCGTTCCCTACGCCTTTGGTGCACAGCAGCAGCTTTGTACATCCCAGACGTGGTATTTCGATGGGGACCGGGACGGTTATGGCGATCCGACCGGTGCATACCAGGCGTGCGAGCGCCCGCCCAATCACGTGGAGAACAATGCGGATTGTGATGATACGGACCCCGGTGTCAATCCTGCCACACCCTGGTACGAGGATGGGGACGGCGACGGCTATGGCAATCCTACCGTGTCCCAAGTCGCGTGTGAAGCGCCGGCGGGGTACGTGATCAACGACTTGGATTGTGATGACGCGAATCTCGCCCTGAATCCCGAGACCTTCTGGTATGCGGATGTGGATAACGATACCTATGGTGACCCGGGGAGTTTCCAACAAGTGTGTGAACAGCCCGCCGGTTATGTCGCCAATAACCTGGATTGCGATGATGGGGATTCGGATGTGAATCCTGAGGGTCAAGAGGTATGTGATGGCGTCGATAACGACTGCGACGCGCACATAGATGAGAGTGAAGACTTAACGCCACCGCTTTGTGATATGCAGGCTGGAGTTTGCAGCAACGCTGTTAAGACCTGTGGTGGTGCGGAGGGGTGGTTGCCCTGTGGGTGGATGGAATACGGACCAGATTACCAAGTGGACGAAACGCGTTGTGATAGTCTCGATAACGATTGTGATGCGCTGGTCGACGAAGGATGTCCATAATGAAGGCGAAGGTCTACTGGAGATACCTGTGTGGGCTTGTCGTTATGGGCGTCGTTGGCGGCCTGGCTCTCCCCGTGTTCGTTTCTGCTTACCAAGGTATGGTTTCCACGAATTACCGCATCCCGTGGAGCGCGTTAAGCGCGGGTGGCCAGACGATGGCTTCCGCCGGTTTTCAAATCCAGGGCACGATAACATGTAACTTCACAGGCGCTGCTGCCAGTGATGCTTTCCAAGTCAATGCCGGGTACTGGCCCGGGCTATTTTCACTGACCGGGCGCAATGCGAATCGGGTGGTTGTGGAGACATTCCACGCAACCCAGATGTACGTTCCTTTTGCCATTGGCGCCTTGATCGTGGTGTTGGCGGCTTTGGCCGTCACTTGTGGACGGATTACATCTGACCGATCGGGACGGTCTTCAAAGGAGGCACCACGAGCAGGCATTCACCGCGATGGATGAAAATTATTGGCACAGAGGCACAGAGAGCATAGAGAACACAGAGTTTTTATGTGTATTCTAGCCAAACCCTGACTCTTAATCCCTGGGTTACAGGTTCGAGACCTGTGCGGGTCACACGAAGTCAAAAAAGCGAACGGGGTGGAATTGTCCACCCCGTTTTGCTTTTGTGTGTAAGACCAGTATCTGATGGCTTGGCGTTTACTCGAGTCCTGCTTCGCGCAGTGCGCCGACAAGGCTCTCCTTGCTGGGGGCCAGGCCTACAAATTTGACCAGGTCGCCGACGACGAGGGCGGGCGCATTGCCGATAGCGTATTCTTCCCAGGCTGAGTCGCCGGGGCCCGTGTGGAAGACAGTCTCCACTTGCTCACCGTATTCGGCCTCGATCTGTTTGAGCAATCGCTTTACTGCTACTCCACCGGAGCACGGCGGAATGGAGACAAACGCCTCGATTCTTATTTTAGACATAGTCCACCCTCCCGCAGTGCGTTGTTGAGCGTCGCCTCGCTTGGGCACATCCCTTCGATGCGGATGCTGCCATTGACGACCGCCGCCGGGACGCAGAAAAGCCGGTATTCCTCGAACTTCTGCATTCCCTCAGCGCCCTTGTAGACGACCAGTTCCAGTTCGCCCTCGTACTTGGGCGCGACCTTCTCCGCCAGTTCCACCAAAGCGACACAGCCGGGACACGGCGGATCGCCGCTGAACACTTCCAATTTGACCATAGCTAACCTCCTGGAATTTAAAAATGGCAAATCAGCAAAACGGCGAATCAGCGAGAAAGCGAATCAGCGGATCACGCTGTCCTCTTGGCATTTCCTCGTCCGCTCTCCCTCCCTGTCTACCGTTTGCTGTCTACTGTCTACCCCAAATGCTTCTGAATGATAGGGACGAGTTTCGCCGCCGGAACGACTTTGCCCCGCCCGGCGACTTCATCGCCAACGACGATCAGAGGCGTGGTGACCAGGCCGTATTGCTGCGCCTCATCGCCCATCACGTCCAATTTGATCACTTCGACTTGGCCGGGGAACTGCTCGGCAGCTCTCTGCGCTTCCCGTTCCGCCCGCTTGCAGTTTGCGCATGGCGGGGTCGTTCCAAAGACTTTGACTTGTAACATTCTGCCTCCTTATTAACAGAATCAGTGGATCGTCTTTTGCTTGGTCTGGATCGTCAGATCCAGACCCGAACGGGGATCTGGCGATCCCCTTGGAGCATTTTGTGATCTACTGAGTCTGCTCCTAGCTTAACTTCAGCAGTTAGCGAAAGGCTGAAAGCTGACAGCTGTCAGTCATTCGATGACCGCCTCCTGAATCCAGGCCGCAATCTCGCTTTTCTGCGGGATGCGCCCGGAACACTTCAGATCTTCGTCAATGACCAATGCGGGCGTGATTGCCACGCCATAGGCCATGATCTCGTCCATTTCTTTGACTTTGGCGAACGTAGCTTCCACACCGACTTCTGCCGCCGCCTCGCGGGCTAGCTCTTCCAGTCGCTTACACTTGGGGCATCCTTTGCCCAAAACTTTGATTTCCATTCGTTTCTCCTTTTTATTTGACAACTATGCCGAAGATCAATCCTGCCAACGTGCTGAACACGGTCACCAGGCTGACGTAAACCGCGGTCTTCTTCTTGTCAATGACCGAGTTGGTGATAAGGATGGATTGCAGACTCAGTTCTGGATCGGCAAGTAAGTAGGCCAACAAGGGACCACGTTGCATCCCTAATGAAAGAAAGGTCTGTGCAATTGGCACTTCGACCAATGTGGGGAAGTACATAAAGACACCGAACAATACCCCGGCCAAGTTCGCCCAGACAGTGTTATGTCCGGCCAATGTCGTGATCCACGCGGCGGGGATCACCGCGCGCGCCATCCCCGCGATGAAGACGCCCACCAGCAGCAACGGGATGATCTGCTTGACGAAGCGCCACATCTCCCACAGCCATTCCTGGATTTCATAGGTCTCGAATTTCCTGGCGGCCATCCACCAAACCGCGGCCAGCAATAGAATTTCGGCGATGAGCTTGCCGGTGATGCCGATGGTCAGCCCGGACGCCACCGCCGTCACCTTGAACGACGCGACGATAATCGTGAGCGTGACCAGTCCCAGTGCCACGAACGTCCAAAGAGTGTAGCCCTCATCCACTGTGTTCAGTCCCTTCCACGCCGTCGCGCCGATGAGGACAAGCAGACCGATCAACAGAACGCCGTGGACGCTCACTCCCTCGATGCCGAGGGAAGGGTTGGGCGGGACGATGCTATCCAGCCAGCTCTGGAAACCGGGTGCCCATGCTTCACCAAGCGTGAATGTTGCATAACTGCTCGTCAGTAACCCCACTTGCAATGTCCCGGCGATGAGCGTACCGAGTAGGAGTGCAAAGAAGACCCACACATGCGCGGGGACGGCAGCTTCTGCCCCAAACGCGCCGTTGTTGGTCTCTGTATCGTGCGCGGCGTCGTCTTTGCGGAAAATCCACGCCATCAACAGGCCAATGCCAATACCAAAGATGATGGAGAGGACAATGCGCGCCAGTGCGATGTCCATCCCGATGGCAACGCCCGTGAGGGAGATGGCGAGGATGTTGATCGCCGGGCCGACGAACAGGAACGTGATCGCCGGGCCAAGGCCCGCGCCCTTTTTGTAGATGCTGGCGAAGAGCGGCATAATCGTGCAAGAACACACAGCCAGCACAAAGCCACCAAGCGCCGAAGCCGGGTACGAAATCCACTTGGGTGTGTTGCGCCCCAGATATTTGGTGATGGCTTCCTTGGGCATCAACGCTGCCAGCGCACCCGCGATGAAGAAAGCGGGCAGCAAGCATAGCAACACGTGCGCCGCCAGATACGCCGCCAGGCTGCCCAGACCGGTTTGCAGAAGCATAGCCACATATTCTAAGATCGTCATACGACCTCCATGATATAAAAAATCTGTTATATGCAACAAATTGCATATTTGAAATGATAAGAAAACCCGAAAGGTCACGAAAACCCTTCAGGACTGATCAGCTACAACACACTTTTTGCTCGGTGCAGTGGGGGCAAGGACACCCTTCCACACACCGCGCAGGTTGGGCTTCACCCAGGATTTCTTCCAACAGCCCCAAGACGCGTGTATCCACGATCCGGTAATACACGTTGAGGCCATCCTTCTCATCCAGCACCACGTCCGCTTCGCGCAAAACGCGCAATTGTTGTGAGATATAGGCTTGGGGACGTCCTAAAACGGTCTGGAGATGGCACACACACGCCGACCCGCGCCGCAACTCATCCAAGATGTGCAGCCGAGAAGGGTGGGCCAGCAGCCGGAAAATCGCCGCGCCCTGGGTGTATTGAATCGGATTTTCACTCATCGGTATCTGGGTTTTATATGCAGTAATTTGCATATAGTATATACATTATTCAAAGGATGTCAAGATCGAATTAGCGTGGCTTGTATGACTCCAACATTGAGCGTGGGGGAAAGGTAACTGCTTTGGGCTTGCAGACATTGACGCAGGAGCTGCACCCCACCACGCAGGCGAACGGATCGGCGACCCAGATCTTGCCGTCCTCAGTGGGGGCCAGACAGTGGGTGCTGCACAACTTGAGACAGACACCGCAGCCATTGCACAGGTCCTCATTGACTGTGGGGAACCAGGGAATCGTCTCGCGGGGATAGCCGCGCCAGGTTCCGTAGCCGCGCTTACGCGTAGGGCCGCCGCTTTCCAATTGCACCAGATAGGCTGCATACTCCCGCTCGAAGGCTGCGGCGAACAACTCACGCGCGCTGAGGGGGATATAGTTTTCCCGGTGCAATTGTTTAACAATCTCCATCCCCAGACCCGCGTCACCCGGCTTGCGTCCAGCGGCATGCAGGGCGGCAAATGTTTCTTCTAGCCCGCGTAATCCGATCGGGCTGCCATCTACAATGATTTGGTGGTATGACATAATCTGCTTCTCATCAAGGGTTCGTAAAAATATATTTCCCGGATTATGCGCTCTAAGCCCCGTCTCGGGGCGCTTTGCACGAGAATTTATTCTTTTACAGACTCCAATACCTTCGCCAATTAAGGCGAGTCCAGCACCGGTTCGGGCTGGTGAATACAGCCTAAAGCCGTAATGTGCACATAAATGCGAGC
>JAFGSL010000544.1 GCA_016934645.1 Anaerolineae bacterium
CTCGGCCTGCGGTTGTTGCCTGGCTGAAGACAATCTTCACAATGAGCAAGTATGGCTTTATGATCGCGATCATTCTGGTAGTGCTAGTTGGTCTTGTCGCAGCAGCAATGAACAGGTTCAAGGTCCAAGAAGCAGCAATACTTGAGCTTTTTCGTTAGCTCGCGTTTTATGTTGTTTCTTTACCGTGGTTTCTTGCCCACCGTCACGTGGACACATCCCCACGGCCCGTAATCCTCGCGTGTGACCGTCAGGCCTTGGGCTTCCATCAGCGGAACTTCATCGCGCATGTAGTCGCCGAACGCTGCCCAGAGTTGCGCCAGGAAGTGCGCCATCGCGTTGCCATCCTGGGCTTCCCCGGCATCCACGATGATGATCACACCGCCCGGCTTGACCACCCGTACCATTTCGGCCAGGGCGGCGTCGGGATCCGGGAAGGCGCTGAAGGCGAAGGTCGAGAGCACGGCGTCGAAGGTTGCCTCTGCCCACGGGAGCGCCGTGGCGTCGCCCACCTGTAATTCGGACGTGAGGCCGCGCGCAGCCAGCCGCCGCTCGGTGAGCCGGACCATACCCGGCGCGCGATCCAGACCGGCCATGCTGTAGCGCTCCGCCAGTTCGACGTGCAGTCGCCCGCTGCCGAAGCCGATCTCCAGCAACCGGCTGCCTTCCGGTGGCAGATAGCGCAGCGCAGGTTGCCGCAAACGGTGGGTCATCCCGCCGGTGAACCAATCCACGCTGTCGTAGAGCGTTGCCAGCCGGTCGTAGATTACGTCCCAGAAATGCCGTTGGAGCGTGACTTTGTCGGTGCGACGGCGCAGATAGACAAGCAGACCTGTGACCAGGGTTAACCCGCCGAGGCCAATAACCCAGCGTCGGGAACGGTTATGGTTCTTCATCTGGTTGTTCCAGATGCGGAAACAGCCGTTGCGCCCACAGTGACCCGGCGTACTGGGCGGCTAGAAACTCCACAAAAATGGATATCTGCTCGACGTTGCGTGCCAGCGTGAGAATGCTTCGCATATCCTTTTCGATGTAAAACAGGTAGAAGTAGCCGATGGCAACGACGCCGATGGCCGTCGTCGCGCCGAGGCCGAAGACGACCTCGCCGTCGGTTTTGCCATGCGCCACAAACCGCTTGACGGTGACACCCGCGGCCAGCCCGCCAACCGCTGCGCCGAGCATCCCCAACAGCGCGTGCACGACTATGTAGCCGGTGACACGTCCAACCAAGCTCACGCCAAGCATCGCGATGACGGGCAAAACGAGAGCCAGCCAAAAGTGTCGCCGTTGGTCTGGCGGCTTACTAGCTGTTTCTTGTGCTTGAAGGGGGTCGCCAGACCCCCGTGTGTTCACGGCGTTATTGTTGTTCATCTGTTGATGACGTGGCGGCCTTCCGCTCCTGAATGATGCGCCACACACTCTCGGCAATGACACCTAGGCCAATCACAATCCACAGGCCGCGCGCCCACCAGCGATCTTCCGTGGTCGCCATCCCCACAAGGAACAGCACCATCCCCGCGTTTAGGGCCAGCGCATAGCCCAACTCATGGATGACATGGCGAACTTTCTGCTTGCGGCGACTCGCTTCGTACGAAGCGTAACTCCACACGGCCACGAGTACGGCGAGTCCTAGAATCCACAAGAAGTTCGAGAATACACCCCAGACATCAATCGTCATCGTTTACCTCAATTTCAAGTCAGTGCCCCAACGAATACACTTGTACGGGCGCTTCTTTGCCCCTCACTTCTATGTCGCCAATGGGGATGAGGAACACATGCTCTTTGACGGCGTCGGCGGTGGTACTGCCGAGGAGGACCATCACATTCAGGCCCTTCGTCATCGTTTGGAGACGGCTGGCGAGATTGACTGTATCGCCAATGACGGTGTGTTCGAGCCGTTCCTCGCTGCCCACATTGCCTGCGACGACCGGACCTGTCGCCGGACAGTGATGCGAAACGCACGTGTCCCACTCACATTTCCTTATTGTCATTCTGAGTGTGAATGATATTTGCCTTTGAGGCGTTGCTCGCCTTCATGGACCAAATCGATAATACGCTGCATCACACGCTGTGATTCCTCCACCACACGAGGACGATCTTCGGCATCCCCTTCCAGGCGGATTGGCTCACCCACAACCATGCGGAACGGACCACGAAAGTACCACTGTTCCGGGTAGGTTTTCCCCTTGATTTTGGCTTCGATGGTGCGCAACTGCTCCTGTACAATCTGTATGCCCACCGGGATGATCGGCACACCCGTGCTCAAGGCCAGACGGACCGCACCTGTGCGCGGTGGGCAGAAACCGCCATCACGCGGGCTGATCTGGCCTTCGATGAAGAGCGCGACCGTATCGCCAGCTTTCAGCCGTTGCAGGGCCTCATCGAACGCCGGGCGTCCTGCCCCCTCGACGACCGGAATGTGACGCGCCCGTTTCAAGTAGTAGCCGAATATGGGGATCAGAAAGGCGATGGAGGTGATCAGGATCGCCATTGGGCGCGAGGAGAGCAACGAGATGGCAAAAGGATCGCTGAAGCTTGGATGGTTTGCCACGATGAGTTTGGGCCCCGGAGGTAGCGGCGCTTGCCACAGAATCTGGAGATCCATAAACAGCCGCGCATACAGCGCAATTAACACACGTCCTACAGTATACAGTACCCCTCGTATCACAGTTTATCCCCCTATCCTTTTTCTAATTTTTCTCCCTTATCAATACCTTCGCCAATTAAGGCGAGTCCAGCACCGGTTCGGGCTGGTGAATACAGCCTAAAGCCGTAATGTGCACATAAATGCGAGC
>JAFGSL010000545.1 GCA_016934645.1 Anaerolineae bacterium
CTGTTGCAGGCTCTCCAGTTCCTCGCGGAAGATGATGGTCTCGTAGGTGGGATTGCCGTAGAAGAATTGCAGATGCCGGTCGTCGTTACGGTCGGCCAACGTGCGCAACATGCTCATCACCGGCGCGGAGCCGATGCCCCCGGCAATGAAGACGTAGTTGCGATCGGGGTGATGGTCGAGATCGAAGGTGCCATACGGGCCATCGATGTAGACTTTGGTGCCCGGTTTCAGGCTGCCGATGGTCGAGGTGAAGTCCCCCAGTTCCTTGATGGCAAAGCCGACGGTCTCCGGGTGCATGTCGCTGGAAGCGTAGGAGAAGGGGTGTTCCTCGATGCGGAAGGGGGAGTGGCCGATGCTCAGCCATGCCACCTGCCCGGCGCGGAACGGGCGTCCCGCATGTCCCGCCGGCTTGAAGTTGAGTGACCACGTGTTGCCGCGTTCGGCGATCACTTCGACGATCTCGTAGGGGCGGCGCAGGAGTTGGAGCGGTTTGAACACGCGGATGTACAGGATCATCAGCGCCCACAGGACGCCCATCACCACCCACAGCCAACGCTGGACGGGAATCGACGTGTAATAGTTCACCTTGAAGATATGGTAGAGCGCGAAGCCGACGACGGCGACCGAAAGCACATCGTGGAGAATGCGCCAGGCTTCGTAGGACAGCTTGAGTGAGAGTCGTTTGACGGAGGTAAGGACCAAAAAAATCATTGCGACCGTCGCTGCAACGGCGGCTCGTGCACGCCACGGCGCGGTGAAGATGTTGAGCAGCTTGAGGGTGTAGGGATTGTGGATAAAGAGAATCAGCGGATGTGCCAGGGTTAGCAGGAAAGCGGTGACGGACAGCCGGTGGTGGAAGCTGTAAAGCGTGTCCAGCGGGAAAACTTCACTCAGAAACGGCAGTCGGGCGGTGGGGATGAACTGCAATCCCATCAGGGACAATCCAGCAAACCCCAAAGCCACGGAGAGTTCGCGCCAGAACGTGCGCCCTGCCGGTCGCGGGGTGAGCAGCAAGATCAACAACGGTGCAAAGATCAGAACGAAGTAGATCGCAATCCACAAGATCTGCTTGGTCTTCCATTTCATCGGAGGCTCCTCTTGATCGTATTTGATTTTTTGTTTAGGTCAGTTTATACTCACTTCACAAAACTTGGCAAGTATGCTCATACCCTGGCGAAGGTTCGAGTGGACAGGGTTGCAGCCTTCGCCAGGGTAGCAAAAAGGAGGAAGGGTCGTGAAGTGGTCTACAATTTTAGCCATTGGTGTGGTCCTGATCGCCCTGGCGGGTGTGTTCATCTGGGGGTATCGCTTTTTTGTGGCCCCAGAATCCATCGAAAGTGTGAGCGAGAAGTGGGTGCGCTCCGGTCACGCGGACGCGGCTTCGCGATCGTTCACCAACTGGGACGCGAATGAGCCGCCGGTGGTGCCACCGGGCTGTGCGAAGTGCCACAGCCTGTACGGCTATCTCGATTTCCTGGGTGCTGATGGGACGCCGGCCGGTCAGGTCGAAGAATCCGTGTGGGTCGGCTCAGTCATCGCTTGCAATGCGTGTCATAACCCGCAAGCGCACGCCTTGACTCAAGTGACGTTCCCCTCCGGCATCGAAGTGACGGAGAATACACGCTCGGCCAACTGTATGCAGTGTCACCAGGCGCGCGCTGCGTCCCCAACAGTGGAAAGAGCCATTGCCGGACTTGAGCTTGACGCAGTTTCGGCGGACCTGACCTTCATCAACACTCATTACGCCATCGCTGCCGCCACGCTGCTCGGCGCCGACGCGCAGGGCGGCTACCAATACGTCGGTAAGGAATACGTCGGACGTTTTGCGCACGTGGAAGACTACAAGACGTGCGCCGATTGCCACGATCCGCACAGCACCGCGCTCAATCCAGATACGTGTAGTCCCTGTCACGTCAACGTGGTGGATCGCGCCGATCTGCGCGACATCCGCCAAAGCGCAGTGGACTACGATGGTGATGGCGACGTGCGCGAACCGATCGCGGCCGAGATTTCGGTTTTCCACGACGCGCTCTACGCGGCGATCAAAGCCTACGCCGCCAACGTCGTCGTTCAGCCGATTGTCTACGGAAAGGGGACGTTTCCCTACTTCTTCAACGACGCTAATGCCAACGGCGTCGCCGACCCCGACGAGGTCAACGCTGGCAATCGCTATGCCTCGTGGACGCCCCGTTTGCTCCAGGCTGCGTACAACTACCAATTCGTGATGAAAGACCCCGGCGCGTATACGCACAACGCCCGTTACGCTCTGCAATTACTCTACGATAGTCTGGAAAGTTTGGGGCAGGCTGTCCCTGTGACGGAGATGGGGCGTTTTACCCGCCCTTGAGTGATTCTTAACTCTCAACTTTCAACCTGTAACTGTTCTCGGAGGTTGTGAAATGCATATTCTAGTTTTAGCTGATGATCGTTGGCATCCGGCGCAGGTAGCTCGTGAGAGGCTGTCGTCGTTGAGCGAGCAGGGCTTCACCTTCGATTGGATAGAGAACGCCGCCGAGTGGTCGGCGGAGCGCATGGCTGAGTATTCCGTGGTGCTGCTCGTCAAATCGAACAACGTCTCGGCGTCCGACGAACGTCCCTGGATGACCGAGGAGGTTGAGGCGGCCTTCGTGGACTACGTCCGCCGTGGTAATGGTTTGCTGGTCGTTCATTCCGGGTCCGCCGGATACACACAGACGCCGGTACTTCGCGCGTTGATGGGTGGCGTGTTCGTCAGCCATCCTGCGCAGTGCCCCGTCACCGTGGAGCCGCAGGTGGGCCATCCGCTGACGGTTGGCAGCACGCCATTCACGTTGACGGACGAGCACTATATGATGGCACTGGATGATGCGGACGCCGACATCTTTATGACCACTGCCTCGCAGCACGGTATCCAACCGGGCGGGTGGACGCGCCTCGAGGGGGCGGGGCGCGTCTGTATGCTCACGCCCGGCCACAACGTCGAAGTGTGGCTGCATCCATCCTTCCAGACGTTGCTGGGCAACGCATTGCGCTGGTGCGCGGCGGCCAAGCGCACGGTGTTCGTGACGGGTGCGGACCGGGGATTGGGCTTTGGACTCGCGTCTGGTCTTTTGGCGCAGGGGTGGCGTGTCTTCGCCGGACAGTATATGCCGGCGTGGCCGGAATTGGACGATCTGGCAGAGCAGTATCCGAATGATCTGCGCATTGTCCCGCTAGACGTGGCTTCGACGGAGTCGGTGCAGACGGCGGCGCAGGCTGTCGCCGCGCAGATCCCGCATCTGGATATGTTGATCAACAATGCGGGTGTCAGCACGCCGACCAACCGTCTCACCATTCGTGAGCCGCAGGATTACGCCGAGATGCACCGATTGTTCGACATCAACAGTTTGGGGCCGCTGCGCGTGGTGAAGGCGTTCTTGCCATTACTGGACCGCGGGACGTTCAAGCGGCTGTGCTTCGTTTCTTCGGAGGCGGGGAGTGTCGAGCGCAGCTACCGTATTGCCTGGTTTGGCTACTGCATGTCGAAAGCGGCGCTGAATATGGGGGTCAAGAACCTGTTCAACTACCTGCGTCCGGAGGGCTACACGTTCCGTGTCTACCATCCCGGCTGGGTGCGGTCATACATGAGCGGGCAGAAGAACAACGAGGCCGATTTGGAACCGGAAGATGCCGCCGCCTACGCCATCCCCATCTTCGTGAATGCCCGCGAAGATGAAGATCGCTTAGTTCTCGTCGATTATCAAGGCAACGAGTGGCCGTGGTAAACAGTTCACTGGCTTGAACGAATGCAACGGAGAGCTGTTGTGTTGGGACTACCAGACTGACGACTAACGACTACCGGAGGG
Organism: Anaerolineae bacterium; assembly: GCA_016934645.1. The sequence continues at coordinate 3,825 of JAFGSL010000545.1, forward strand.
ACTATGCATTCATTTACAGCATTGGTTGTGCCGCAAGGTTCAGTGGGTATCCACTGGTTTGAACAAAACGCCTATGCGCTCAAAGACTCGCGGGGAACGGTGTTATTCATCGACCCGTACTTCCCGACGTTTCGCCCGGCGGAGAAGTTCATCCGCCCGCACCCACCCCTGGTCGAGGCAGAACTGCCGGCCGATTACGTGCTGGTGACGCACCGCCACAGCGATCACACCAACCCCGAGACCCTCACTCGCATCCACGCGGCGCGACCGGACGTCGTCGTTATCGGGCCACCGGAAAGCATCGCGCAGGTCCTCAACGAGACGTCCATCGATGCCGCGCACACGGTCACGATCCACGCGGGGGAGTCGGTGGAGGTAGACAGCATCGGCATCCACGCCTTTTACTCTAAGCCGCCAGAAGGCGACCCGGCCGCAGGCATCGCGCCGCCGGATGTCACGCACCTGGGCTACGTCATTGAGATGGAGGGCATCCGGCTCTACGTCACCGGCGACGCCATCAACACCTTTGCCGATCACGACGAACTGATTGCCCCTATCGCCAAACGCAAACCGGACATCGGCTTTCTCACCACCCATCCCATCGAAGGCGAATTTCCGTTCTTCATGGGGAGCGTGCTGTTGGCGCAGAAACTTGATCTAAAGATGGCGGTCCCCGCGCACTACGCCTGTTTTGCGAAACGGACGTATGATCCTCAAGAGTGGGCGGCTTGTTTTCCCGCCGAAGGGCCGCAACCTATGATCATCCCGTGGAACTCACACGTTGTATATCGACCGTGCTAGTTTCAAGTTCATGAATGTTTGTATGGCTTCCAGGAGGGAAAACAATGGACTTTGAGTATTTCAAACGTTTGATGGCGGAGCACGCGGAGATCATCCGGCAGCTTACAGAGGCGGTGACGCCGGAGCAGGCCAAGTGGAAGCCGGATGCGGAGACTTGGTCGATGCTGGAGATTATCAACCACCTGTACGATGAGGAATGTGAGGATTTCCGCGCGCACATGGACGGCATTCTCAACAAGCCGGAGGAAGGTTGGGGCCACATCTCCCCTTTCACGTGGATAACAGAACGTCGCTACAACGAGCGCGACCTCGAAACGTCGGTTCAAAACTTCCTCGCGGAGCGTCGCGATTCGCTGTCATGGCTGGAGAGCATGAGTATGCCCGATTGGGAGGCGAGTATGCCGGCGCCCTGGGGGGCCGACATAAGCGCGGGCGACATGTTTGCCTCCTGGGTCATCCATGATCAGTGGCACATCCAGCAGCTCGTGCAGATTCGCCGGGCGTATACCATCGCGCAGGTCGCGCCGTATGATGTGCGGTATGCGGGAGAGCTGTAGACATTGGAAAAGTTTTCATTGACAATGAAGACTTTTGACGATTTCATTTCACTGTTACGGAAAAACGTTATCAGTGCTGAGAGATGTGCGCCGACTGCAAGTCTGTACCTCTTTGACTGTTTGTGGTCGGCAACAATCTGCTAAATGCATTCATCCTCTGACTGGGGGACTAGACTATGAAATTTACCGATGGCTATTGGGGCATTCGAGAAGGCGTGACGCCGCACTACGCAGTGCACGTTTACGATGTTGAGGTGGAGTCCGGCACGCTGACCGTTTACGCGCCGACCCGCCGGGTCAATCACCGCGGCGACACGCTCAACCTGCCACTGCTCACCGCGCGCTTCTCCTCGCCGATGGAGAACGTCATCCGCGTGCAGGTCTGGCATCACAAGGAGGGGGTACCTCGCCGCCCGGAGTTCACGCTGTATCCGCAGCCCGCGCCGGATGTGGCGATTCACAACGACGAAAAAGCCGCCACACTGACGACCGGACGCTTGACCGCGCGTGTGGAGAAAGCCGGAGACTGGAAAGTGCAGTTCAAAGACGGCAATAAAGTCATCACCGAGAGTGGTTGGCGCGCGCTTGGCATGGTGGATACCCCCGAAGGCCGCTTCATCCACGAGCAACTGGCGCTCGGCGTGGGGGAGTGCGTCTACGGTTTGGGCGAGCGCTTCACGCCGTTCGTCAAAAACGGGCAGGTCGTTGATCTGTGGCAGGAAGACGGGGGCACGAGCAGCGAGCAAGCGTACAAGAACGTCCCCCTTTACCTGACCAATCGCGGCTACGGCGTCTTCATCAACCACCCGGAGAAAGTCTCACTGGAAATCGCCTCGGAGAAGGTCGAGCGCGTGCAGTTCAGCGTGCCGGGCGAGTACCTGGACTACTTCGTCATCTACGGTCCCACGCTCAAGGAGGTGCTGGATCGTTACACCGCACTCACGGGACGGCCCGCGCTGCCGCCCGCCTGGTCGTTTGGCCTGTGGCTGACTACGTCCTTCGTCACCAACTACGACGAAGATACCGTCACCGGCTTCATCCAGGGTATGGCCGACCGCGACCTGCCGCTGCACGTCTTCCACTTCGACTGCTTCTGGATGAAGGCCTTTCACTGGTGCAACTTCGAGTGGGATCCGGCGGTCTTCCCCGATCCGGTGGGTATGCTCAAACGGCTCAAGGCGCGCGGCCTCAAAATCTGCGTGTGGATCAACCCGTACATCGCGCAGCGTTCCGCGCTTTTTGACGAGGGGATAGCGCACGGCTATCTACTCAAGCGCGCCGACGGTTCCGTGTTCCAGTGGGACAAGTGGCAGGCGGGGATGGGGCTGGTGGACTTCACCAACCCGGAGGCGCGCCGCTGGTACGGCGACAAACTGCGCGCGCTGGTGGATATGGGCGTGGACTGCTTCAAGACCGACTTCGGTGAGCGCATCCCCACGGACGTTGTTTATTTCGATGGCTCGGACCCCGTACTGATGCACAACTACTACACCCAACTCTACAACCAGACGGTATTCGAGGTGCTGGAAGAAAAACTCGGCGTGGGCGAGGCCACCGTCTTCGCGCGCTCCGCCACGACGGGCGGGCAACAATTCCCCGTCCACTGGGGCGGCGACAGCACCGCGACGTTCGAGTCGATGTCCGAGAGCCTGCGCGGCGGCCTCTCGCTCGGCATGTCGGGCTTTGGCTTTTGGAGCCACGATATGGGCGGCTTCGAGCTGACGGCGTCGGCGGACGTGTATAAACGCTGGTGCGCCTTCGGCCTGCTCTCGTCGCAC
>JAFGSL010000546.1 GCA_016934645.1 Anaerolineae bacterium
CCACTGCATGTCGTCCAATAGAACATCTCCGAGATAGACACGCGGTGTGGTGAGCACCAGTGTGCCGGACAATCCGGCATCGAAACCGCTGCCATTGATAGCGATGGTGACATCCAGATTGTTTGGCGCAGATGTAGGCTCAAGCGCGAAAATTACAGGGTCAGTCAGGGTGGATGCTGAGACTGGACGCAAGACAGGCTCGCGATTAACCCCTGTCACCCAAGACCAGCTTGCCAATACCAGAAGTGCAATTAGTAAGGTTGCAGCACATATCAACATTCGCTTAATCATAGTGATTACCCCTCCTTGGCAGTCATAACAATTTCTTGGATGGTATCCTCTTTCAACGCAACCCGCCCCCCGACGTATTGATGTCATGGGGCGGGTAGGATGATGTTGTAGTGGGGCGATCAAAACGCCGGCAACATAACCCAGTTGTTAACGCACAGGAACCTTCTTTTCGAGTGCACTTCTTATAGTATAGCGCAATTTCTGGCAGATCGACACGGAATTTTGATTCCAATGCGTATTTGGTTTCCCTGCAAACACAGATACATTTGTCCAAAGAACCGTCCCTGATCTCTTGCATACATCTACGGCAAAGGAAAACTGGGTATTCGCTCTCCCCCGCACACCCTCGTCGCCTCCCTGCACACCGCCATTTCCTCCGCCGACGCATACACCACCACAATGCTCCCGTCGTCCATACGCTGCCACCTCCCCGCCGGCACCGCCAGCCCCGGCCGCCGCGCCTCGTCTGCCGGGATCACCACCCGCAGCGGAAATCGCGCGTCATCGCCCATCACCGCCATCACCCACGCCCGCACATCGCCACCCAACTGGTAATACTCCGTCACATCATTGCCCTCCGGCACCCGCACCGGTGTCACCCGCGCCGCCAACGCCGCCAACCGCGTGGCGTTCAGCGTCCCGGCTTTGTCAGCATCCAACGCCGCAAATATGCGCGTATGAAGGAGTGTTGCAATGCGAGGCCAGGTGTGTGGCGTGGTGGGGGAGAGGGTGCTGGCGGTGGCGGGGTGAGATGAGGAGCAATGGAGAGAATCATTGATACGAGAAATGGCAGCAGTAAGCTGAAAGGGCGGTGCGTCGCTTGGGCACATCGCCCTTTGTTATCGCCAAAAATACCTACGGTGCGTTACGCAGCACCACCGGCAAGTAGACTTTGTGCGCGGCGACGAACGTCGCGGTGATAACCTTATCCGCGTCCATTGTGATCTGCGCGGGATTTGCCGTGCTTTGCAGATCGCCCGTCCAGTGGACGAAGGCCCAGCCAAGGGCTGGAGTCGCACTCAAGGTGACGTGCGTGCCGGAGAAGTAGCTGCTTTGCAATGGCAGGATCGCCGTCCCCGGCGGCTCTTGGGTCACGCTGCCCTGTCCCGCGATGTGGATGGTGAGCGTGTGGGTGGGAACGCTTGGGGCTTCCACGAAGCGCACCGCCAGGTTGTTGCCCTCGTTGCTCTCGGCAATTGACTGATCCGGGTCGATATAGGCCCACACTTCGGTCGCGGTGAAAGCCGAGGTGAACGTGATCGTTTGGTTAGCCCCGGGCGTCAGTGCAGCCAGCGTAGCGCTGTATGCCAGCGTCCTGGTGAGACCACCCGACCACACCTGCAGCACAGAGGTCGGTGCGGCGACCGGCCCGCGATTGTGGACGGTGACGGAAACGGGATCGTACCCCTGGATGTCGGCGGCGGTCAGCGTCAGATCGGGCCGCACCGGCAGGCGGGCGTAGGCCGTGTTGTTGTCCTCCTCCGCTTCGACGACGCGCCCGTCTTCATCCACGACCGCCCACAGCGTATTGCCCAGCCCAGCCAACGCCGCAGTATCGGTCAGCACCACGGTGACGCTGACGGTCTCCCCCGCCGGTAGTTCTGCTGTGACTGCGACCTGTCCCACCAGCGTCCCGGTGACGGGATCGACGGCGCGGAAGGTGACGCTGAAGGGCGCGGAAGCCGTCACTACACCCGTGTTGGCCAGCCGTGCCGTCGCGGTAACGGCATCGCTGGCGTAAGTGGTGTAGAGCGTGGCAAAGGCCAGGTCGGGTAACGTCGTCTGGAGAGCGATGGCGTTGTTCGTCTCATCTGTCTCGGCGACGAGGTCGGCGGGGTCGGCGACAGCGCGCAGGGTGTGGGCCGTCGGCGGAACTGGTACGGTCCAGTTGACGGAGATCGTTGTGGTGTAGCCCGCCGTCAGTGTTAGCGGCAGTGTCCGCGTGATGAAGCTATCACCGCCATCATAGAACCGCACGACGGGATTCGCCACCGCCAAAGCGCCCGTATTGCGCAGGATCGCCGTCAGCGTGATGCCCTCGCCCGCTGCCGAATTGGACGGCGTGACGGTCAGACTGTCGAAGGTCAAATCCCGGCCTACGCTGTGCGCGAGGAAGGCCAGTTGGCTGTTTCCCGGCTGTGCTAAGTTGGTCACGGTAAAGGTCTGCGTGGGCGAAATCTCGAAGGTGCGCGTGACAAACTCGGTCTCCACTTTCTGGTAGGCGAGGTACAGTGCGCCGTCGTCAGCAAAAGCGAGGCTGTGCGCCCGCTCGACGTCGGCATCTTCCAGCAACGGCTGCGCCGCGCCCCACAGCCCGGCCTCGACGTCGCGGACGGTGTAAACCAGATCGGCGCCCTGTTCACCCATCGCCTGCCAGACCAGCGCCAGGTGTCCGCCCGGCGAGCGACTGAGGGTGAAGCCGAGGGTGCCGCTCTCGGCGCTGTCGGCGCGCACCGTCTCCACGTCGGCGATGTCCCAAGAGTCGCTCAGCGCGACCAGGTCACCAGCGTGCAGCCAGGCCAGGTGCAAGCGCCCGGCGGCATCGTAGGCCAGGGAAGGCGCGGCGTCCATCACGGCATCGTCCGTCAGGCGGACGGGCGCGCTCCAGGCGCTTCCGTCGAACAGGCTATAGTAGAGTTCGGCGTCGGTGGTGGTCGAAATGACGCCGTCCATATCCTGCACGTAGACCAACGCGGCTTGCCTCTCCGAATGGACGGCCACATCTGCCGCCAGCACATCCTGCAAGCCGGTGAGCGCGGCGGCGGGCGCGCTCCACGCTCCCCCGTCCCACAGCGCGTAGGTGTAGGTGAGTGGGTGCGCGGACGTGCCCAGAGCGTCGCTCCCGTTGGTGGTCTCCCACAGGGCTAGGACTGTGCCGTCGAAGCCGGTCGCCAATCTCGGCGCGCGATCCATCAGGGTGTTGTTGGTCAACGTGATCATATCACCCCAGGAAGCCGTGGCGCTGATCCAGGGGCGGGCGGCGATTTCCAAACTCTGCGCGAAGGTGATGTTCAGCGCCGGCGTGATGCCCGCGGGCAGCGCCGAGCGCTCCCAGATCACGAGGCCGTTACCGTCGCCGTCGAAGGCCACCGCCGGTGCATAATCCGGCTGGTCATCGCCGGTGAGGGTGAAAGGCGCGCTACTCCATGCGCCGTCCCAGGTCAGGACGCGGATCTCGGTGCCGCGGCCCTGCGGTTTGGCGACATCGTCGTGGACGTAGGCGAGCAGGCGGAAGTCATCCTCGCGCACGGCCAGCGCCGGTTCGGAGCGCACGTAGGCATTGGGGATCAAGATCGTTTCCTCATCGTCCGCAACCGCTTCCTCTGGCCCGGCAGGCAGGGGCGTGGTCACGTGTCCGTAGTCCGGCCCCGCGTAGTCGCGGGCGATCAAACGCCAGACCGGCCCGGCCTCCACTGTTAGCAGTACGGCGGCATCCACCTCAGCACAGCCGCCCGGATAGTTACAGTTGATCTTGCGCTCGTAGTCCGCCTCGAAGGACCAGGCCTCGAACGCCGCGCCGTAGTACATATCAATGCCCACTCCCTTGAGATAGTCGGGGTTCTTGGGCACCTGGATGGTGACATAGGGCGTGCCTCCGCCGTAAGCCTCGGCGGAGAGGCCGTCGCACGCCTCGACGCCGAGAGTGGCGCGGGCATCGAGGCTGGCCGTTCCCTGCCCACTGTTGTAGACCAGTTGCCCGTCCTGCGCGACGAACTCGGTGTTGACTTCCACACCCGGCGTGAAGGTGGCCTTGAGCGTGGCGATGCTGTTGACCCAGCGGATGATTCGCCCGACGACGGGCCAGTTCTCCGCCGCTTTGACGGCCGGGATCACGTCCACCAGCCCGGCTTCCTTCTCCACAGCGGCGCTGATGCTGAAGCCCATCTCTGCACGTTCCAGGTCCAGGCTCTCACCACAGACGAAACACGCGTCGCCCTGGCCCCAGAGCGTGCCTGCGGCGGTGAGCGCGCCCAGATCCAACCCGGTCTGGCCGCCGACGCGCGCCGATCCGGCGCCATCCGATTGCGCCGCGACGCTGGCCGCGGTCTGGGTCTCCTGGATGCCCAGCTTGTTCCCGCCCAGATAGGGGATCCAGCCCGGCGGCGTCCACGTCGCTTCGAAGGCCGGTTCGGGATAGTTGAACGCGTAGGTGTAGGCGACCAGCGGCGCTCTGGATGCGGTCTTAAAGGACGCATCGCTGCCGGGAATGTTGGTGATGACCCACTCGACCCAGCCGGGGAAGGGGAAGACGGTGGGTTGTAGCGTGGTCTTGAGCGATGCGTATTCGCCCCCGCCGGCTACCGGGTGCGTGGCCCAGATATTGAGGGTGTTGTTGGCGCACGCGAACGCGGCGTCGAAATCCGCGCCCATATCGTAGACGTGCTCCGCGCCCCAGTTCAGCCCTGGCTTCTCGACTTGCTGGCTGTTGAGTTCGAAGAAGACCGCGCCGTAGGGCGCGGCGCTCACCGGCGTCGCGTAGGCCGGGCCGTTCCAATCGACGGTGACTTTGATGTGGTTGGGCAGGTCGGTGCGATCCAGAAAGTAGCCCGGCGTGAGGGTGTATTCCGGCGCTACCTCGATCTCCGGGCGGCAGGAGGCGGTGGTGAAGCCGAAGACGCTCTCGACCGGCTGGCGGCAGACAAACTGTGGATCGTGAGCGGCGACCTTCCATTGATAAGTCGCCGGATCGCCGTTCTCGCGGCAGGCAAGGTCAGCGGGGCTGAGTTGCACCTGGCTGGCGCAGTTGGGGTAGGTGCCCACCTCCCGCCAGCCGCCACCCTGCTGCCGCAGATAGACGCGGTAGGCCACGTCCGCGCTCTCGCTCGCGCCGCAGGTCATCCCGGCAGCTTGATCGTGCCATTGAAGCCGCGGGCCGTTGCCGCCGGATTCAATCAATACATCGGTCGCGCCGTTGGCGGGAGCGTCGCTCTGCGTGATCAAGTCCTTTTCGGGCAGGGTGAGCACGGTAATCGCCAGGGGGTGCAGCGTCTCCGTGCCCAGGGTTGCGATGATGTGGTTGTGCAATAGCTCCGGCGGCGGGGGCGCGGCGGTGCAGGTGGGGGTGATGGCGAAGGTGATCGTCACCGTCTCACCGGCGGCGATTGTGTCGTCCCAGGTGATCTGGCGCTGGCCCGCGTCGTAGGTTGCCGTGCCCTGCGTGGCTTCCACACTCCCCGGCACATAGAGGGTGTTGGGCGGCAGCGGATCGAGCAGGCTGGCGGGCAGGTCGCCGCTCTCCGCGTGGCGCAGCGTGATCGTGTAGGTCATCCGGCTGCCGATCTCGGCTTCCAGCGGGGCCAGCTTGGTCACGCCGCCTTTCAGCACAAAGGCCTGTTCGAATGTGTTGCCGTTGCCGAGGAGATCGGACGCGGAGGTAAAGGCGATGTTCAAGCCATCGTAGGATAGGGAACTCGCCCGGCTCTCGAATTCGGAATTCGCGAGGAGCGGCGTAAGAGCGGAGCCATCGCGCTTGACCAGAAAGGCGCGGTAACTAGATGTCTGGCACGTGGTATCACTCTCAAATAGGAGCGTCGCCCCATCTTCGCTGAACGCCATTGGAATGTAGGAGGTCACCGCAGGAAAGGGCAGCGGATCCAGGATAGTATAGTCGGTGCCATCGCTGCGGAAAATGTGCATTTCGTGATGCTGGTCCGCACTGCACACGCGGTCGTAAAAGGCATGCGCCACCCACTGACCATCGGGGCTTAGAATCGTTTTGAAGTTGGTGTAAGCGATATATTCGCCAACAAAGATACGGTTTTGTTGGTTGGCGCCGTATCCCACGTAGACCTCTGGAACCATGGTATCATACGTTCTCCCGGCCCAAATGGCCATGCTTCCCGTATGGTTCGTCTGGATATTCCCATCCGCCGAAAAGTGGATATTGAGCGCGTCTTGCCACAATTCAGGCGCCCCACCATTGGTAGGCAAGCGCCAGACGCGGAAAACACCCTCGGGATAAGCGCAATTCCAATACCATCCGCCGCCGTCGATCTGTCGAGGTTCGCACCCCCATTTTCCTCGACTGACGAAGAAAGCGTATCGTCCATCCCCGCTGAGCGCCGTATTGTACCAGCCTTCATACGGAAACAGGCAAATCGTCTCCTCACCAATACGGGGATCAGATTTACAGGGGGTGATTTCCGCGCCGTTGATATAGAGACGTATGTACGAGTTGACCGTACGGTCGGCGGACAGCACTTTACTGCCATCGTAATTGATAAAGACCAGATCACCAACGCCGATGGGCTGTGGGGCATCGCTACCGTCACTGCTTCCCAGGTAGACAGTTTTCTGTCGAGAAAAAGCCACCTTCTGCCCATCGCCGCTGATGGCTGTGGGAAAGTGGTACTGCGTGTCCCATATCTCTGTGAAATCTGTGAGCTGGTAGAGCAGCATTGCGGTCGGCTCCGCAGTCGATGCCCAATCGACGACGAGGACCATGCCCAACACCAGAAACAAACCGAGCAAAAGCGACTTCTTCATCACGCCCCCCTATGCTTGCAGATGCAACAATCCGCGAAATATCAATCGGACGCCGTAGCGCAATTGCGCGTCGACATCCACCTCCTCCGGCGCGTAAACCCAGTGCAGCAGTGTGCCGCTCAACAGCGCATCCAGTGCCCGCCCCGCCTGGCGGGCATTCGTGGGCGCGAATTCGCCGTTCTCAACCCCCTCCTGGATGATGGCTTCGAGCAGTCCTGTCAATTGGTGGATAAAGTCAGTGATCACCACGCGTACATCCTCACGGCGCAGGCCCAGTGCGTAGAACTCGTAGAGGATGGGCATTACCGGCATTACCTCGGATTCCTCGGCGATGAGCGTCTCGTAATAGGTGGTGAGCCGCTCTGTAGCTGTGCCTGGCAGATCGTGCGCTGCCTGCAAACCGGCGAGTTCCTGGGCGAAGAGTTGTTCGGCGATGGCGAGGATGAGTGCATCCTTGTTATCGAAATAAAGATAGATGGTCGCTTTGTTGATACCAACGGCGTCAGCAATGTCATCCATTGTGGCACGGTCGAATCCTTTCTCGGCGAAGACCGTGGTGGCGGCCTCGATAATCTGCGCGGTGCGCATTGCCGTGACATCCGGTTTGGGGGACATCAAAACACCCTCCTTGACCCACTATAATAACTAACTGTTCAGTTACCATTGTAGTAGGAACAAGAGAGATGTCAATGGCGGTAATCATTGCCCGGCAGCGCCCGCCGACGGCGCGGGGTACGGCGTTTATCGCGCTGGAGGACGAGGGCGGCGTGGTCAACGTGATCCTGCGCCCGGAGGTGTTTGCGGCGTATCGCGAGGTGCTGCGCGGTAGATTCGCGGTCATCGAAGGGACGTTGCAGTGGCAGGGCCGGGTGTGTGGCGTGATGGGGGAGAGGGTGCTGGCGGTGGAGGGGTGAGAGGGAGGGATGGAGAAGGGTGACAATGCGCCACCCAATATCTGTCTCCTCCTTACGGAGCCACAGTGTCGACGTAGACCACCTGGCCATCCTTGATCCCGAGCAGGACGAGGGGTTTCATAAGGTTGTGGCGTGCATCATAGGTGGCATCACCGGTCACCACGGCGAAAGTCCCCGAGGCCATCGCCTGCGCTACCTTCGCCACGTCCGTTGTGCTGCCCGCTAACGCCATCGACTGGAACAGGATCTGAGCTGCATTGTACCCCGATATAGCCGAGGTGTTGGGTTGGCTCCCGTACTTCGCCTGATACTGGCTGATGAACGCCTGCACGCTCGGTCGAGGGTCTTTGGGCGAGAAGTCCACCGTGAAGTAGCCACCCTCGACGAGGCGGACGTCCAGATCGGAGGAGTTCCAGTCACCGCCACCGAGCAGCACGGCCTCAATTCTCTGCGTTTTGGCCTGCGCCGCAATCCCGTTGACCTCGCTGGTGTAGCCAGGCAGGTAGAGCACGTCGGGCTCCGCATCCTTGACCTTGGCCAACATTGCCGAGAAGTCCTGAGTATTCCGAAAATACATCTCATTCACGATCACCCGACCGCCCGCGGCCTCAAATCCGGCGATGAACGCCTCGGCCACAGCACACGTAGAATCAGAGTCCTGGTTCACGAAGACCGCCGCGGTCCGGGCACGCAGCCGATCCTCGGCGAACCTTGCCGCGACGGTTCCCTGCAATGCCCTGGCAGTGCCTGCGCTAAAGACCGTGGGTCTAATCGTCCCACCGGCAGCGACGGTAACGCTGGGGGGTGTGACTGCCGGGCTGATCAAGAGCGCGTTCTTCGCCATAGCGATCTCTGCGATGGATATCGCTGCGCTCGCGCAGACCTCCCCGATGATGAACCTGACGCCATCCTCATCGATGACCTTGTTCGTGGCGGCCGCTGCCACATCCACCATGCACCTACTGTCCTCGATCACGACCTCGATCGCCGTTCCGTTGATCCCTCCTTTCGCGTTCCATTCATCGACGGCCATCAGCGCGCCGTCGCGCATAGGCTGGCCAAAGGCTCCCCCGCCACCCATCAAGGGGGCAAGGATCGCAACTTTGATCGGCCCTGAGGCATTAGGTGCCGCGTCCGGGGGCACCGTCCTGCTCCCGGTTGTCCCCAACGGTCGCCACGCCGGCTGCCGGCCTTCGATGAGCGTCCGGCTCTCCATCGTTGCAAGATCGAGGATGTCGATCATACCGTCAAGCTCAAAGGTTAGCTGTGTACTATCCGGCGATAGGTCCATATCTGATGGCCGGATCGACGGATCCCATTGCATAATCTCCGTGCGTTCTCCAGTCTGAATATCCAGGGTGTAGAGGGACCAGGTTCGCTCTTCCCAGAAAGGCTGGCTGGTGCAGACGGCCCATAGGCGACCCGTCTCCGGTGAATACTTGGGATTGCGACACTCACCACCGACATCCGGAAAAGTCACTTCAGGCGTACCGAACCGAAAAAGTCCAAGGGCTGACCACTCGTAGCCCACTGCTACAAGTGCGATACCGCCTGCATCAGGCGAGAACCCGGGTTGGGTATATGCACCACATTCCATGCAGGCCAGGATCTCCGAAGTGCCAGACTTAAGGTCTAGGAGCGCAAGACAGGGACCGTAGTCGAAGGGACAGACTGCCGGAACGTCGTAGACGTAACCCAGGTGTTCGCCATCCGGAGAAGCTGTGACTGCCCGGACGAGTCTGTCCTGGGGGCCAACGGGCTCTAGTTCTCCGCTCTGTAGGTCAATCCTATAGATCGCACCGGTGTTCTGTGTACCATAGGTGACATATAGCATTCGCCCGTCTGGGGACCAGGCCGGTCCGGAATAGACATTCGCGCCTACGTTTCCGGCAGGATCGGCATCCGTCGTAAGCTTTTTCGCGTCTGTGCCATCGGTGTTGATCAACCACACATTGTTGTCCGCGCCGATGTACGCGATCGACGGTTCGCCCAGTACGGACTCGGGGCTATCTACCACTGGAACGACCGGCGACGCGGTATCACCCGGCACCGAGGGCACGATGTATATGTCGCCGACTGCGTTGGTGTCATCCGCCACAAGGCTCTCATCTGTGGCAAAGGCGACGTACTCGCCGCCGGACGAGATGGCCGGTTGCCACGAGCGTACGCCAGTTATCTGGACTGTATTAAGCGTTGAGAGGTTATGAAGGAAGATTCCGGCGGCTTCCCCATCGCTGCGAATTAGGGAGAAGGTCACGTTACTGCCATCCGCTGAAAGGCTCAGATCGTACGAGTAATCACCGAGGATTCGTTGCCCATCTGACTCTACAGAGGCAAGCACGGTCCCTCCCGTGGCAACGTCGCGAATGTATGCATAAACACATGAGTGGCTCACGCTCTGACACTCAACTTTTGCGCCATCCACCGTAGGGGCATCCTGCGAAACAAAAGCTATCCGGCGACCGTCGGCCGAGATTGATGGATCGAAGGAGTTGCCGTCCAGCGGCCATCCAGGGTTGTCGACCGACACAAGGGTGGTGGTACCTGCCTCCCGGTCACGTACATACACGCGATCCGCTTGTCCCCCGCGAGCGGTCACCGGGTCGAACTGGTTGAAGGCCACGTAGCGCCCGTCATCCGAGATAGAAGGGCGGGAGTCGTATCCGGACTCTCCGTCGACCTGGTTGCCGTTGCCGTCGAGCGATACCCGCTCTGTGGTCTCGGCCTCACGGTCGTGCACAAACACATCGGGGCAATGCCCGTCCGTGTACTCGCCCGAGACGCCGCAGGCGTTCGTGTCATCCGGTACGAG
>JAFGSL010000547.1 GCA_016934645.1 Anaerolineae bacterium
GCGGGGGCTTGCCGTCAATCAAAGCGTGGGCGTCACGCAACAAATGGGCCCAACATTTGCCTTTTTCGTAGTCCAAGGGCGAATAAGCGGAATAGAAAGCGCTCACGATACTGCCGTCAAAATCCGCGCCCAACAACGCTTGCGGCACTTTGCTGCCGCGACTGTGACTGACCACATAGAGAGTCACCACATCACTCAGGAATACCCACAGCCAATGATTGTCGCCGTTGATCCGCCAGCCCGTTTCATCGATATGCACCGCAACGTGTTCCCGCAACAACTGAATCAAACGGGCATACGCTGGCCCAAAGCGGTCGGCGACTTCCGCCACCAGATTACTCAGTTCACCCTTGCTCAGGCGCAGCCCAAAGTAGGTGTGCAGTTCGTGGCGAATCTTGCCGTAGCTCAAACCCAGCACCACTTTCTGATAGACTACGAACAACATCACCTGCAAGCCCACGCGATGGCGGGGCAGCGCCGCGGTGACCAGCGCTTCTTTGTAGGTCTGACAATGAGGGCACCAACGCCGCTCGATCTCATAGCATACCACGCGCGTCGGACGCACCGGCTCAATATCCTCCACCACCCACTCACGCACTACACCGTCCCCTGTCAATGTGTGACCACAGTCGGGGCAGTGCTCCCCCACCGCTATCCGTTCCCGCTGGTCCATGTGCTCCGGACGCCGACGGCCACTCCCCAGATGTCCCGCCTTGCGTCCCCCACGCGCTTCGCGACTCGCATCCCGCGTTTTGCGCTGCGATTTCCGCCGCCGGCGGGCTTGAAAGGGGGCTTGCTTCAAGGTTGTCACTTCCTCGCGCAAACGCGCATTCGTCTCTTCCAGTTCGCTAATCCGTTGCTGCGCCGTCGCCAGTTCCGTGCGCAGTCGGGTGTTTTCCGTGCGCAAGGTGTCCATTTCGGCTTCCAACGTGGCTAAACGCTGGAGTATGGGGGCGGCATTTGGCGGTGTCTCAGACATAGTTTTACTTATACCATACGAGCATTAGAAATTCATCAGCAGCCTCAGCTTAATTTCTGGCTGCTCACAAAACTAAACGGTTACCCCGTATGAAGCACGGGGCGTGTAGTGAGGGGTAAGTGCGGCTGCAAGTTCGTCAAAAGTTTCACAGCTCCATTGGATGAGATCAAGAATCCGTTGAGCAGAAGGTTTAGCCTCATCCAAGATCAGTTGGGCAACCAATGCGTTGCCCCACCCACCGGTGCGATGAATCGTCGTGCCAGCTTCGCAGTCGCGGCGCATCATTTGTAAAACCAGGCAGTCGCGGGCCAAATCCAGCGCGAGGTGCATGCCGATCAGCAGATCGTTTCGCGCCACCTTCGTGATAGTGACGGCGGCTTTGAACCAGAACGCATCGGCCATCCGTTCGATGTCAGAGTCGGAAACATTGGGGGCCTCCGTCATCAATGGGGAAGGCGCGATTCGTGCCTCAAGGTCTGGTAATCTGGACCACAAGACTCTACACGGTGGTTGGAGCAGATGGGATTCTACTTGCAATGCAGATTCTGCGATAAAGACAAAGTCGAACCGTCGAAAACCTTCCAGGCACACGCGCAGGGTCTTTATGAGCGGTGAAGTGTGCCTTTCGAGGCCAACGACGCGCCCGAAAGACGCCAGCCAATCCGTTGTCGCGTGATAGCGATCCACCGCACCGTCGGCAAGGATCACTTTCAGATCAACGTCACTCCAGAAGTCGGCCTGTACATCATTATCGGCCAGGGAACCGGTGAGAATGACGGCGCGGACTTCGGGATCCCGTTTAAAGGTGTCGCTAAGGTGCGCGATAGCTTTCTCATGCCAGGAGGTTTCGCTTCGTATATCGTCAGCCGGCCGCATCTATCGCCTCCACAATCGCTCCGTGCACGGCGACCCGCAGCCCCGCAATCCCACGATTCTGTCGCCCGTTGTAGACTTCGTTGGTGAGCAGCGCCACAACGAGGTTGCGCTCTGGGTCCATCCACAGGGATGTGCCGGTAAAGCCGGTGTGCCCGAAAGCGCGTTGGCTGAAGGGGTAGCTGCTCGGACGTTCTTTGTCCGCGGCCTCCGAATCGGGCAGCCACAACGCGAAGCCCAGGCCGCGCCGCGCCCCCAATCCCCCGGTGTAACAGCGCGTCATCGTGTCCACCATCGGCGCAGACAGTAGGGGTGCTCCCTTGTGGTCGCCCAAAAACATCTGTCCAAAAGCCGCCACGTCCTCCGCCGTGGAGAAAATCCCCGCGTGCCCGGCGACGCCCCCGAGGCGGTAGGCGTTCTCATCGTGGACTTCGGCTATGATGCGGCGTCCACGCCACGCGCAGAATTCCGTCGGGGCAATGTTCTCAACGGATTGACCGGACTCAAGAGAAGAAACGGGGAGATAGTGAGTATTGCGCAATCCCAGGGGCGCAGTGACGCGCTCGCGCACGGCGGCGTCGAGAGCATGTCCCGTAAGTCGCTCGACCGCCATCCCCAACAAAATCAGGCCGATGTCGCTATAGACGACCCGTGTCCCGGTGGGGTACGAGAAGAAAGTGCTCAACGCCATTTGTCGGGCGGTGTCGGCGGTTGGCTGGCGGTAAAGCGGACGCCACGCCGGGAGGCCAGAGGTATGGGTGAGCAAATCGTGAAACGTGACCCGACCGGCGTCCACAAAACCGCCGCTTTCGGAGACAATGACCATTCCACCAGGACTGAGCGGGTCTTCGTAGGGTCGGATGGGTCGCAGACCGCCGAACTCCGGCAAGACCATGTTGACCAGCGTATCGAGCGCGACACGGCCTTCTTCGACGAGCGTCATAAAGGCCGTGACGGTGAACAGCTTGCTCACCGAGGCCATGTCAAACAGTGTATCCGGTTGGGTAGGGTGTTCGCGCGTCTCCGGGTCGAGCCATCCGAGTGCCCTGGAGAAAACGATGTCGTCGTGAAGCCGGATGACGAGCTGCGCCGCCGGCGTAATTGTACCAACAACGTTTTGAAAGATCGTATGTGCATTGGTCAAATCCATGCCAACTCCCGGGTAGAAGAGCGCATCACAAAGCTCACGTTCATGGCTCTCCTTTTTCATGACGAGGCGCTTTCTGCTTTTTCTCCAACAAGGCGAGCGTCTTGGTATCCCGCTCGCCACGAAAATACTTATCAAGAACCTGACCAAATACAGAAGGCGAATCTGGAACACACGAAAACAGCGTCATAGATGATTTGAGTTTCAGATCGTCGGGATAGCCAAAGATTTCTGAGACAGATCGCCCCTCAACAGCAAGGATGGTCTCCGCACATTCCCGTAGTCTTGCGCCGAGAACCGGATGATCCAGATAGTACCGCGCTTCCTCCAGGCTCTTGATGGCGTAGTATTTCGTCGTCGCGCTGAATCCCAAGCCGTCAATCTGCGGGAAAATGTACCACATCCAATGTGTGCGCTTCTGCCCGCGCTTTAGCTCCGCGAGGACACGCTCATAGACCGGGTCTTGCGCGTTCAAGAAGCGACCTAAACCAAACAGATTATCGTGATTCACAGTTTCGCACCCAATCGTATCACTTGGTGATGTATTCGATCCACGTCTGCATTTCGGGGATTTCTTCGGCAGACAAATTGCCGAACAAGCGTTCGATGCTGATGCTAGAAAATCTGCGCATCACCGGAATTCTCAAAGCAATCTCCACAACGACTCGGGCGGGGTCTTCCGCTTAAAGTTCCCATACCACCGGCACAACGGATAAAGTACAAGTAGCCCGACCAGCCACAAGACATACATCACCCCAATGTGCGTACCGGTAGGAAAGGCAAAACCGATAAATTCGTACAAATACAGATGCGCCAGGTAGAAGACCAACGGCGCACCGCCGTAAACCCCCAACACCTGGAACCAGCGGGGCGCGTGCGCGCTGATCTGCACAAAGAAATACAGCACCAGCAAAACTGTCCCCAACGTGAGCAAAATGTAAACGAGACTCGGCGGGTACTTGGTCATACTGAAAAACGCCATCCAACCAGGCCCGGCGATAGGGTGAAAGTCGCCGA
>JAFGSL010000548.1 GCA_016934645.1 Anaerolineae bacterium
AATCCCTCCCCAGTTTACAGCTTCAAGGGGATCGTCAGATCCCCGCGTCTGGCGCATAGTCGGGGATCTGGCGATCCCCTCTGAGCACCATTATCTAGAAAGGAACTTGCGCCTTGCGGTACTAGGATGTATGTTTTTGAACGCGCAGCGCATCGTCACCGAACGCTCACGTGCTTGTAAGAAGTCCAGGTTAGCGTACAATAACGATACGATGGTCGAAATTAAAACTGGAGTTCTACCGCGATGATAGAAAAAATATCAAGCCCCATACCGCAGCAGAAGATCGCGCGCACTGTGTTGTTGCGTGCCGGGGTCGGATACGGGATGTTATTCGGGTTGGGTTTTGCGCTGTTTGTCTGGGGGTATGACGCCCTGGCCTTGAGCCAGAGTTCAGCCGATATGGCCTGGGCCAAGTTCCTGATCGGCCTACCGTGTCTACTTATCGTCGGCGGAATAGCTGGGATGATAGGAGCATGGACGCCCTCCACACTCATTACGACCGGCGTGTGGGCCATAACGATGGCGGGAATCGGCTGGCTTGCCGGGCATGTCCCGTTTACCGGGGCAAGTTGGCTCGCTGGCGTCATCGAACCACGCCTCTCCGGATTGGCGCTATGGCCATACACAAACGGCAATGCGCTACGCACCCTGCTGGTGATGATCGCCTACACGGTGTATGGATTCGGCGTAGGCTACATGGAAACGCTGGCTATCGAATGGGCCTGGGATCGCGCTACCCCGGAAGGCCGGATGAAAGCAGGGGCGTGGAGTGTGCTACTGGTGGCCTGGTTGGTGGCGTTGCCCCCCACTCTGATCCTGAACTACTTAGTGATGACGCCAGTTCGTTCGCCACAAGTGCGCGTGGCTAATCTCGTCGAGACGTACCTGGAAGGCGGTGAAGCCGCCGTAAGTGCCACAGGGCAAAACACCATCGAGGCACGGCGCAATGGCCCACGTTTTACGCCGAACTATACCACCTACTTTTCGGGATTCGACACATCCACCGACACGCTTTACGCCGGTTACAGCGACGTGGTCTTCGATACCGGTTTCGCGCTGCGCTGTATCGTGATGGGCGATCGGATCACATTCTGCGATGACCTATCCGGGAAGCTGGACCTACGCATTGGGCAGATGGTCCAGGCCGCGAAGACAGGTGAGCGCCCATGGCTAGAGGGCCGGATGAAAACATTCAACGTCACCGAGGATGTCGTCGCATGGCTCCAAACGCACCAGGAACAACTCAGCGATACCTACAACTTTATGATCACAGCTCAGAAGGGCAATTGGATGTTCGTGACGGCGCAATTCAACACTGGAGCAAAGATGGAGTGCCGCTTCCATGGCAACGCCGTCGTCACTGTCGATCAATGTGAATTCGTCTTTGGACAGGATTGACAAGATTGACAGGATAAAAACTATCCTGATAATCCTGTCTAAAAAATGAGAAACTAGATGCCTACCCTACTTAAATTCTTGATCCGTCGTCTGCTTGCTATTCCGGTCACGCTGTTGATCATCACCGCGATCCTGTATGGCGTCCTGATGTTAGCACCGGTCGAAGTTCGGGCGCAATTGTATATGCCCAGAGGATCTTCCAACAATCCTAATCTACGACCAGAAGTTCTGCTTCAGCAAATCATCGAAAGTCACGGCCTCGACGATCCCTATCCAGTACAATACCTCCGCTGGTTGGGACGCTTGCTGCAGGGTGATTGGGGCTGGAGTGCTGGATTTCGCGTCGATGTCCTCACGGCACTCTTACAGCGGACACCAGCCACGGCCGAATTGACGTTATACGCAGTCGTCTTGCTCATCCCCCTGGGAATCATCGGCGGCGGCTTGGCCGGAGCGAAGGAACACAAGGCCATTGATCATGCCTTCCGTGTCGTGGCCTTCATCGCCACCGCCATCCCCCCCTTTGTGCTGGCCCTGGTGCTACTTGGCATTTTCTATGCGGGGTTGAAATGGTTTCCGCCAGGACGTCTCACGGTCAGCGAACAAATCGTTGTCACCAACGCGGAATTCACCACCTACACCGGCCTGCTCACCCTGGACGGGTTGCTGAACCACCGCTCGGACATCAGCTTAAGCGCGCTGCGCCACCTGGTACTGCCCTGCATCACCCTGAGCATGGTGCACTGGGCCACCCTGGGCCGGATGACACGGGCAATGATGATCGAAGAAATGCAGAAAGATTACATCACGGTCGTGCGCGGCAAAGGCCTGAAGGAACGCCTGGTCATCTGGCGGCACGCCCTCCACAACGCGATGATCCCTGCCCTCAACAGCATCGCGCTCTCCACGGCCTCCCTGGTTATGGGTGTCTTTGTCGTCGAAGCGATATTCGGCTTTCCGGGCGTCTCGGAACTGATCATCGGTTCGATGCGCAGTGCGCCGGACGTCGCTGCCGCGATGGGGTTTGCGGTCTACAGCGTGCTGCTGGTATTGCCGGTGATGTTGATCCTGGACATTCTCCAGGCGGTGTTCGATCCGCGCTTGCGGGATGAGTTGGCAGCGCAATGACAATCACGCGACGTTTCCTCATCAACTGGCAAAGCGTCCTGGCGTTGTGCATCATCGCCGGTTACGTCATTTTGGCCGTCAGCGCGCCCTGGATTGCGCCCCAAGACGATCCGCAAAACCCCACCTTCTTGCGCCGGCTGCCGGGCGTGCGCCCATCGGCGTTGCGCATTCCGCGCCCGCCGCAGCCAGGCGCGATTCTGGGGACCACACCCGGCGGATGGGATATCGCGTATACTTTGGTCTGGGGTGTGCGCCCGGCACTGCGTTTTGGCCTTATCACCACGTTGTTGACGGCATGTACAGGCGTGCTGATCGGCGCGTTCAGCGGATACCTCGAAGGCGCGGTGGGGCGGTTACTGATGCGCGTGACCGACGCCTTCCTGACGTTCCCAGCGATCGCCGGGATTTACTTGTTCCGGTATGCATTCTTGGTCACGAGTGCGGATGTTTCGCTGACGTTCTGGCAAGTTGCCTTCCAAAAGCTCCAGATCGATCCAACCATGCTGGCACTGATCATATTCTCGTGGATGCCTTACGCGCGCATCATTCACGCGAACTTCACCACCCTCAAGCACACCGAGTACGCGATGGCCGCCAAAGTTACCGGCGCGCCGCCGTTGCGCATCATTTTCCGCCACCTCTTACCCAATGCCATCGCGCCCGCCATCGTGTTAACCACACGCGACATCGGTGGGATGGTGCTGCTGGAAGCCGCCTTCACGTTCATCGGCCTGGGGTCCGGGCTGCCCTGGGGGACATTGCTGGTTTCTTCTCGCGATTGGATCATCGGGCCAGGCGGCAATCCCCTGATCTATTGGTGGGTTTTCGTTCCGGCCACCCTTATACTGATCCTATTCAGCATCGGATGGAACTTGCTGGGGGATGGCCTGAACACGGCGCTCAATCCACGGAGAAAGTGAGCAGGCTGTGTGACAGATGCACCTTTCAATACTCAGTAGATCGAAGTTTAGGCTCGTAGTAACGACTTTAGTCGTTGAAAAACCACTGAAGTGGTTACTACAAACGTAGATTTGTGATCGACTGATACTGCATATGCACCGCTTGCCGTTTTGGCGACGTACTATCAGCATCAACAAACCTTCCAACCGTTGTTCCGCCTGGGGTTGCCCGGCAAACAGCGGGATTTTAGCCCGGAAGACAAGCTGGCACAGGTCATGGTGAGTATGTTAGCGGGTTGCGTGACCCTCTCCTAGGTCAATCTGTACCTCAAACACGAAAACGCACTCGCGCACAGTTGGGGCGCGGGTATCATTTCTTGGCCAAAGGCCTCAGTAACCGCCGGGCGGAAGCGCTGGCCCGCCAGGTAGCGCGTTGGGACCTGTATGCCGAGCAGGTGTGGTTGGGCGAAGTGGCCGCGCCGGTGGATTATGGACGTCCGGTACGCGTGTGGGGCAAACGGCGTTACCACACTGACCAAGTGCGGAGTTATTTCTGGACAAGTCCTAAGATTGTAGAACCATGCCCAAACCTCGTCATTCAATCCAACGTCACCATTTCATAGTTTAGAAAGGTATCCACCAAGTGAATGTAAAGTTTCTGCTCAACTCCGTTTCCGGTCATCCAGGCAGCGCGGCCGTCCAGCAAAAATGCGTCGTCCCCACGATGCAGGTGGTGCTGGTCGGTGATGAGCGTGGCGGCTTGCAGGACGTTCCCATTGTCGTCAATCCGCATGGCATAGACGCCGTTAAAGGTGTTGTTGTACCCCTCGACGAGCCACTGCTCCCAGAGAACGATGTATTGGTCGCCGCCAATGGCGATCAACTTGGGGCGTTCGGCGTGCAAGTCCGAGTCGGTCGCATAGTGGGTCAGCCAGCGCAGTCGGTTGGTATACTGCATGCCGCCCGAATTGACCGTCAGCGTATCTGGCAGGCTGGGGTCAATGCTGTTGTCGTTGCCATTGACGCGCACGATAGCCAAGTTGCGCGGCCCGCTGATGATGTCCCCGGTGCTGGCGCTGTTTTCAGTGACAAACAGGGCGATATACTTGTAAACTGGGTCGCCCTCAATCAGGGCGACGTTGCCCAATCTGGTGCGGGTGTTGTTTTCGCCCGTGTTTCCCTTGATGTGAAAGAGTGGATAAGATGTGTGGTCGCGGGCAAAGACGATATAGCGTGGATAGGCGTCCCCTAGATGGTGCTCGATAATGCCCGCGCCATCGTACATGAGCCGCTGGTCAAAAGAGTGGCTGACCCACACCGAGTTGGTGCGGAGAATAGCGCCGTTGGCAGCGTCCAGCCGGGTGGAAAGCGCCTTTTGATGGCGTGCACCGCCGATGTTCCAGTCTGGACCGGTGTTGATGCCATGCACCAATGCGATCTCGTTTCCGCCCACCGCTAGACGCGACGTGGCAACCACCATGGGATTGATGATCATTTCGGCGTTCTCGTCAAAGTCGTGGCGGGCGATGTCCAGGTCTATGTTGAACAAAACGTCCCCGGCCGGGTCTAGCTTGATGACGCGGACAATGTTATTGCGGTAAGTGTCGGGAGGCGGATAGTAGGGATCCACGACATCGCTTTCGTCCACGCCGGTGGCATAGTAGCGATTGCCGGTGTCATCGGTCGCCAGGCCCATCACGCGATCCAGCATGAGCGTATCTGTAAGCACCTGAGTGATCGCGTATCCACCTGCGGTGGCCTCAATGTGCAGTAGGACGGCGTTCCAGACGGTTTCAGAATTATAGTCCTGGGCCAAGACATCCAGCTCAACGCCGTTTGACGACACGATAATCTCCGGTGTCTTTCCATAATTACCAGACCAACTAGAGGGTCCGCCCAAGTCATTCAAGTTAGCGTCAAACGGAGTCAGTACCGAGGAAACAGGAATGGGTGGGGCAATTACCAACGGCAGATAGATGGTAGCCGTAAAAGATTGTTGGGTTGACAAATCTGAGACATCATAGGTGTATAGATAGCCATCTCTTGTCAGGATACAGGCATACTCATCCTTTTCCTCCACAGCGCTTACCCACTTGTCCGTAGCAGGTATAACTATCTCGCCAGTGGGCTCGTATAGCGGCCATGCAGATGCACTTGCAGAAAGAAATGACCCTGTCATTACGCCCCAGGCTGACGAGATGAGAAGAAGAAATGATACAAGCGAAAGACGACCAAGCACAGCAAGTATTCTGGTGAATTGTTTAACGTTCACTGCATAAAATCTCCCTTTCTGTGTGTGAATTGGGCCTAACGACCGGGTTGACACCCTTGTTAGGTGGCTTCCATACTATAGCACCTAAAGGGAGAGTTACCAATCGAAGAGGTGTCCATGTCGCAGTATATGTTTTTTCACATTAGGAAAAAGTCGCACGTAAACTATGACACAGAGGACACACAGAGCCTCACAGAGAGCTTCTCTGAGTATCTCTGTTCGAGAGCGCCCGGTAGCTCACCGTACTTTCCGCCTCAACGTCCTCCAACGTTTGAGCACGCTCAACTACACCGCCCCCGCCGTCGCCGTCGACCTCACCACCGCCACAGACCCGCGCCTGCTGGGCCTCAACGCCGACGAGCGCGCCGCGTGGCAGGCGATACAGGAGGCAGGATGCAGGGCCACGACGCGCGGTCTAAAGGAGCAATTCCATTGGGGTTCAACTCGTGCTGGGAGAGTCATTCGTGCTCTGCGTGCTGCGAACTTGTTAGATGTTATTCCTGATTCTGATATTGAAACCAACGCTCCCGCCGGGAGCAAGATTGTTCCCGGTGCTCCCAGTGTGCCCGCCCCGACAGAAAAAGTTTTCATGGAACCTTGCGCAGACACACCGGTCGCAGTGGATCCCTTTAACGTCTCTATCGTCAACGTCTCTAACGTCAACGCTCTTGACGTCAACGTCTCTAACCACCCCACCGTCGGCCTTTCCGGGCAGGATGTGACACAACCAACGATCGCGCCAATGTAGCGATTTTCTAAGGGGTCACCCTTAACTTCGTTCGCCAACAAGGAACGAAAATCTCGCGCAGAGACGCAAAGACGCGGAGTTTTTTGACTTTCGACTTTGGACTTTCAGACTTCGGACTGTTTTCCGAGGAGACTTCCGCCCATGCTTGACGAAACCGACATCACGATCGTGTGGATATTTCACGGAGTTTTTCCCCTTTCTCTAGGATTCGTAAAAATACAACTTCTCATATCTCATGCTCGAAGCCCCGTCCCCGGGGCGTTTGCGCGGGAACTTATTCTTTTACAGACCCTCATGGTGAGGTGGACGAGGCCACAGGCGGGGTTGAGATCGATGGTGCGGATGGTGGCGGTGCGGGTATGGAGTCTTGGCTCAGGGTCGATCATAAGATTCTGTGTGGCTGTCATTCTTCGATTATATCCCAAAATGTGAGAGAGTGTTCCTTATTCCATACCGATGCTATAATGATTGTGTAGGTTTTTAAAACTCCCCTTAGCGCGGGAACCCCAGAGTTCCCACGGCGTTGCTAGACTGAAGGCATCAGAAACAAGGAGGAGCCACGTGAACGTGAAGCTCACCGGTTCGGATCGGCCTGAAGACATCAAGCGTGTTGCACGGATTTTGGAAATTGTGCAGATCATTGCTGCTGCACCTCAACGTTATCTCCGCCGCGATCTAGCGACACGGTTTGAAGTGAGTGAGCGAATGATCCAAAAAGACCTGGAAGTGATCCGGCACGGATTGGTGCTCCCACTTGAACATAGCCCAGAAGGTTATTATTTCGAGCGGATGCCACGCTTGCCAGCTCTCCAGTACACCTTTTCAGAAGCATTGGCACTATTACTGGCCGTTCAGGCGGCACAGCGGATTTCCGGCATTGGGTCAGCGGAATTGGCCGCTGCCACTGCGCGGTTAGAGGCGCTTTTCCCGGCAGAGTTTGTGCCGTTGCTCCGACAGCATGGTCAGCGACAGCTCCCCACAGTCCAAGGCGAACATCGCCGACAGATGCTCACGTTGCTCAACCGAGCGTTGGTGGAGGGGCGCAAGGTCAAGATGATCTATGCCACACGCTCGCGGGGAGGGGAACATAGCGAGCGTGTGGTGCGACCTTACACACTTTATCCGTATGTGCGTTCCTGGCAATTGATCGCCTACTGCGAGCGGCGGGACGAAGTGTTGATGTTCAAGGTGGATCGCATTCACTCAGCCACTTTGCTGGACGAGCCATACACGATTCCAGACGATTTTGACGTGGATGCTTACATTGGTGATACGTGGGGGTTGTTGCGCGGCGAGGGTGGCGAGCCGGTGCAGGTGATGTTGCGCTTTGCGGCGGATGCGGGACAACGCGTGGCCGAGGAACGCTGGCACGCCAGCCAACAGGCGGAGGTCCAACCTGACGGCAGTGTGCTATTCCGGTTGCACATTGCAGTGACGCCGGAGTTCGTGAGTTGGGTGTTGTATTATGGGTGTCAGGTGGAGGTGCTGGCCCCGGAAAGTCTGCGAAAGCGGGTAGTTGAAGAACACCGGAAGGCGATGGAGGTGAACGAGATCTGTTGACACAATACGAAATGGCGATGTTCACGAATCAAGTGTAGAACGAATTTCAGGACGGGAGGTGTAAATGCTGAAATACACAGGACATCCATTGGTTGATGTGGGGATTGCTACGATTACGGCGTTTGCCGGGAAGCTGGATCCGGCGCTGTTGACGGAGGTGGATTTGGACAGTATTGCGGATTACATCGAACAAGAGTACGTCCGACAGCCGTTGATTTCCTTCTTGACTGTCGCTTTTCCCAATTCTGGTTTCACTCAGCCAGCCTACAACAAACAACCGGAAAAACGACAGGTTTACGCAGAACGTGTATTGCGGGCCTATCGCGCTGAAACAGAGATGTTGGCAGAAAGGTGTGTCTTTACAGGTGAGCCGGCAGCGGCAGTACCTTTCGATGTAAAAGGAGAATTACAGTTAGGCCGTGCTTTTCGCCAACACATCCCCCTGCTGACTGGCGAGGGTTTCATCAACTTCCATCCTTATGGCGATGCCGGCGTGCCAGTTTCAGGGAAAGCGCTTCTAGCAATTCAGGCGTTTCCCCTCGGTTGTGCCAAGTGTGGTGGACGTTTATTGGCTGTACATTCCGACAATCCACAACTTACGCAACACTTTGCGCGAGAGTTCTTGTTGGCAAATCGCCGAGCAGTACAACTGGCGCAGGAATCCGGAAGCCGTAAATTGCCGGAAACAAAATTCTCCCACCGCACTTTGCTGATTGATGTGTTGCTGAAAGCGCAGACCTTACAACATGAAGCACACGAGGACGAAACGCTCTTTTCACTCACAGCTTACCATTTGACTAACAGCGGACAAGGTGCAGATTTGTCTATTTATCATCTGCCGATGCAGACCGTTCGCTTTCTCCGTGAGATGTACTCGGCGCAGTATGCACATCAATGGGAGCCTATTGTTCAGCGTGCTTGGGAGATAGCGCCCCAAGGCAAAAAAGACGCTGAGGCTTTCGAGCCACGCAAAAACTGGCTGTACGAAGATTTGTTTGAGTTGCCGCAAAATGCTACGCGCTTTATCCGGACCTATTTCTTACGCTTGGCGCTGCGCTATGCACAGGGCAAAACCGATCCGCGTGTGGGATATTCGTTACACGACGAGGCCAATCTGGTTTCGTGGTCTATCACCGATTGTTTTTTAAGGAGGATTATGAATATGGAAAAAGAACGAGTGGAACAGATTCGGCAGTTGGGCGACGCGCTAGCTGGCTATGTAGGTGGGCAAAATGACCGGCGCTTCTTCCGCGACTTTTTCACCACACAACGCTATGACCATCTCCGCAACGCTCTCATTAAAGCCAATTTAGCCCATGTACGGCGCGGGAATCCGCCTTTTATCACGCTTGATCCCTACATCGAGGTCTTTGAAGAAGGTGACGGAGTAGCACAAAACAACTGGCGTCTGGCACGTGACCTGGTATTGATTCGTATGGTCGAGCAGTTGTACCAGCAAGGGTGGTTCCAGAGCAATGTGGATGTGCTCTCCGAAATACCCGAAGAAGTAACAGAAGAACCTTAATTCACATCACAAAGATTCAGGAGGATTAGATCATGGCTTTCATAACCGGTTTGTTGTTGATTGACGCACCTGCTTCGGCATTGAACAATCTGGGCAGTATCCCCGGCGCACGCACGGATAACACCGTTGGCGTCAAGGTCATTCGTGCGAAGGATGGCGCATATCCCTATGTCTCGGCGCAAGCGTTCCGCTATTGGCTACGCGCCACTCTGGAAAACGGCGTGTGGGACTGGCAGAAAGCCCCTATCTATCGAGAGAAAAAGGTGGCTTACACAGACGCCAACCCTATTCTGTATTGGGATGATGATCTTTTGGGCTACATGCGCGCCCCTTCCAAAAAAACTGATGCTGTTGAAGCACGCGCAGCGGATGACTCCCGCGCGGCGGAAACACCCACTACAGATACGATTACTCGTGTCTCGCCTTTTCGTGTAAGCACGCTGGTTTCCATTGCGCCAACCTCCCCAACCGAAGATTTCGGCGTGATGTCCAGGCACGAAGGCGATCCCGTACCCCATGAGCATCAATTCTACCGCACTACACTCAAGGGGCTGTATTCACTTGACCTGCACGCCTGTGGAACTTTCTCATACCGCCAGAAAACCGGCTTCCGCAATCTCGATGACACACGTATCGAACTGGCCCAAGAAAAGGGTCTGGAACACCTGGAAACAGAGAAATCTTACCGTTTGCCCCAGACGGAACGGCTGGCGCGCGTATGCGCGCTCTTTGAGGGGCTGGCGCATCTGGAAGGCGGTGCTAAACAAACGCTGCACTATACGGATGTGACCCCCGCGCTGGTCGTGTTGGCCGTTACCCGGGGAGGCAATCATATCTTCGGTCACGTGGTTGGCGCGACTGGACGAGGGTTGCCAGAGGTAAAGATCGACGCGCTGCGTGAAGCACTTACTGTCTTCCAGGATGATTTACTGTCGCCGGTCTATGTAGGTTGGACATCCGGTTATCTGGACGATGAACACATCAAGTTAGCAGCCGCGTTGCAGGAGGGTGGCGTACTGGCCGAGTTTGCAGATAAAGTACACATTGCCCATCCGCGTGAGGTTTACCAGCAGCTCATTGAAGGCTTGCAAGCATACCCGGAGTGGTTGGACTAGCCAAAAGGAGGATGCGATGCGCGTACTCAAAGTGGTAGCGGAGGGACTTACCACGTCCTTCCGTTACCCACACTTTATGCAACAAGTTCATCCCAGTTATCAGATGCCGCCGCCAGCTACGATCTACGGGCACATCGCCAGCGCTTTAGGCGAATGGTTTGATCCAGAAGGTATACGGTTTGCCTATCAGTTTACCCATCAGGGCAGTGTGCAGGATATGGAGCACATCATTGTACTCAGTGCCGCAACCGGGAAATTGCGGGATACGGATATTCCTAAAGTGCTGGAAGGCAACGTCAATCCATTCAAGCGTGAGTTGTTGTTTCGCCCCCGATTGACGCTGTACTTGAACCGACCAGAATGGGCAGATGCCTTTCACAGCCCCCGTTATGCTGTTGTATTGGGGCGGTCACAGGATTTGTTCTCGTATACGCGCGTGGAAGTGCTAGAGCTGCAAACGGCGGAACGGGCTTACTTCGAACACACTTTGTTGCCGCACCGTATGGCGACACAGGTGGGACGTGGCGTGACCGTGTTGATGCCGCGTTTCCTGGATTACGAACACAAGCGTGCCCCAACCTTTAGCCGTTATGTTGTCTTACAAGAACGAGTTCTGAGCAACAACTTCTATACCTTTGGTGCGTCCAAGACTGCAACGTATTACATTGATCCTACTACACCAACTTATGAGGATGCTCATTTAGGGCTGATGTTCCACAGTTTTACAGGAGATGACGGTGAGACCCTCATGCTGGCCTGATGCAATGGAAGCTATGCTGTGGGCGAAAAGCGCCGAGCGAGGCGCCGACAATCGCCCAGAAAGCCTGGCGCAACATACCTGGGACGTGCTGCAACGCTTGGCCGAGTTCATTGCTCTGCGTCCTGGCCTGCCACAGACGTTGGCTATGCCACGTCTGTGGCAGGCGCTTTTCTGGGCGGCATTTTTGCATGACTTTGGCAAGGCGGCCAACGGGTTCCAGGCGCGTCTACGAGGTGGGGAACGATGGCCGTACCGACACGAGGTGCTTTCACTGGCTTTTGTGGATTGGGTAGTGGCAGATTTCACGGCAGAAGAAATGGCTTGGGTGGTGGCTGCTATCGTCTCACATCACAAAGATGCAAACGATATTCAACGTCTCTACCCAGAACCGGAAGAGGGTGACGATGATTGGTTAGGAGAACTGCTTATTCAGATTGAGCCAGAGGCGCTAGAAGCGTTGTGGCGTTGGCTAAACACGTGCGCTGCGTCGTGGATTGCCGCGTTGGAGCTGGACAAAGTTGGTGTGACTGCGCCGACCTTGCCAGACCTGACGCAAGCAACGATGCAGGTCCAGCGCCTGGGCGTTAAACAAATCCGGCATTGGCTCAAAGTCTACCGGCGCTTCGTGCGTCGACTCAGCGATAGCGCGCAACAACTCGAGATCGTGAGCGCATTGACGTTGCGGGGCTATCTCATCAATGCGGATCACAGCGCCTCAGCGCACGCCGGGGCGCTGCCGCAAGTAAGTTTTGAAGCTGACGGAATCTTACAACACATGCGGGGCGCGCCTTATGCACACCAGAATGACGCAGGCCAAACGCACGGTTCAGCTTTGTTGATTGCGCCGACCGGCAGCGGTAAAACGGAAGCTGCACTGCTATGGGCGGTGCGGCAAGCTGGCGACGGGAAACAACTCCCGCGCCTGTTCTACACATTGCCTTATCAAGCCAGTATGAACGCGATGCGCCTGCGTCTTGAGCAAACCTTTCCTGACAAAGTAGGGTTGCAGCACGGACGCAGCTTGCTCTCACTCTATCGTATGTTGTTGGAGCAGGAGGATTACACACCTCAAACAGCGGCCTGGCAGTCGAAGTGGGCGCGCAATCTGGCCGAGTTGAACTATCCTCCGATCAGAGTTTTCAGCCCCTATCAAATGCTCAAGGGGATGTATCGTCTCAAAGGTTATGAAGCCTTGCTCACAGATTATCACGGCGCGGCGTTTATCTTCGACGAGATCCACGCTTACGAAGTGAAACGGCTCGCTATGATCCTCAAGACTATAGGATATCTATCCGAGTACTTCAATGCCCGTTTCTTCGTTATGTCAGCGACATTTCCCACGCTGGTCAAAACCTGGCTGCGAGAGGCACTAGGAGCACCGGCCGAAATTGCCGCCGCCACTGACCTCTTTGCTGCTTTCTGCCGGCACCGATTAGTTTTGTTGAACGGTGAAATTACCGATGCTGATGCAGTGAGTCGTATCTGCCAGGATGCGCTTGGCGGAAAATCGGTGTTAGTTATCTGCAATCTTGTGGATCGCGCTCAAGCTGTCTATCGAGAACTCCATACACGTCTGAAACCTGCGGGTATTCCGGTGGAATTGCTGCACGGACGTTTCAATATGCGCGACCGTTCCGAAAAAGAGCGTTTGGTGCGCGACGCGACCGGCTCAACGAGCACCGACAGACATCCGATAGTTTTGGTGGCAACTCAAGTCGTGGAAGTGAGTCTGGACATCGATATCGACACGCTCTATACCGATCCGGCGCCGCTCGAAGCGCTCGTGCAACGCTTTGGACGAATCAATCGACGACGGAAACAGGCCGACATGGCGCCAGTTCACGTTTACCGCCAACCATCGGATGGACAAGTCATCTACGATGCAATGTTAGTGCAGCGAACATTGGCTATCCTGGAACGCGAAAATGGGCATGCGATTGACGAAGCGGCCATCGGAAACTGGCTGGATGAAATCTATAGCGGAGAAGTGGCGCAACAATGGCAAAGTCAGTATCGCCGCACCGCGAGTGAGTTTGAGGCAACGTGTATTCAAGCTATGCAACCGTTTGCTTCAGATCAGCGATTGGAAGAGGAGTTCTATAAAGCCTTCGACAGTGTCGAAATACTACCAGAGTGTTTGGTAGGAGCTTATCAGCAAGTGCGTGAAGAACAACCGATTTTGGCCGGGGAATTGTTGGTTTCAATCAGTTGGCGACGTTACTATGCCTTAAAAAGCAAACAACAATTGCAACCTAAAACTGATGATTTGCCGCCTATCGTCAGCGCAGGTTACAACGCGGAGATGGGATTGGTCTTTGAGAACCGCTGAATGAAGACTGTTACGCAAAATCGGGCGCGGCCTGGTGCGTCGCGCCCACATTTCGTTTCGATCCGACAGGAGGATACTATGGAGCATTTTACGGCACACCGTTTGCGCTTTGTGATGGAGGCGCAGGAGATAGTGGAGTTGAACGAGCATCAAGGCTCCGCCATTCGCGGGGCGTTGTTTCACGCGCTACGGCGCAAGTT
The DNA here is from genome assembly GCA_016934645.1 of Anaerolineae bacterium. The sequence continues at coordinate 13,935 of JAFGSL010000548.1, forward strand.
CTGTGCGTTTTCCCGTGATCCGCAGGCAGCGTGTGATAGCTGCGCGTTGGCGCAGACGTGCCCGGTCGCGACGTTGGTCAGCACGCTCGATCCCCAACACGCGCGCGGGCAGGATAGACCCAGGCCGTTTACGGTGCAGCCGCCCATTCAGAATGGAGAGGGGAGAGGGGAGAATGGAGAATCTTTCTCGCCATTCTCCATTCTCCATTCCTTTCCTTCTTCCTCTTCTTCCGGGCATTTTTGGGAGCGAGAGGATGGGTCGGGGTATTGGCGCTATGAGCCGGGGGAAGCGCTGTTGTTTGGGCTGACGTTGTACGCGCAGGCGATGCAGTTGTTCCCTTACGTGGTGTTGGCCTTGCAGGAGTTTGAGGAGGGCGGCCTGGGGCGCAAGTGCGAGCAATACGACGGGCGCTGGCGGCGGGGACGTCTGGCGGTGCGCGAGGTGTGGGCGGAGAATCCGCTCACGAATGAGCGCCAGCCGGTGCTGCGTGAGGGTAGCCGTCAAGTGCATGTGCCGGACGTGCCGGTGACGCACGCGCAGGTAATGGAGAGGGGAGAGGGGAGAGGGAAGAATGGGGAATGTACTTTGCTCTTTCTGACGCCGACGCGGTTGGTGGATAAGGGGCGGTTGCTGAAGCCGGAGACCTTCTCTTTTCGCGCGTTTTTGCAGCGGCTGTTGGAGCGCTTAGAGAGTCTGAGCGAGGCATTTTGCGATACCCCGTTGGATGTGGATTTCCCGGCGCTGTTAGCGGAAGCAGAAACGGTGCAGGTGGTGGAGCAGCGTTTGCAGTGGGAGGAGGTACGCAGTTATTCCACACGCCGGCGCGCCGAGTCGCCATTGGGCGGATTGGTGGGGCATGTGACGGTACAGGCGAAGGATTGGTCACCGTTCTTACCCTGGCTGTTGTGGGGGCTGTTTGTCCACGTGGGCAAGGATGCGGTGAAGGGAAATGGGATGTACGGAATAGAATAGAGAGGGGAGAGGGGAGAAGAGAGAAGAGAGAAAGGAGAATGGAGAAGAGAGAAGGGGGAAGGGGGAAGGGAGAGAGGGAAATGAGATTTGAGGAGTGGGTGGAGACGGTGCCGGTGCGAGTGAAGGCGGAGATATGTTGGCAGTTCGCGGCCTATCCGAAGGCGCTCTATTTGTATGAACTGGCATGGGAGGATTGTGAAGCCTTGCACAATGACGAACGTGGTCGCGCAGTGGCATACCAGATGATTCGCAGTGTTGGGTCGATTAGCGCCAATATCGAAGAAGGTCATGGCCGTGGTATTGGCACGAAGGATTACCTGTATTTCTTGCGAATTGCCGAGGGTTCAGCGCGTGAATCCAAAGGCTGGTATTTCCGTGCAAGACAGTGTTTAGGCCCATCAAGCGTTGAAACACGCCAGAGTCTATTGGATGAAATCCTGGCATTACTTGTCACTGAAAAACGCCGTCACAGATAGAGTCTCATCTACTCTCCATTCTCCATTCTCCATTCTCCATTCTCCATTCTCCATTCTCCATTCTCCATTCTCCATTCTCCATTCTCTATTCTCTATTCT
>JAFGSL010000549.1 GCA_016934645.1 Anaerolineae bacterium
GAGTTGGCCGCCTGTCACACGGATATGGGCCACGCGGAGTATGCTGCTGGCGGCGTGGATCGCCGGGACACGGTGACGTGCCCCTTCTCGACACCAGAAGAAGTCCTGGCGTTCGATCCGTGGGCAGTCTACGGGCCGCGCGATCAAGACGAACTGACACGGCGCTTCGAGGAACACTACCGTTGTCAACGGGCAGAAACACCGGAACAAGTGACGATGACGGGCGTCTACGTGACAATGATCTCCGGCCTGATCGACATCTTCGGCTGGGAAATGCTGCTGCTGGCGGCGGGCGTGGACCCCAAGGGCTTTGGCGACGTCGCCAACCGCTACGGAAGTTGGATTCAGCAGTATTACGACGCACTCGGCGCGGCGGATGTGCCGGTGGTGATGGTCCACGACGACATCGTGTGGAGTTCCGGCCCGTTCATCTCGCCGCGGTGGTATCGCCAGTACGTGTTCCCTAACTACAAGAAACTCTTCGCGCCGCTGCTGGAGTCCGGCAAGAAAATCATGTACACGTCCGACGGCGATTACACGAAGTTTGTGAACGATCTCGCCGATTGCGGGGTGCATGGCTTCGTGCTTGAGCCGTGGACGGATATGGACACCATCGCCGAGAAGTACGGGCGCACACATGTCTTCATCGGCAACGCCGACACGCGCGTCCTGCTTTCGGGCAGCAAGGCTGCCATCCGTGCGGAAGTCGAGCGCTGCATGGCAATTGGCAAACAGTATCCGGGCTTCTTCCTGGCTGTCGGCAATCACATCCCGGCTAACACGCCTGTGGAGAGCGTGTTGTATTACGAAGAAGTGTATGAGGAGCTAAGTAGGCGGTAGACAGTAGACGGTAGACGGGGGGGGAGGCTGATCGCTGAAAGCTGATCGCACTATGTCGATTGAATCATTAGTCACAACATTACGCGCAGACGCGAACTTCATCCGCAACGTGACGGCGTGGCGGACATTGCCCGCACGCGGCGCGAGCATAACCGCGTGGCCCGCTGATCTGAATCCGCACCTAGCCGAGGTGGGACGCAGGTTAGGCATCGACACGCTCTACACTCACCAGGCGCGCGCGGTCGAAACCGCACTGCACGGCGAGAATGTCATCCTCACCACCGGGACGGCCTCCGGCAAAACGTTAGGCTACACACTGCCGTTGCTCAACACACTGATGCGCGATCCTACCACCACGGCACTTTTGATCTTCCCGACCAAGGCGCTGGCTCACGATCAGATCACGGCAATGGAGCAGTGGATCAGTACATTACAGGCCCCGTTGGCCTTGCGCCCCTACGACGGCGATACGCCGCAGCGACATCGTGCTGCCATCCGCAATGAGGCACGCATCCTCGTCACCAATCCCGATATGCTGCACCTGGGCATCCTGCCGCATCATACCCGCTGGGTGCGCTTCTTCAGCGGCTTACGCTACATCGTGCTCGACGAGTTACACACCTACCGGGGCATCTTCGGCAGCCACGTCGCCAACGTGCTACGCCGCACCCGCCGTGTGGCGCGCTTCTACGGAGCGGAACCGCAGTTCGTCTCTGCTTCAGCCACCATCGCCAATGCGCGCGAGCTGGCAGAAGCGGTGTGGGAAGAATCGATCGTCGCCGTGGAAGAGGACGGTGCGCCATACGGCCAACGCCACGTCATCTTCTACAATCCACCGCTGCTCAACCCGGCGCTCGGCCTGCGCGCCAGCGCCACCGCTGAGGCCGTTAAATTGACACTGCAACTGCTCCATGCAGGCGTGCAGACGATCGTCTTTGCCCGCGCGCGCGTCACCGTGGAACTGCTGTTGCGCGAACTGCGCGAGCGGGCGGAGCGCGCCGGGTTTGCCCTGGATGCCATCCAGGGGTACCGCGGCGGCTATCTGCCCCAGGAACGGCGTGCTATCGAGCGGGGTCTGCGCGACGGGAAAACGCGGGTCGTCGTCGCCACCAATGCGCTGGAATTGGGCATCGACATCGGCGCGCTCGACGCTTCGATCCTCGTAGGCTATCCTGGCACTATCGCGGCAACCCGCCAGCAGATGGGGCGTGCAGGGCGACGGGCTGGGGCATCACTCTCCATCCTCGTCGCCACGCCATCTCCGCTGGATCAATATCTGATCTCGCACCCGGAGTATTTCTTCGGACGCTCGCCGGAAGAGGCGCGGGTGAACCCCGACACGTTGAGCCTGCTCGCCGCGCACCTCACCTGTGCCGCGTTCGAGCTACCCTTCGAGCGAGATGAGCCTTTCGGCAAGGCGCAGAACACAGGCGCGATCCTGGAGGCCCTCAGCGCGGAAGACGTGCTGCACCAGCGCAACGGGCGCTTCACATGGGTCGGGGAATCTTATCCTGCCCAGTCGCTCTCATTGCGTTCAGCCACGGCGGATAACGTCGTGGTCCAGTCCACGGAAGGAGCCTCCCTTGGGGGAGGCGTAATCGGCACCGTGGACCGGCTTAGTGCACCTAACCTTGTCCACGAAGGCGCGGTTTACCTGCACAGCGGTGAAATGTACCTTATCGAGAGTCTGGATTGGGAGCAGGGCATTGCGCTGGCCCGCCCCGTCGAACTCGATTATTTCACAATTGCTTCATCGGCGACAAAGGTGGAACGATTGAGCGCACGCCGTGCCATCGGCACGCTAGACGTTACACCGCAACTCACCGATGAGGAGGTGCGCGTACACACCAAACCGGCGGCCTATCGTCGCGTGCAACAGGGCACGCACGAGACGCTCGGTTGGGGCGAGATCGACTTGCCAGAGCAGGTGATGGAAACGGAGGCATTCAGACTGACGCTGCCCTCGACGCTGGTGGAGGCCCTGGCAGAGGCCGGCGTGATACTGGCTCCGCTGGACTACGGCCCAGCATGGCCGGAGATCCGCAAGACAATTCTCGCCCGCGACGGACACAAGTGTCGCATGTGTGGAACTACGGCACAGCCTGGACATCCACTGGAGGCACATCACCTTACCGCGCTGCGTACGTTTCTGGCACAGTATCCGCGGCAAGAAGCCCTGCGATTGGCCCACGCCCCGGAAAACTTGCTCACCGTCTGCCCGTCGTGCCACCGTCAACTTGAGCGCGCGCGCGGGGCCCGGACTGCGCTCAGCGGATTGTCCTATCTGCTGCGTAACCTCGCGCCAGTGTTCCTGATGTGCGACCCCGGCGATTTGGGCACCTCGGTGGAGGCGCGCGATGCGGAGAGTGCTTTGCCCGCGATTATCGTTTTCGATGACGTACCGGGTGGCGCGGGATTGTCGCCGCGTTTGGTCGACCTGTGGCCCCGTTTGGTCGAAGCGACGTTGGAGCGGGTACAGACGTGCCCATGCACGGATGGCTGTCCCTCGTGCGTCGGCCCGGTTGGGGAGAGCGAACCCGGTGCAAAAGCCGCCGCCCGGCAATTGCTGGAGCGGATGGCGGAAGATGATTTTTGGAAGGTATCATCTTTCTCTACTTTCCGCTAAATTGATGCTGCTGTAGAGACTTGTGCTAACAGATAGACAACCAATACTAACCGGAGCACGCTCCGGCAGC
>JAFGSL010000550.1 GCA_016934645.1 Anaerolineae bacterium
CGCCATCGCATAAACTGGTGTGCCCGCTGGACGTTTGTAATCCTCGGCAGCGTGAAATTTGCGTTCAGGATATTCGTAACAGTCCACCTTACCAGGAGGGCATTCATTGGAAACACCAAACCAACCAAAGTAAAGATTATCATCAATGGATGACTCGTCGAGAGGAAAACGGAAGGGTAGGCTATCATCACTGGCGATTTCGTTGGCGTTTGCCAACCCGACGGGCGTACTAGATGGGCACGTTTCAGGGTATTCTGTACTACAAGCTGTTAGCAACAGAACCAATATACCAACGCTTATCCACAGACGCAGACCGGACATACTTGCCTCCTTTGACTGAGTTTTGGTTTGATGTCCCAAGGCACTTGTTCGAATTTCACACTTCACGTAGACTCATAGATAAAACGGGCTCACATCCTCATAACGTCTCAATCACCCCATAATTCTCTAAAAGTTGGACGATGTCGAGCACTTCGGGGGTATAAGCCCCATCCACATCAGCTTCTGTCATGATGTCAGCGATGCTCAAAGGTTTCGCGGTGGGAAATGGCAAGTGATAGAGGAAACGTCCCTGCGCCGGGGAAAGTTTGATGGTGTTCTCACGCCGTTCGCGGCCCTCACCGGTCCAGATCACCACACGGTTAATCGTGCTGTCCCCACGCGCTGTCGGAAAGCGTGCCCCCGCGTTCAGTCGCTCGCGAATGCGCCGTTCAAGGCCTGCGGCGGGTTCCGGTAGCCGCATCTGGCTCAGGTCAATCTCCATAGTGATTTTGCTGACTTCAAGCGTGTAACGGAAGTAAGGACGTTTACCCTCTGATACCTCGCGCTTGCTAACGATGTCCAGCGATGTCAATCCTTCCAGAAAATCCTGCGCAGTGCGGATGTGCAACCCTAACCGCGAGGCCGCCTCCGATGCCGAAATATCTTGATAGGTCACGAGTAGCGCGAAGAAGTCCTCGGCATAATCCTTGGATAGATACGTTCCTAGTATAGCGGCAGTTTTGAAGTCCATGGCGTGATCCTACGAGAAGACAGAGATGCGCAGAGCATCCATCCGGTCAATGATACGCACGCCTTCGCCGCGGCAAAAGAGCGCGACAAAGTCCACAAACAAGTCGCCCAGCGAAGCACATAACTGGTCGAAAGACAACGTGTCACGGAAATCCAGGTAATCGCGCTGCGCAATGTGTGCAGAGACGTGACCATCGAAGTCGATGGCGACCCACGTTTCCGCCATATAATCGCGCCGGATTGTGTGCCGGAACTCATCCCCGAATTTCACGATCGCTAAGACAACCCGTTCCGTCTCGACGTAGGGCAACGCGATGAGATGGCTTCCGGCAAAGCGCGCGAAGGCCATGATTTCGTCGCGGCTCGCGTCCACTTGTCCGGCAGGGCGAGGACGTGCCGTAAAGCCATTGGCACTTTCATCCACCGGTTCAGCCGCCAGTTCGAGCACCTCGCGCCCCCGCCACTTGAACCGGCGCGTGATGAGCATCATCCACAGGCCACTGCCAGATGCCAGTGTCAGGAACATGAAGGTTTTGTTGAGCGGATCGAAGGATTGGCCAAAGTGCGGAGGAAATGTGGCTAGAAAAAGCCCGCCAAACACCAGATAGAGAATAGCTAGCAGATAACCGGTGTTGCGAGTCCACCAGAAAATGTAGAAGTTGTATCCGGCATAGAGCAATACCAATAGACTACCCACTCGCGTACCAACCTCTATCCCAGCCCAGACGCTCACCAGGGCAAAGATGAGCACCAATGTAAACACGGGAATCAATCCTGTGATAGATCGATCAGGTTTCAACTTACGCATGTTATTTTCTCCTCAAGCACTCCACTTGTTTTGTGTCAACAACAGCGCGCCGCACTGGACGCACTTATACGCCTCGTGATCCATATCTTGACGGGCGACAATCTCTGTGATGCCGGGAGCATGATCCACAACGAATTCCAGCCGGTCGCGCTCAAAGGGCCATGATACCCAAGCAATCCACGATTTCTTAATCGCGGCGCGCCCGCGCGCCATATTGCTTCCGCATAGAGGACACTTCTTCTCATCATAGCCAGACATTTATACTCCCTCCCTCGCTAAAGCGCGAAGATTGGCGCCTATGATCGCAATACCTATACCCGAAGCGCCATAAAACCGGTTAGCGATTCCGGCGATGACAAGTCCAAATCCGATGAGGATGAGAAACACATGTGCCAGTTCCAACCTTTGCTCGTTCATAAAACATCTCCGTATTACTTAAGGTATTGTATACTTCACTATATATGAAGTATACAAAAAATACATTTAAAAGTCAAGACCTTCGAGGAAAAACCGGCCATGTGACCAGGAGAAAACAAGTCGTGGAAAAACAACCGTCCCGCCCACAATGGGCGGGACGGTACATACAAACACTTCAGGGTAAGATGCTTCTACACCCACCCACGCAGTTTGCAAGCCTCGGCGACGCGTCCGACAGCTACGTTACCGGCGTCAACCAGCCATGGCGATCCTGGATTTCTCCGGCGACAATGCCGAAGAACTCCGCCTGGATGCGCTCGGTGACCGGGCCACGCTTGCCGGTACCGACGGTGATGCGATCGATAGAACGCAGAGGTGTGATCTCGGCGGCAGTGCCGGTGAAGAATACCTCATCCGCGACATACAGCATCTCGCGCGGGAGCATCTCTTCGCGCACCACGTAGCCCAAATCGCGTGCCAACGTGATGACCGAATTCCGTGTGATCCCCCCCAAAATAGACCCGGCCATCGGCGGCGTGTAAATCACCCCATCGCGAACCACGAAAAGGTTCTCCCCACTGCCCTCGCTGACGTAACCATTCACGTCCAGGGCGATGCCTTCCACGTAATCGTGCTGGAGAGCCTCCATCTTGATAAACTGCGAGTTGATGTACTGCCCACCGATTTTCGCCGATGCAGCCATCGTGCCAGGTGCCATCCGCCGCCACGAGCTAACGCCCACGTCCACACCCTGCTCGATGGCTTCTGGTCCGAGGTACTGGCCCCACTCAAAAGCAAAGATGATCGCCTCCACCGAACACGGGAAAGGACTGACACCGATAGCGCCATAGCCACGGAAGACCAGGGGGCGAATATAGCACGACTTCAGCTTGTTAGCTTTGACCGTATCGATAATCGCCTGCGAGAATTCCTCCTTGCTGTACCCCACATCCATCCGGTAGATTTTGCACGAGTTGAACAACCGATCCACGTGCGGACCGAGCCGGAAAATTGCCGGCGCGCCTTTAACCTCGTAAGCACGAATCCCCTCGAAAACGCTGGACCCATAGTGCAAGGCGTGCGCTGTCACGTGGACGTTCGCCTCATCCCAGGGGACAAACTCGCCGTTGAACCAAATAAACTCACTCTTTTGGACTGCCATACTGTTAGATTCTCCTTCCCTTGAATTGATTTCAGTAGATGGTAGACGGGGGACTTGCGGTAGCAAACCCTGTCTACTGTCTACCGTCTACTATCTACTGTCTACTGTCTACTGTCTACTGTCTACTTGAGTATCGCCCCCTCACTCGCCGATGTAACCATCCGCGCGTACCGCACCAACCAGCCATGCTGGATTTTCGGCGGATTGGGCGTCCAGCCTTCGCGCCGCCGATAAACTTCCGCGTCGGAAATGTGCAGCGTCAGCATGCGGTTGGGGATGTCGATCTCAATTTCGTCACCCTCTTGCACCAGCCCAATAAGGCCGCCACCGGCAGCCTCCGGCGAGACGTGGCCCAGCGCCGCGCCGCGCGTCGCGCCAGAAAAACGCCCGTCAGTGATGAGGGCCACTTTTTCATCCAGCCCCATCCCCGAAAGCACCGAGGTGGGCATCAACATCTCGCGCATCCCTGGGCCGCCGCGCGGCCCTTCGTAGCGGATGACGACGACATCGCCAGCCTTGATCTCGCCGTTGAGGATGGCATCGAGCGCCGCTTCTTCGCCATCGAAGACGCGGGCCGGACCGCGATGGTGCAGCATGTCGGCACTCACCGCCGCCGCTTTGACGACCGCGCCATCTGGGGCTAGGTTACCGCGCAAAATGGCGATCCCGCCCTCCGGGCTGTACGGATCGTCGGCGGGGCGCAGCACTTTGGTGCGCCGCCGGGCTGTGGCGATATTCTCGCCTACCGTCTTGCCTGTGACCGTCGGCAGCTCGCCGTGGATGACGCCCTTGCCGTTCAGCTCTGCCATCACCGCCGGGACACCACCCGCTTCATCCAAATCCTGGATGTGATGCGGACCCGTGGGGCTGAGCTTGATGAGGTACGGCGTGCACTTGCTGATCGCGTCGAACGTCTCCAGCGACAGTTTAACACCCGCGTCGTTGGCGATAGCGGGCAGGTGCAGCGCCGTGTTCGTCGAACCGCCAAGCGCCATATCCACGGCGATGGCGTTCTCGAAGGCCGCCTGTGTCATCACATTGCGCGGGCAGAGGTTAGCTTCGACGAGGTTCAGAATTTGCATACCGGCGCGCTTGGCCAAGCGCAGACGCGCGGCAGTGACGGCGGGGATTGTCCCGTTGCCGGGCAGGCCCATCCCCAACGCCTCCGTGAGGCAGTTCATCGTGTTGGCTGTGAACATCCCCGCACATGAGCCACAACCGGGACAAGCGGCCATTTCCAGATCGCACAGTTCGGCGTCACTCATTTTACCAGCCTTGTACTTACCCACCGCTTCGAATAACGTCTTGAGGTCGATGTCTTCGCCTTCATAGCGCCCGGCCAACATCGGCCCGCCGCTGACGAAGATGGCCGGGATGTTGAGCCGTCCGGCAGCCATCAACATGCCGGGGATGATCTTGTCGCAGTTGGGGATGAAGACCAACCCATCGAAGGCATGGCCCGTAACCATCGACTCCACCGAATCGGCGATCAGTTCGCGACTGGGCAGCGAGTAGTTCATCCCGCTGTGCCCCATCGCGATGCCATCGCACACACCGATGACGTTGAATTCCAGCGGCGTTCCGCCTGCGATGCGCACGCCCGCCTTCACCGCGGCAGCGATCTGGCTGAGATGCACGTGTCCCGGCACAATCTCGTTGAACGAGTTAACCACCCCGATGATCGGGCGCTCCAATTCCTCCGGCGTCAACCCCGTTGCGTAGAACAGACTGCGATGCTGGGCGCGCTCAAAACCTTTCTTGGCTAAATCGCTACGCATATTTTTCTCCTATTTGAATTTGTTCTTCTTAACCTAATCAATCCACGTGCACATAGATCACAAAATTGTTTGTCCCTGGACCCGGTAATGTCGCTACAGGTTTATAAGATTTCTCAAATCGAGGATCAGTATATATTTCCCCCAATGCCCAATCAAATTCTGGCAGATAGACATAATAATCAGGCTGATAATACCAAAATCCCCAAGAAAAATCCCCATCGGCTATATGTGGAATAATGTCTGGCAGGATTAGTCCCATCAAATCAATAATGCGATTCTCAGTATAGTATCCTAGGTAACCAATTTCAGCATACGCCACACTTCGGGATGGTTCTGTGTTCTCTCGAAACCACTTGGCTAACGTTATATAACTTGAAGCTCGGCGGTCGCCTGTATAATTCAGTGCTGAATCTATCCGAGGTAAAATTAATGCAACTACTAGGAATAAAAGGCCAACAGTGGATATGCCATATCCTATATATGGATGCTTTGTGCTCATCCGTACAATAGTTTCAATAATTCCTATCAGACCAAATGCAGCGAAAATTCGTAGCACAAATAGTATCGGTAATTGATACCAGCCGTATGTTGACACATTGAGCAGTGCATACCCCCCAATGTAAAGCATGATCCATGCTAACAGAATCAACCAGTGGCGCTTCTTGAATGAGACATAACCCAGCCCCACGATAATGAAAAGCCACCAGATACTCAATTTCGGACAGCATGGCAGTGCAAATTGATGCCACCAATGGGGAAGCCAAGTATTTAACAATGTTGGCAGAAATGGCGTCCAAAACCCGCTATACCCCTGCACGATTTTGGCTGACAGCGTGTCAGGCAAAATACGGTCAAATGTCAATTGAGCATAGATTGACCAGCACAGGATAACAAATAAAGTTCCCCCTATCAATTGGAGCCAAGAATAAGTAGATTGCCGTGTCCACTTTTTTTCCTTAATCCAGGTCGAGACAAATTGATACAACACAAAAACAAATAATAACAATATTCCTTCACCACGCGTCAAGAAAAGAAGGCCAACGAGGATACCAGTGACTAGTAGTTTTTTTCTTAAATAAAACAACATGCTTAAAATAAGCAAAAATATAAATAGATGCGATTCCATTCCTAGTAAAATGACCCATGTCGAGTTATCCTGACCAAAATATCCCGCATCAGCAATGATAATGATACCTATGACAACTGCTTGCCATGCAGCTAGGTCAAAATATTTACGTCCCAGGTAAATCACCCAGATGGTCCCCATCCAGCATAAAGCCGTGAATCCTACCGCAATTTGACTAATCTCTACCCAGGGTAAAATCATTGCGAGAGTTGCTACGACCCATGTAAACAACGGAGTTGTCGTTCCCAAAGTAGCTGGAGGATAGTTGAAGACAAATCCACGTCCAGCAGCAATGGACTTAGAATAGGTAAGAGTAATATATGCATCATCAGTCAGGAACTGCCACTGACGAAAAGCTACCCACAACGGGAAAATGCTCATCACCAACAAGACTATAAGCGGCAAGCTTTCACTGTTTATAGGATTCCATCTATGAGAACGCATAGTACATCCTTGAAAACTCAGAGCGTTTGCTACCAAGTAGATCCCATTGCTAACCTCTGAACAACCACGTCTCCCATTTCAGTGGTATTAACCAGTTTCGTCCCCACGGTATAAATATCCCGCGTGCGATATCCATCTGCGATGACATCCGCGACGGCTTGCTCCACAGCATCGGCTTCCGCGCCCAGGCCGAAGGAGTAACGCAGCAGCATCGCTACGCTCAGGATCGTCGCCAGCGGATTGGCGATGCCCTTCCCGGCAATGTCGGGGGCGCTGCCGTGGATCGGTTCGTAGACGCCGTTGCTGCCCTCACCCAGCGACGCGGACGCCAGCATCCCCATCGAACCGGAGAGCATCGAAGCCTCGTCAGTGAGGATGTCACCGAACGTATTCTCGGTCACCAACACATCGAAGTCCGCCGGGCGACGCATCAGGTGCATTGCGGCGGTATCGACGAGCCTGTGCTCCAACGTCACATCGGAATAGTCGGCGGCGACCGCCGTCACCACCCGCCGCCACAACCGCGAGGACGACAGCACGTTGGCCTTGTCCACCGACGTGACCTTCTTCCGTCGCAGCCGCGCCAGCTCGAACGCCTTGCGCGCGATACGCTCGACCTCGTAATCCGCGTAGAGCATCGTGTCGTAGGCCGTCATATCGTCAGATGTGGCCTCCTTGCGCGGACCGAAGTACAGGCCGCCGGTCAACTCGCGCACGACAACCAGATCCACGCCGTCCAGCCGTTCCGGGCGCAGAGGGGAAGCATCACGTAGCTCCGAGAAGACCTGCACTGGACGCAAATTCGCGTAGAGGGCCAAGCCCTTACGCAAGCCGAGTAGCCCTTGCTCGGGACGCACCTTCGCGGCGGGATCGGACCACTTCGGCCCACCAACCGCACCGAGCAGCACCGCGTCGGCGCGCTTGCAGGCGTCGAGCGTGGACGCGGGCAAGGGTTCGCCCGTCGCGTCGATGGCGCACCCGCCGATGAGGTGGTTCTCGAATGTGAACGCGTGGCCGTATTTCTGCGCGACGGCCTGCAAAACTTTGATGCCCTCGGCGACCACGTCCACGCCGATGCCGTCTCCGGGGATAGTAACGATGTTTGCTTTCATAGCTTCTCCTTGTTCCAAGTTTGGTGTGGGAAAACGGTAAACCTTAAAGATCCGTTAATCCCGCGAAGATGCGCTCAATAGCGTCCAAGTCTGCCGGTTCGATGGCCCAGCCTGCTCCGCCCGCGTTCTCCATAACCTGTTCCGGTCTTTTGACGCCAACCAGTGCAGTTGTGACGCCGGTCTGGCACAAGTTCCAGTTGATGGCAAGCTGCGCGAGGCTTTTGCCGTATTTAGCCGCGATCGGTTTGAGTTGTTCCACCGCTTGCAGGCGTTTGGTGAAAAGCTCGCCCTGAAATCCTTCACTGCGCGAACGCAGATCGTTTTCGGGGAATTGTGTGTCAAGGCTGAATTTCCCCGTGAGGATACCTTTGGAAAGCGGCGCGTAGGCCATCATCCCGATATTGTTTTCGCGGCAGAAGGGCAGGATGGGGGCAATTTCTTTGCGTCGCAGCATATTCAGTGGATATTGCGCGGCGTGCAGTTTGAGGCACGCTTGTGCTTCCTCAATCTCTTCGCGATTGTAGCGTGAAACGCCGACGGCACGCACGGTGCCATCCTGGAACAATTTCTCCAAGGCACGCATCGTTTCTTCTTGGGGTGTGTTGGGATCTGGCCTGTGGATGAGGTAAACGTCAATGTAATCAGTTTGGAGCCGTTGCATGCTGGCCTGCACGGCCTGTAGAATATAATCGTAGCTACAATCCGTCCAGCGTTCGCGCTTGTCGTTCCAGCGATTGGCGACTTTGGTAGCGATAATCACCTCTTGGCGGCGACCTTTGACGGCTTCCCCGACAATCTCCTCTGAGTGACCTCGACCGTAGATGTCGGCGGTATCAATGAAGTTGATGCCGATATCAATTGCTTTGCGAATCGCCGTGATGGATTCCTCGTCGTTGATTTCGCCCCAGTTTTCTCCTCCAATGGCCCACGTTCCGATACAGACTTCGGAGACCATTAAGCCCGATGTTCCTAAGAGACGATAGCTCATTTCTGACATTTTTTCACTCCTTAAATCAGCTTGTTGCTTCGTAAACTTTCAGTTCGAGCATCTCTACATCTGGCGC
>JAFGSL010000551.1 GCA_016934645.1 Anaerolineae bacterium
AACAAGGAGCCGAATCTCGGATTGTGGATTGCGCCGGGCGGCAAGGTCGAGATGGGCGAGTCGCCGCACGAGACGGCGCAGCGCGAACTGCTGGAAGAAACCGGCTTGCACATCGATGATCTGCGCCTGCGCGGCTTTTGCACGGAGGTTTCGCCGCTGCCTGAGTGGAACTGGATGTTGTTCATCTACACCACGCGGACGTTCTCCGACGTCTTGCAGCCCGATGTGCGCGAAGGCGACTTTGTCTGGCTGCCGGTATCGACGTATCTGAATGACTTGCCGATCCCGCAGGCGGATATGATTTTCGCGCCGCGCGTGCTTGATCTGGAAGAGGGTATGTTCCAGGCGAAGTTTGTCTACGATGAGGCGTTGAAGTTGGTGACGTGGACAGAATATTTAGGCTAAGGCGGTTGCGGCGTGACAAAGTTCCCGCGTGGGCGATCCCAGCGGCGCTGGCACTGCTTGGCGCGGTGTGGGGCGTGCTCCTGACGCGGCTCTCGCTGTGGGATGGCGTATTGCTGATGACGCTGGTTTTCATCCTTGTGGGGAGCCTGTGGGAGCCCCTGGTGGGTGTCGGAGCGGCGCTCTTCTTGGGGCCGTTGCAGGCGTGGTTACGCATGGAACTGCCGGAGATTCCGGCGCTTATCGGGCAGATCGTCTTTGTGCTCACGGCAGCAATCTGGATCGGGCGTGGCTTGCTGCGCCGCGACGTCCACATCCCGTTGCCGCCGCTGCTCCTGCCGCTGCTCGGCTTTATGACCGTGGCACTGCTCTCGCTGTGGCAGCCTGCTGATGCGTCGGCGGGGTTGTTGGAGTGGGGCAAGTGGGGACAGATTGCTGTGATGTTCCTGTTGGTCTATGACCGGCTGCGTGGTGCGGAGGGAGAACGGCGCGTGCTTTTGGTCGTGGTGCTGCTGGCGGGTGTCGCGGTGTTTCAGGCGCTCATCGGCCTGTGGCAATTTGGTCTCAGCGATGACCTGCCGGAGCATTTTGCGATCAACGAGCGTTTCTTTCGCGCCTACGGCACCTTCGAACAGCCCAATCCTTACGCCGGCTTTTTGGGACTGGCTGGCGCGCTTCTGGCTGGCCTGTTTGCCGTCACGGTGTGGGACTGGATGGCGAGTGAAGAATTACGAATTACGAATCACGAATTACGAATCACGAGTTACCAATTTGGTCTGTTGTTGTTCGCGCTGGTCGCGGTTGCTGCGGGAGTGCTGGCTTCCTGGTCACGGGGCGGATGGATGGGCTTTGCTGTAGCGATATTTATCATCGCGATCTTGCTGCCGCGCCGCAGTGGATGGGGATTGGTGTTGGCGGGCGTGATCGTGGTCGGTGGATTGGGGCTGTACGCGGCTGGATGGCTGCCTGCGTCGATTGCCTCCCGGCTGACCGGCTTCCTAGAATACACACGTTTTGAGGACGTGCGTGGGGTAGGCATCAACGATGCAAACTACGCCGTTATCGAGCGCATGGCGCACTGGCAGGCGGCGCTGTCGATGTGGCGCGAGCGTTTCTGGCTCGGTGTGGGATTCGGCTGCTACGAGGCGGCTTATCCCGCGCACCGGCTCATCAATTGGCCGTTTGCCCTGGGCCACGCGCACAACTATTATCTCAATCTGCTGGCCGAGACCGGCATCCTGGGACTCTGCGCTTATCTCGTGTTACTCGGCAGCATTTTTGTGCGTCTTTGGCGCGTTTCGCGCCGGACGACGGGTTGGGCACGTGGATTGGCGCTCGGTCTGGCCGGGGCATGGACCCACTTCACCGCACACAACTTCGTGGACAACATCCTCGTGAATAACGTGCACCTGCACCTGGGCGTGCTGTTGGCTTTGAGTGCCTGGGTGATAGCGCAATCTGGAGACGAGGAGGAGAGAAGGAGTCTGGAAGCGTGAACGACGCGATACATCCCGTGATTGTGGTGCATGGCGGTGCGTGGTTTATCTCCGAAACGCAGCGAGGGGCCTTCATTGATGGTTGCCGGCAAGCTGCGAAGGCGGGATGGGCACGCCTAATCGCCGGCGGGTCTGCCCTGGATGCGGTTGAGGCAGCAGTTCGGGTGATGGAGGATGATCCGACCTTCAATGCCGGGCGCGGCAGTCACTTCAACCGTTCTGGGGATGTCGAAACCGACGCCATCATTATGGATGGTGCTACGCTTAACCTCGGCGCGGTGGCCTCGGTGCAAGGTATGCGGAATCCGGTCAGCCTGGCGCGTTTGGTGATGGAACGTTCACCGCACAATTTTATCGTTGGGGCGGGAGCGCAGGCGTTCGCCCACGAGATGGGTGTGCCGTTGGTTGAGTCGGCAGCGATGGTGGGCACACCACGCATTGCTGGCTGGTCCCCGCCCGAGGAGGCCGACACTGTGGGCGCGGTGGCGTTGGATGTGAGTGGCAATCTGGCTGTCGCTGCCTCCACCGGCGGGACAGCGGACAAATGGCCGGGGCGGGTAGGCGACTCGCCATTAGTGGGCTGTGGCGCCTATGCCGATAATGCTGCCGGTGCGGCTTCAGCGACGGGGCATGGTGAGAAGCTGATGCGTGTAGTGATCAGCAAGACTGCGTGCGATTATCTGGCCGTCGGAAGACCCGCACAAGAGGCCGCGGACGCCGTTATCCGTCTGTTGCATAGACGGGTGGGCGGTTATGGCGGCATCATTTTGGTGGATCGGCATGGTCACATCGGGCTCGCGCACAACACACCAAACATGGCCTATGCTTACATCTTGCCCGGACAGGATGTGGTCGCTGGCGCAGAAATACCATAGCGCTGTGTTCTCGAAGGAGGGTGTAATGAAAGGAATCGTTCCTCAGCAGTTTGTCAAGCTATCACTCCCGGTGGAGCATTATCATGCGTATCAAAGGGAAAGCAATGACTGCGGCCCGTATTGCGTTGCGATGGTCACCAACGCGCTGTACGGGGCACCGTTTGTCAACGCGGAGGCACTGTCGGAGGAGTTGAACCAACGCGGCTTTCCCGAGCGTATCCCCGATTGGGCGACGCTGCCATGGGGCGTCGCCGCATCGCTGCGCCGTTTGGGATTGCGTGCACACTGGCGTTTGGGGGCTTCACTGCGACGGTTATTCACTAACTTGCAACAGGATCGTATCACCATTGTGATGATCGGTGAGCCATTGTATTTTGAGGGGCGCACATGGCGTGGTTGGTCGCACTATAAAATCCTGGATGCATGGGATCCTGAGCGTGAGTTAAACTTTGGTTTCGTTGATCCTGCCACATCTCACCATACTGGAATGACGTGGCAATCACTCGACGAATTTCGCCGACAGTGGGCATGGATGGGCAAGCAAACGATTGAGGTGGAGCGGGCTTAGGCGTGTAACAGCAGAGCTGCCCCAGATGTGGCAACGGCTTTCTCTATGTCATCCCCTTGACTCGTTTTCCCATTTGCACCAGCCGGCTGGCGACAGCATACTCCGGCACTTGAAAATCCTCGCTGAGTTGTTGCAGGGTGACTAAAGGCCGGCGGGCAGCTTTGAGGAGCCACTGCGTAGGGATGAGCAAGCTTGCGGCGAAGTACTTGGCGGCATCATTGCTGTAGGGGTAGTTCTGTTCCCAATCGGCACTGGCACGGCAAATTTCACGGTAAAGCAAACGCCCCATTGCCATGCGGTATTCGTAGCGATGTTCGCCGATCCCGAAGACGAGTGACATGTCGCTGATATCCACGCTGCTCAGTCCCTCAGGAGGATTGGAAAGCACCTTTTCAATCTGAAGGGGCGGACGTTTGAAGTCGTAATGCTCCACCAGCTTTATAGTTAGGTTTTCGATGCGTTGTTGATCGTTGGTTGATAGTGCCACAGTATTTCCTCCACCGCGTGCGAGTTTTTTGTCCAGGCCCTATTATATCTGCTCTGCAAAAACAGACAAGGACTTCGCTGATTAGCCACGCCCAAATTGACGAATGAGTTGCTCGACCCCAATCTGCACGGTGGTCGGTCGGCCGTGGGGGCATGTGCGTGGATTGGATGTGCGTTCCAAATCGCGTACCAAGCGCTCCATCTCCTCGCGCGAGAGCACCTGTCCCGCTTTGACGGCAGCGCGTTTGCAGATGCGGCGTACAATCATTTCTTCCAACGCCGCGTGGATAGGAGATTCTTCGTCGCTGGCTGCGATGTCTGTTAGGAGGTCTCCAGGAGACAGGTTAGCAAGCAGCGCAGGCAGCGACCGCACCAGGAAGGTTCCCGGCCCGAATAATTCTACCTCCATCCCCAACGCGTGCAGCGCAGGCAGGAGTTCCTCAAGATAGGCAGCTTCGGCCACAGGCAGTGTCACGGATTCCGGTTTTAGTAGCGGTTGCACGGCTAATTGCCCTTGCATCCACGCGGTAATCATGCGCTCGTAGAGCACGCGCTCGTGCGCAGCATGCTGATCGATCAGATAAATTCCTTCTGGGCCTTCGGCGATGATGAACATCGTCGCGGCCTGACCGATGACACGCAGGGGAGGCAGCGTGGGAGAACTGGTAGACTGTGGTGCTTCGGATCTGCGAATGTCATCCGATGACGTGGGCGGTGTGCCTGAAACGGATGTCGCTGAAAGGGGTGCGCCGTGTAGTTGTACCACTTCGGTGCGCGTCTCGGCCTGCGGAAGAGCGATTTGTCGCGCTGATGGCGTCAGCGAAGCGAGACGCGCGCGCATCGTCATAGCGGATGGCGAACCATCCTCTGTAGATGTTGGCGTTGGCGGTTCCCAGGCGCTGGCGACCGGAGCCTCGTCTATCACTGTGGTGCGGACGGCACGCTGTACTGCGCGAAACACAGCATCTCCGTCCCGGAAACGCACCTCCGTTTTAGCTGGATGCACGTTCACATCCACGTCTTCGGCGGGCAACGTCACGCTGACAAACGCGACGGGGTACCGTTTCACCGGTAACAGCGTGTGGTATGCCTGGATGATAGCGTAGCTCAACCGTAAATCCTGTACCCAGCGCCCGTTGATGAAGAGTGTGATGTAACCCCGGTTGGCCCGATGAACGCTTGTTGGGCTGACGAAACCACACACCTGGATGTCATCCATTGTGTTGTGGACATTATCCCCACACGGAATTTCCAGCAGACTGGTTCCTAGATCCATGCCGTAGACGTTGAGCAAGGCCTCTTGGGCGTTGCCGTTGCCCGACGTGGCGAGAGTTTCTCGCCTGGATGCAGGCGCTCCATCGTGGATCAGTGAGAACGCGATGTGTGGGTAGGCGATGGCGTAGCGCGTGAGGAAGGCATCGATGTGGTTACGCTCGGTGCGCTCGGTTTGCAGGAATTTGCGCCGCGCGGGTACGTTGTAGAATAGGTCTTCGATTAGCAGTTCTGTACCGGGAGGGCGTCCGGCCGTCGCGTGAGCGACAACTTCGCCCCCCTCAATCCGCAGGCGTGTTCCTGTGTTCTCTGAGGTGTGGCGTGTGAAGCATGTCACGCGACTCACCGACGCAATACTCGCTAGCGCCTCGCCGCGGAATCCCAACGTGGCGATGGTTTCGAGGTCGGCGGCGCTTTCCAGCTTGCTTGTGGCGTGACGGCGGAAGGCCAATTCCACTTCTGCGGCAGAGATGCCTGCACCATTATCGCGGACGCGGATTAGATCGCGTCCGCCGCTACGTGTTTCCACCTCCACACGGGTGGCACCTGCATCCAGACTATTTTCAACCAATTCTTTAACGACAGAAGCAGGCCGCTCGACAACCTCACCCGCCGCAATGCGGGCGGCTACCTCCTCGGACAAGAGATGGATGGGCATGTGCGCTACGGTCTCTCCGGCATGACATTGACATTTGACGACTCCGGTAGACTCCGCACTGACGTGACCGAGTTCAAGGGGGTATAGCCGTCGATAATCAAGCGCACGATGTTATTATATTCGCCTCCGCTTATCTCGTGATCTTCCAGCACCGCGCCATAATTCGTCGCCCCGTTGTACGAGTCCACCTGTACATAGATGATGTCCCCCGCCCTGAGTGCCACCGGTAGACGGCTGTAATTGTAACTGTAGTAGGGATCGTACAGGTACAGTATGTGTGATTCGCCAGGCAGGATTGGCAGTGCTTCTCGGTCCACAGCCCAAGCCGCGCCGTAAGGTGCGATCGGGTCCCACGTTTGATTGACGTGAGTAGGTGCAGGCGAAGGATTGATATACAGATCAACCCAGAAGCCCAGTGTATCAGGGATAGGGTATTTGCCCTGGTTCTTAATGGTGATGGCGACATTACCGTTGCCGGCGATAACATCTTCAACGATGAGATCCGGCCCAACAGCGTATCCTCGTAATACAAGTGGCAGGTAGACAACGGGCCATTCGACGACGTTACTGGCCGTGTCTGTGTTGTTTTCCGGTGCCGGATCTTCCCCGTTCGCGCCGTCGTCGGACACGGTGGCAGTGTTCATTAACACTAATCCTTCAGGTAGACCTGAAGCGGCTTGTACGGCGAGCGTGCGCACAACCTCTTCTCCTACATTGAGCGTGACGGCTGGCCACGTGACGATGCCCAGCGCGCTCTCGTAGCCACCGTCTGACGCGCTGACGAAGTGTACGTCCGACGGCAGATCGTCGATGATGGTCACTCCCGTTGCCCCTCGTGAACCGGTGTTTTCCACGCGGATTGTATAGATCAGTAGGCCATTTGGATGGATGAAGGCGTGATCGACTGTTTTGTAGAGAACCAAGTCGGGCATTGCACCGACGATGTTCACGTCCGTGGCTGTGTTGTTGGTGGGATTCATGTCTGGGTTATGCGTTCCATCGTCATTGATAGTGATGGTGTTGGTGATCTGCAACACGCCAGCCGGCAGTGTGCTGTCGACCAAAACCGTGAGTGTGCGGGTGATGATTTCGTCGAGGGCTATTTGTGGGATGATGGGCCAGGTGACGATGCCAGGACTGCTCTGCGCACCGCTATTTGAAGCGCTAGCGAAAGTGACATAGGCAGGCAATGTATCGGTGATCTGGACGTTGGCCGCGTTTTGTGTCCCCACGTTAGTCGCGGTGATGATGTAGGTAACTTGTTGATCTGGCAACACGACGCTGAAGCCGTCATCTTTGCCGATGACGAGATCGGGCTTGGTGATGATGGGGGTGATGGCCGAGGCCGTGTTGTCGTCGGGATTGGCATCAGGGATGTTATTGGCGTCAGCACCGATGATAACCTGGTTCGTGATTTCACTCACCTCAATGGGGAACGGCAAGACGACGTCTACAGCGAAATGCAGCGTTCCGCCCTCAATCACGTCACCGAGTGGATAGGTGCATACCGTTCCGGCCGGCGAACCGTGGACACACGTCCAGCCAAGACCGCTGGCTATCTGATTGAAGGTGGTGAGCGCGGGTACAGTCTCGGTGATGACTACACCGCCGGCAACTTGATCGCCGTTGTTGGCGTAGGTCAGTGTGTAGACAATGGTCTCACCCGGTTCCACAGTGATGTCGCCATCATCTTTCGTGATCAGTAGATCGATGGTGGCGTCGAAAGGCGTGATGATGCTCGCGGTGTTGTTCGTCGGATCGGTATCCGCACCGTTGCTGCTGTCGTCGGCGATGGAGGCCGTGTTCTCGGTCTGCGTGACGCTCACGGGCAGTGGAGTGACAACGCGCGTGGCAAAAGTGATGTCACCGGAGGCTCCCACAGGGAGGTCACCGACGATGTACATACAGGATGTCCCAGCGGGTGCACCGTCAACACATGTCCAGCCAGGGTTGCTGGTGGCAGCAGCGAAAGTTGCATACGCGGGCACAGTCTCTGAGATGGCGACACCTGTAGCGCCTTGTTCGCCTACGTTTGCGTAAGTGAGCGTGTACACTAGTAGATTGCCGGGCTGTGGCACAATCCCACCGTCAGTCTTGCCAATCGCCAGATCGGGCGCAGCGACGACGACGTCCACGTGTTGGGCGATGGCGTCGTACCCACGATCCTCGATGGCGCGCGCGGTGTTGATCAGCAGTTCGACGCCGGCCGGAAGTGTGGTCTTAACGTTGACGGTGAGGAAACGAGTCACACTCGCACCGCCGCCAGCCAGGTTGAAGGCAGGCCAGGTAATGATGCCGGGTTCGCTCTCTATGCCGCCGTCGGAGGCCGAGACGAAGGTGACGTCTGCAGGCAAGGTGTCGGTGATGAGGATACCGGTCGCTTCCTGGTTGCCGTTGTTGGTGAGCGTGAGCGTGTAGATGAGTGTTGCACCCGGGACGGTGGTTTCTACGGCGTTGGTCTTGTCAAGGAAGAGGAGTGGGTTGGCATCCACGGCATCGGTGTCCTCAGCCTCTGCCATATTGCCATGGTTGTCGCGCAGCACGGCAGTATTGGTGATGGCCGTTATTCCAGCGAGTAAGGGGTTGTCCACAGTGGCGACGAGGAGGCGCGTGGTGCTGGCCCCACCGGCCAGGTCAAAGGTAGGCCAGATGACGACATCGCTACCGGGTGCGGTCTCCTGGCCCGCATCCGAGGCAATGTAGAACGTCGTTTGCGCCGGGAGGGTATCGGTGAGGTGGATGTCGGCGGCGAGTTGTCTGCCGGTATTGGTGATGACCAGCCGGTAGATGATCGTGCTGCCGGGTACCACGGTAGTCAGTCCGTCGTCCTTGCTCATCAGCAGGATTGGCGTAGCGGAGACGGTATCCGCATCGGTAGCGGTGTTGTTATCAGGTGTAGGATCGAGGCCGTTGTTGCCGTCGTCGGCGACCGTGGCGGTGTTGGTGATGATGTTCGTGTCTGCCGGGAATGGGTCAATGACGGTGACCGTGACGGCACGGGTGACGCTCGCCCCGCCGCCAGGCAGTGCGAACGTGGGCCAGGTAACGCCGCCTGGAGCGCTCTGCGTACCGCCGTCAGAAGCAGCGACGAAGATTGCATGGGCGGGCAAGTTATCGGTGATAAGGACACCGGTAGCTGCCTGGTCGCCGTTGTTGGTGACGATAAGCTGGTAGACTAGTGCATCGCCGGGTTCGGCGGAATCCACGCCGTCGGATTTCGTCACCGTGAGATCCGGCGTCGCAGTAATAGGCGTAGCGATACTAGCGGTGTTATCCGTTGGATTGGTATCCGTGCCATTGCTACCGTCGTCGGCGATCGTGGCCGTGTTGTCGATCTGCGTCACACCTGCAGGCAGCGGGGTGATGGGGGTGACAGCAAAAGTGATGTTGCCGGTAGCGCTCGCGGGTAAAGCACCTAGGTTATATTCGCAATTTGTTGCCACGCAATTCCAGCCGGTTAGGCCAGCGAAAGTCGTGTTTGCAGGCACAGTCTCGGTGATGATTACGCCTGTGGCACCTTGATTGCCTGCATTCGCGTAGGTGAGCGTGTAGACGAGTGTGGCACCGGGTTGCATGGTCACGCCGCCATCGCTCTTCACAAGCGTGAGATCAGGTGCGGCAATGACAGATGTGACCGTGCTATCCACATTGTTTGACGGATCGGCGTCTGCGCCGTTGGTGCCATCGTCGGTGATGCCAGCGGTGTTCTCGATCTGTGTGATACCTGGTGGCAGCAGGACGTCAACGTTCACCGTGAAGGTGACACTGCGAGTCGCTCCAGCAGGCAGACTTCCGACCAAATATGTACAGGTTGTATCTATGCAGCTCCATCCGATGGGACCGGTGAAGGTGGTATACGCTGGTACAGTCTCGGTGATGACGACGCCTGCGGCTTCCTGGTTGCCCAGATTTGTGTAGGTGAGCGTGTATATGAGCACATCACCGGGTTCGACTGTGACATCGCTGGCACGCTTTGTGAGTGCCAAATCAGGCGCGGCGATGATGGTATCGATGTCCCGCGCGGTGTTGTTGGCGAGGTTCGCATCATTGAGAGTAGCAGCGGTAACGGTGTTGGTGATGGTGTCCACCCCGGCAGGCAAAGGGTTATCCATAGTGACGATGACGAGTCGTGTGGCGCGCGCACTGCCACCGTCGAGGCCGAAGGCAGGCCAGGTAATGATGCCGGAGGCGGTCTCTGTGCCGCCATCGGAGGCAGCGACGAACGTCGTATACAGCGGTAGCGTGTCGGTGACGAAGACGGAAGTCGCCTCCAGATTGCCGGTGTTGGTGATGGTGATGAGGTAAGACAGCGTCTCTCCGGGCTGGGCAGTCGTGCGGCCGTCATTCTTGCTGACGATGAGATCAGGCGCAGCAATGACCGGAGTGAAAGTGGTTGCTGAATTATTAACCGGGTTGGTATCCGCGCCGTTGGTGCCGTCTTCTGTGATAGACGTTGTATTCTCGATCTCTGTTACGTTTGCAGGTACGGGATTGGCGACGTTAACGGTAAACGTGATGCTGGTAGTTTCGCCTGCCGCCAACGCACCAACTGGATAGGTGCACGTTGTTCCGGCAGGTGCGCCGTCGGGGCACGTCCAGCCGGGAGCACTGCTG